>JAUTCS010000163.1 GCA_030673825.1 Verrucomicrobiota bacterium JB024 | reverse complement strand
ATATCGGTGATATTATCGGAGACCTTGGCCCCGCCGAGGATGACGGCGAAGGGGCGCTCGGGCTTGGCGGTCTTGTCGCCGAGGAAGTCCAGTTCCTTTTCGATGAGGAAGCCGGAGACCTTCGGGCCGGAAATGTACTTGGTGATGCCCTCGGTGGTGGCGTGGGCGCGGTGAGCGGTGCCGAAAGCGTCGTTGACGTAGGCGTCGGCGAGCTTGGCCAGGGCCTGGCAGAATTCCGGGTCGTTCTTTTCCTCGCCCTTGTAGAAGCGGGCGTTCTCCAGCAGGATAACGCCGCCGTCGGCCAGCTCATTGGCGGCCTTTTCGGCTTCCGGGCCGATGCAGTCCGGCACGAACAGGACCGGCTGGCCGAGGCGCTCGGAGAGGGCCTTGGCCACGGGGGCCAGGGTGTACTTCAGGTTCTTTTCACCCTTCGGGCGGCCGAGGTGGCTGGCGAGGATGACCTTCGCCCCCTGGGCGACCAGGTGCTTGATCGTCGGCAGCGCGCCCACGATGCGGGTGTCGTCGGAGATGTTACCCTGCGCGTCGAAGGGAACATTGAAGTCCACGCGCACGAACACGCGTTTGCCGGCGAGGTTGACGTCCTTGATGGTTTTGACGGAAGCCATGATTTTATTAA
This sequence comes from Verrucomicrobiota bacterium JB024, assembly GCA_030673825.1. GTDB lineage: Bacteria > Verrucomicrobiota > Verrucomicrobiia > Opitutales > Cerasicoccaceae > Ruficoccus. The sequence goes on along the minus strand of JAUTCS010000163.1, from coordinate 11,322 downwards.
TTTTGAAATTCGTAGATGCGTAGGATTCGCAGAAGCGGCGGATGCATGAAAGTGGCTCCGGCGCGGGTGCTGAAGGCCCCTTGCGGGGGAAAAGGTGGCCGAAGCCATCCTTGGTGAAAGCGAGGCCGCCCATGATAGCATGGGCGGCCCGCCGTAAAACAAAACCGCTACTCGGGCGGGATTAGAGGAACTTGATGACCTTCTGGAGCAGCTCTACGCAACGGTTGGAGTAACCCCATTCGTTGTCGTACCAGGAGACCAGCTTCACGAAGTTGTCGTTCAGGGACAGACCGCTGCCGGCGTCGAAGATCGAGCTCAGGCCGCAGTGGATGAAGTCGCTGCTGACCACTTCGTCTTCGGTGTAGCCCAAGATGCCCTTGAGGGGGCCTTCGGAGGCTTCCTTCATCTTGGCGCAGATGGCTTCGTAGGAAGCGGGCTTTTCCAGGCGGACCGTGAGGTCAACGACCGAGACGGTCGGGGTCGGCACGCGGAAGGCCATCCCGGTCAGCTTGCCCTTGACGGCAGGCAGCACCAGACCGACAGCCTTGGCGGCACCGGTGGTGGACGGGATGATGTTGATCGCGGCGCTGCGGCCACCCTTCCAGTCCTTGCGGCTGGGGCCGTCCACGGTCTTCTGCGTGGCGGTGTAGCTGTGGACCGTGGTCATGAGGCCTTCGACGATACCGTAGTTGTCGAGGATCACCTTGGTGATCGGGGCCAGACAGTTGGTCGTGCAGGAGGCGTTGGAGATGATGTTGTCCTCGGCGGTGAGGGTGTCGCAGTTGACACCGAGCACGACGGTCTTGACGCCGTCACCCTTACCGGGGGCGGAGATGATGACCTTCTTGGCGCCGGCTTCGATGTGGCCCATGGCCTTCTTGTCCTCGACGAACAGACCGGTGGACTCGATCACGACGTCCACGCCCAGTTCCTTCCACGGGAGGGCGGCGGGGCCTTCCTTGACGGAAAGCGACTTGATGGTCTGGCCATTGACGATGAGCGTGTCGTCGTCCGGGGCTTCCACGGTGCCGTTGAAGCGACCCTGGATGGAGTCGTACTTGAGGAGGTAAGCCAGGTTGTCGGCGGGGACGAGGTCGTTAATCGCGACGACTTCGACTTCACTGCCGAGCAGACCCTTGTCCACCAGCGCTCTGAACACCAGCCGCCCGATGCGGCCGAATCCGTTGATACCTACTTTGATTGCCATAATTAAACCGTTTTAGTGTATGTGTTCGTAGCCGGGGCGCAGTCGGCCCCTTTCCGAAGAGCAGACAGACCATTAAGCGCCCGGTTCCGCGCAAGGCAAGCGTTAAGCCCGGGTTTTCGCAACCCTGAAATAAATAAAGCTAATGCTAATCCGCCCACCGGGTAGCGCTTATAAAGCCCATCAGCACGGCCTCAAACCCGGTAAATACCCCCCAGTGTACCATTGCCTCGCGGCATCCCTGCGTCAAGCGTTTCTGATGGGCGGGCAGCGCCGTCCCCTGCCCTCCTTATCGATGGGGTAGCGCCCGCTCTTATCATCAAGGGGTCGGCGTGAGCATCCTGGATTCGGTAAGTTGGGAGATGATCTGGCCCGCTAGGGAATCCGCCATATCCTTGCGGCTGGAATCCGCCCGGCCCTCGGTCGTCGCATCGGCCAGCCAGACCATATCGCCGGTGCCGAGATCCATCACGGCGATCCGGGTGTCCGCCACCGGACTTTCGACGGTGTTGCCGCCGGTCTGAGTAGTCGTCAGGTTGATATAGACGGGCCTGCCCTCACCGGACTGGAAACAATCCTCGGGCGGTGTGCCGGAGATGTCGTTGACGAGAGCGACTCCCTCCTCCGTGCTGACAATGCCCCGTGTGTGATAAGTGGGCGGGAAGTAAGTGCCGACGGTGCGAAAATCGGTCAGCTCGACAAACAGGACGGCCTCCGCCCCACTGCCGCGCAGGGCCTGCGTAATCTCCTCCGGGCCGAGGTCGCGGGTCGGCGGCAGGATGTCGATCCCCCGAAACGCCTCGATCCCCCGTTCACTCAGTTCCTCCACCAACTCCGACTCCAGATAGCTCTGATTACCGATCTGGAAGAAACCGGCCACGACGACAAAGGATGCGTAGCTTTTCTCCGTGTATGCGGGGTCGCGGTAGGACGAAATCGACGTGGAAACGCAGCCGGTGAGTAAGCCGACCGCGCACATCATGAACGCGCACTGGATTCGTAGCCGGGCGGCGAGTCGATTCTCCATCGCCCCTCCAGACTGCGGTGTCACACGTGACCGGTCAAGCCCCCTGCCCTACTTCTTCACCCATAAGCCGCAGCTCATGGGCGGGAGGTGGAGGTGGTCGTCTTCCCAGCGGATGAGACCACAGGTGAGGCCGTGGGAATCGAAACGCTCGTGGTCGGCGAGCTGGCGGAAGTCTTTCTGCGCCAGCCCCGAGAGCGGCAGTGCATAGCCGTCGAAGTGCGGGTTGATCGCAAACAGAATCTGCTCGCGTCCGTTGGTGTGGTCGGCGTTGTAGAGTACGGCGATGGCGGAGGTGTCGCCGTCCTCGTAAAACTTGAGGTAGCCGTTACTCTGGCGGCCGTCGAGGCGGAAGAGTTTCCCCTGGGCGCTGCGGCGGAAGGCGATCCAGCGCCGGAAATACTCCGCCGTGGCCGGGTACTGGCGCTGGCGCGAGTAGTCGAGCGCGTTGAGGTCGCCTCGCTGGTAGGAGTTGTTGACGCCCTGCTTGGAGCGCAGGAGGTCGTCCCCCTCGGCCAACATGGGGATGCCCAGCGAGGTCATGAGCAGCGCGCACATCAGATGTGTGCGGCGGCGGTCGTTAGCCGTGGGCCAGGAAGCGTTGTGCTCGGCGTTTTCGGTGATCTTGTCCAGCCAGCAGCGGTCGTCGTGTGAGGAAGCATAGTTGACCGTCTGCGCCGGGAACATGGCGAAGTAGTGCGGCGAACCGGAGATGAAATAGCGGAACTGGTCGCGGTTGGCCTCGCCCTTGACATAGCGGGCCACGAAGTCGCGGTAGCCGTCGTTCCACGAGGAGAAGCCGGTGTGGCGCAGGGCCTGGGCGATGTGCCCGCGGAAGCTCCAGGGCTCGGCGATGAGGATAATGGAGGGCTTGACGGCCTTGAGCGCCTTTTCCACGTCCTTGAGCACGTCCACCCCGATCAGCTCGGCCAAGTCGAAGCGGAAGCCGTCCACGTCGTAGGTTTTCACCAGGTGCACGAGACTGTCGATCATGAGGCGGCGGCCCATCGGCGTGTGCGCGCTGAAGTCGTTGCCGCAGCCGCTCCAGTTCATGAGGTTGCCCTTGTGGTCGGTCTCGAAGTAGTAGAGCTTGTCGATGAAGAGCAGGTGCGCGGGTTCGCCCACGTGGTTGTACACCACATCGAGGATGACGGCCATGTTCTGCTCGTGAAAGGCGTCCACCACGTCCTTGAACTCGTGGATCTGCGAGGCCTTCTCCGGTTCGGTGCCGTAGGAGCTCTCCGGGGCGAAGTAGTTGCAGGTCATGTAGCCCCAGTGATACTCGTCGCGGCTGCGGGCGTCGTTCTCCTGCACGGGCTGGAGCTCGACGGCATTGACGCCGACATCCTTGAGGTAGCAATCGCCTGAGCGCAGCCACTTGGCCAGCCCGGCGAAGCCCTGCCGGTCGGCGGGCGAGAGGTCGGCCTCGGCGTGCGCAAGCAGGTCGCGCACGTGCGCCTCCATGATAACGAGATCGTGCCAGGCGGGCGGCTTGAACCGGTGGTGCGGGCGCGGGAGCTTTTCCGGGTCGTAGATGATACCCGGGCCCACGTGGCTAACCGCGGCCAGCGCATAGGGATCGAGGATCTTGAAGTCCGGGTCAAAGTGGCTGAAGTTGCCGCTGTCCTCGCCGTCCACGCTGTAGTGGTAGTACCAGCCGTGGAGGTTGCCGGGGTGGACGCGCTCCCAGATGTTGTCACTCACGCGGACGAGGTCATGGCAGGAAGTGTCAGAGCCGTCGAGGTTCTTGTAAACGCACACCGTGACCCGTGTGGCCCGGGGGGCGAAGAGGCGGAAGATGGTCTTGCCCGCGGCCATGAGGACGCCGAGCTGGGCATCCGTCCCCAGCGCAAGCAGCAGGTGCCCGAAGGCGATCCCGCACTCCTGCCGAGTGGACTTGTCCTTCCACAGGAGCTTCTCGTGCCCGAGAATGTGGTGCGACTGCGGAGGCTCGAAGTAAAAGACGCGCGCGCCGGTGCGCTTGGGGTCGAGGAGAAAGGGGTGCGTCCCGTCGCCCTCGACTTCGCGGTTGGGCGCGTCGAGCGGGGTCATCTGCCAGTCGCCGTCGCCGGTGACGAACTTGAAGCGTACGGCCTCGCCGGTACAAACCAGGCGGGCGGGCACACTGAGGGTGAAGCAGAGCCGCCCCTGATAGCGGTCGCGGGTCATATGCCAACGCGGTTTGCCGATGGCCTTTTCCCAGCCGTTGAACTCGCCCGCGACGTAAAAGGTGTTCTCCTGCCAGTCGAGGTTCGGAAAGTGCTCAGGCCACAAAAAGAACACGATCCGCTTACCCTCGGCATAGTAGCCGGAGAGCTTGGCGTACTCCTGCGGGGCGGCCCGCTCGATCTTCTTGAGCGCCTGCTTCCCGGGGTTGAGGAACAGGGGCGGCATTCCCGCGCCCTTCCAGTCTTCGTTCAGAAACACGACCCCGCGCTGATGACTTTCCCACTTGGCTTCAAAAAATACGTCGGCGCACATAAGATTGGCTTAACATAGCCAGGGCCATGCCGCATGGCTACGCAAATTTCTGCAAGTGCGGGATTTTTGTTTTTCAGGGGGCAGTGGCCTTTGGACCGGGGACGCATCCCTACCCCGCCGGTTCGGACTGATGGCGGCCAAGCCGGAGGTTGTTTTTTAGATAAAAGTGTGCCTGACTGGCCGGATGGCGAAAATCCTGGTAGCCCTCTCCGGCGGCGTTGACAGCGCGGTGGCGGCGCTCCTGCTCAAGCAGCAGGGGCACGACGTGGCCGCCGCCTACATGCGCACCTGGATGAACGAGGAAGGCAGCGCCATCCTGGCCGACTGCCCGTGGGAGGAGGACATCCGCCAGGCCAAGGCCGTGGCCGCGCACCTGGGCATCCCTTTTGAGGTGGTCAACCTGATCGAGGAATACCGCCAGCATGTCGTGGATTACCTGATACGCGGCTACAAGAGCGGCGTCACCCCCAACCCGGACATGATGTGCAACCGCGAGATGAAGTTCGGGGTCTTCGCCCGGTATGCCGACGAGCAGGGCTTCGACGAGGTGGCGACGGGCCACTACTGCCGAATGCAGGATCTCCCCGACGGCTCGCGCCGGGTGCTGCGCGGGATCGACCGCAACAAGGACCAGTCGTACTTCCTCGCGCTTGTGCGCCAGGAGCAACTACGGCGGGCGCGCTTCCCCATCGGCGAGCTGGCCAAGCCCCGCGTGCGCGAGCTGGCCAGCGAGCACGCCTTGCCCAACGCCACCCGCAAGGACAGCCAGGGCATCTGCTTTCTGGGCAAAGTGGACATCAACGCCTTTCTGGCCGCGTACATCCCTGACCGCCCCGGCGAGATCGTCCGCGCCGCCGACGGCACCGTGCTCGGCGAGCACGCCGGGCTGCATCACTTCACGCTCGGGCAGCGCAAGGGGCTGGGCATCCCCAGCAACACCGACTTCAAAAACTACGTCGTCACGGGCAAGGATTTTTCCGCGAACCGCCTGCTGGTCGCCTTTGACGAGCCGGACGCGCCCGGCCTGTACGGGAGCACCTTCACCCTGCGCGACATCAACTGGGCGGGGCAGCCGGTGACCGGGCCGTGCGTGCTCGATGTCATGCCCCGCTACCGCGACCCGCAGGTGAAGACGGACTTCGAGCCAATGGACGACGGCACCGCCAAGATTCGTTTCCGCGCGTCGCAGCGCGCGCTCGCCCCCGGCCAGATCGCCGCGCTCTACGACGGAGAGACCCTCCTCGGCGGCGGGTTTTATGCCTGAGCCCGGTGATCGTAAGAAGGCGGATTAAGAGATTTCCCGCGAAGCCCCGCGAAGGGGCGCGAAGATATTTCATTTCATAACAACTTCGCGTTCCTTCGCGTGGCTTCGCGGGAAAAGCGTTTTCTTTCCGGAAAGTTGGATGAGGGAAACGGCGATTCCGGGCGGCTTTTTTACGCGTCCTTTACGTCTGCATCCCCCGGGCATTCCCCTCTGCTTCCCTCATAAGCAAAACTGAGGGGAAAAAGGCGAAAAAACGCTAGATTTTATGGCGACAGGACTCTAGCCTACGGCTCACCGCGGCACCGACAGCCGCCCACACCCATCCCCACAGCATGACCCTGAACGAGTTACAGCGCTGGATTCTAAGCCACGACCAAGAAGACACCTGGTGGGTCGCCATCGACGGCGAAGTCTTGGACAACCTCATGGCCCTGCCCGACGTGGGCAAGGTCAAGGACCAGAACCCGGACAACGAAATCTCCGTCCTCCACGCCAGCAAGGCCGAGGACGAAGACGCCGAGTGGATCATTTTCGAAAAGGAGGCCGCCCAGAAATTCCGGGTCATTTCGGAAAAGAAAAGCTCGGGCTTCAAGATGCCGACCCGCGCTCCCTTCAAGGAAGCTCCCGAGCCGGAAGCCGCCCCCGAAGCCGAACCGGAACCTCAACCCGAACCGGTCGCCGAGGAACCCGCGCCCGAGCCCGTCGTGGAGGCTCCCGTCGAAGCGAAGAAGGAGAAGCCGGCCCCCAAGGCGGAAGAGAAAGCCGCGGAACCGGCTCCTGCTCCCGCCGCGACCGCCACCCCGGCGGTAAACAACGAACTGCTGGCCATGTACAAGGCCGAGCTCGATTCGCTCAAGCTCGCCGTCGCCAAGCTGAGCGAGGAAGTTGCCTCTCTCAAAGACCTCGCCAACGAGGTGCGCGAACCCCTGGCCGAGGCCCGGGCGCTCCTCGAAGAGCGCGAGCAGTTTCTGGAGATGAGCGAGAACTCGCTCTTTGAAAAAGCGCAGACCCAGGAGGTCATGCAAAACGAGCTGGAACAACTGCGCGAGGAACTCCAGCAGAAGGACCGCTCCATCAAGGCCCGCGAAAAAGCTCTTGCGGAAAAAGAAGCCGGCGCGTGAACCGGGCTATGGGCTATACCCGGTGGCCACCATGGGGCTGCGTCCATCATCACTCGCGAGAAACCCACTTTCCCCGACCCCTCCTCTGCTCGTGTACCAAGAATACGAAGAAAACACGCATCGCACAACGCCATGAATATTACAAAACTGCTTTTTTCATTATTTATCATTTCGGCGGTGTATCCCCTATGCGCCGAGCCGGTCGAATGCCTTCAGTACCGCGACCAGGAAACGAGGATTTCCTACTACTGGCCGTTGCCTCAGGATAAGGGCGTCATTGCCGAAGTTGAGCCGCTCCTGCTGAATCAGGCCAAACAGGATGAATCGAGCCCCTGCCAGGGTTATGTGATTCGCTACGAAAAAGAGGACAGCAAGCTCCTGCTGACCATTACCAGCAATATTTTCGAAGGCTTCATGGAATTGGCTCCGGGCATGTATTCACCGATCATGACCAGTGACCAGCAGGAGATTGATCTCTCCCGCAGCGCCGTCGAGTGGGTGCAGATAAAACTCAAGGGACGCAAGCCACTGCTCGTATGCTGCACGATAGTCGAAGACCCCGAGCAGAGAGCCCCGCAACCGCTCCCCTAATCCTTTCCCGGCAAGCCGAGCGACCGGGCAGCGTTCCTCCCATCGCCCTCTGACTCTCCAGCGGCGGATAAGGCCACAGCTCTCGCGACCGGGCTTATAATCAGCAGTAGTGGCTCACGATTGCGGAGCTAATATTGGCACGTTTGTGCCAATAAAACTTTACAGCCCGCAACGGTTCGCAACTAATGGCACACGTATGTCATTTAACACCCAATTCCTTGCGACCGTGCTGACGGTCGGTTGTGTTACACCGCTGGGCGCGTACACGCTGGGCACCGGCTACCAATCCTCGGTGCTGGCCAGCACAGTCACAGCGTACGATTACACGCAATTCGAGGGTATCTCGAAATCCGGCGACACGCTCTATGTGGGCAATTTCCGCTCGGTCAAGCAATACAACCTGAGCTCGGGCACGTACTCGGACTATGGGACCGTACCGGGTAACAACGGCATCTCGCACGTGACCTACGCGGGCGGAAAGGTGTACGCCTCGGGCTTCACGAGCTACTCGGCCCCCTACCCTTACACGATGTACACGGTGGGCGCGGGTGACAACACCTCCAGCGTGCTGACGATGGGAGGCATCTTCGACGCGGCGGTCTCGCCCACGGGGCAGTTCTACTTCGTGGCCAACCCGGACGTGAACGCCGACGATGAGGGCGACGGCAGCCGCCTCTACCGCATGGACCTGACCAACAACAGCCTGACCGAAATCGCCTACCTGGGCGGGGCCAGCGGCGGGATCGCCTTCGACCAGTCGGGGAACCTCTTCTACGCGCACTACGACAACGGCGTCATCTACAGCTTTAGCGCCTCCGACCTGCTGGTGGGCAGCCTTGAACTCTCCGACGCCACTCCTGAGCTCCTGCTCGCCAATGCCGGATACATCGACTTCGACGCGGACGGGAACCTCGTGGCCAGCCACCTCGATACCGACACTTACGAGACCACGATCTCACGCTACGACGTAGCAAGCGGCGAACTGATCGACGACATTTTTACCGGCACAGTGGGCGGGTTCCTCTGCGACGGGGACACCATCTATGTCAACTCGCAGAGCTGGGACTTCATGGGCGACTACGGCAGCGAGCTGCTTGCCCTCAGCCAGGTGCCCGAGCCCTCGGCCTACGCGCTGGTCTTCGCCGCCCTGGCCGGGATCGCCCTGCTGCACCGCCGGCGGCGAGGCTGAGTATTCCCGGTATTCCGACACATCGCAGAGCTAAAGAGTAGCCCATCCGGGCTGCTTTTTTTTATGCGAGAACCGGCTCCCACGCGCCCCGGCGTCTTCGATTTGTCACACAAAGGGTGGGTGTTTTCGATTGCGCTTGAGCGGCAGCCTACAGATGATTACGGACATCTATAGGGTGCATTAGGACCACAAGCAGGAGGGTTTGACGATGAAGATCAATGTGCGCGCTTGGATAGCAGGGATCGTGTGGCTGGCGGGGGTGCCCGCGTTCGCATCAGTTGAGGTCCCCTTGCAGATCGACACGGTTACGACGCTCGGCGGGACGCAGAAGTACGCCGTCGGGCTGTACCTTTCGCTCGGGGGCACGGGCAGCTCGCCCAAGCTGTTCCAGCTCGACACCGGCAGCGGTGGCGTCACTGCGGCCTACTCGGATAATCTCGACAACGGCGTCACCCAGTGGTGGGGCTCCGAGGTGGACACATCCTCCTCCGTAAATGGCACCACGACCTTTGGCGGACGCACGGTCCAGTACGACACGGCGGTGGCTCCGGTGACCTTTTACGACGGTGCCAACGGCAACGCGCTCATCCAGTCCCAGCCCGTAACCGTGGCGCAGGGCACGAGCGCCACCGACTCCCAGGGCGTCACCGACTGGCAATCCCAGACCGAGGCCGGTCAGCCCGCTCTGCTCGGGAAGTACTACGGCAACTTCGGTGCCGGCCTGCATGCGCACAGCGTCACGCAGGGCCTCTTTCCCGTGCTCGCGCAGATGACCAACGGCGAGGGCAACAAACTGCGCGGCTACGTCATTCACCTCGGCAACCTCGCCACGACACAGGACCCGACGCTCACGCTGTACTTCGACTCGGACTTCGCCGACGGCAATAACCCGGTGGCGGACTTTACCCTGACGACCGGCCTCACCCAGGACGGTAATGTCATCCCCACCACCGGCTATGCCACGACGAGCGGCGACCCGCTCGCCGTTCAGGCCTTTGAGGTGGGCGGCGTGATTCAGGACGCGGACGCCCCCTACTCCGCCCTGGCCGATACCGGCGGGCTCTCACTCGCCACCCCGAACGCAAACGGCATCTACGACGGCATGATCGACGAGAACGGCAACTTCGACCCAGATCTGGCGTTTCTGCTCACCCTCATGGGCACGGATGACGAGGCGTTCACGCTGGGCTTCACGACCGGTGAGGAGCAGTCCATCAACCAGCTGACCGCCACGGACGAGAACTCGGACCTGAATATCGGCCTCGCCCTCTACAACTACTACGACGTTTATTTCGACGCCGCCAACAGCACCATGAGCTTTCGTCCGCTCAACATTCCCGAGCCCTCCACCGTGGCGCTCCCGAGCGGGCTCGCCGTGTTCGGCGCGGCGCTTCTGCTGCGCCGACGGACTCGCAGCTCTTGAGATGGTTGCCGGTCCACCGGCTTAATTTTCCGCCCAAGGCGGTCCTTACTCCTGGGCGGCTCCCTCGGAAAGCTGCATTTTGCGGTCGGCAGCGGCCTTGGCCTTGAGCTGGTCCTTGAGGGCGAACTCCTCGGCCATGGCTTCGAGGTCTTCGAGGTCGGGCGGCACAGTGGCGATGGCCTCCTCCATGCTGGTGATGCCCGAGCGGACCTTTTTCATACTGTCCTGGTGAAGCGTGTACATGCCCGTGTACATGGCGATGCGCTTGAGCTCGGCGGTCTCGACCTCCTTGTTGATACCCTCGATGAGCAGCTCGGAGATCTGCATGAGTTCGTGGATACCGATGCGGCCACGGTAACCCTTGCCGCCGCAGCTGGGGCAGCCGGTGCGGTTGGCGCGGTAGATGTTGCCGTCGCCCTCTTTCCAGCCGATGGCCCTGCCGAGGATGTCCAACTCGCGCCCGTCAGGCTCGTAGGACTGGCGGCAGACCTTGCACACGCGACGCATGAGGCGCTGAGCGCAGACGCACACCAGTGAGGCCGAGAGCATAAAGGGCTCGATCCCCATGTCGGTCAGACGGGCGATCGTGCTGGGCGCATCGTTGGTGTGCAGGGTGCTGAAAAGCATGTGGCCGGTGAGCGCAGCCTCGACCGCGATCCCGGCGGTTTCCTTGTCACGAATTTCCCCGACGAGGATGACGTCCGGGTCCTGACGCAGAAAGGCGCGTAGCGCGCTGGCAAAGGTCAGCCCGATCTTGCGCTGCATCTGCATCTGGCAAAGGCCGTTGAGCGTGTACTCGATCGGGTCCTCCGCCGTGCGGATGCAGATTTCCGGCGAGTTGATCTCATTGAGCGCGGAGTAAAGCGTCATCGACTTACCGGAGCCGGTCGGCCCGCAGTGCAGGATCATGCCGTAAGGCTGACGAATGCACTCGCGGTATTTCGACAGATTGTAGTCCGAGAAACCCAGTGCGGTGATCGGCAAGGCGCTCTTGGTCTTATCCAGAATACGCATGACGATCTTCT
>JAUTCS010000162.1 GCA_030673825.1 Verrucomicrobiota bacterium JB024 | reverse complement strand
TTTTTCGAATATGGAGGAATCCAGAGCGTCGAGAACACGCAGAATCTTGCAATGATGTTCGTGATCAAACATCTACTTGCAGCCAAGACCCCTTGGCCACGGCAAGTTTATGGACAAAAGCTCTCTCTTGACCTTCCAGATCGGCCAGCGCTCCCCGGTATTCCCAGCCGCGTTCATACCGGTTGAGCATTTCGTCCGGGGTAAGGCCATGCACATCGCGCAAATCCCAACATACCGCCTCCAGGAATGGGAGTCGTCCGGGTATGTTGAAATGTCCTTGCTGTTGCATTTCCATCTAAGCCTTTGATTAAGAAATGAGCACCATTCTTATACTACCGGAAACGGAATAAAGCGTCTAATGCCTGAATTTATCTCAAGCTACGCCGGGTCATACGAGGGACATTCCACCGACACCGCCCTGCCGGCCGCCTGGTAGCGTTGCCGCAGGGCGTCGGCCAGGGCCTGTTTGGCGTCAGGATCGCCGTGCACGATCAGAATGCGCGAGGGCCAGCGGCTCTGGCCGGTGACGAAGTGAATCAGGCCGTCCCGGTCGGCGTGGGCGGAGTAGCCGCCCAGGGTCTCGATGCCGGCGCGGATGGTAATACGCTCCCCGTCCAGGTCCACATAGCCACCCTTCGGCCCATGGGCCTGGATAGCCCGCCCCGGGGTGCCGGCGGCCTGGTAGCCCACGAACAGCACGTTGTGGCGCGGGTCGCCGAGCATGGCCTTCAGGTAGTTGACGATGCGCCCGCCGGTGCACATACCACTGGCGGCGATCACGATGGCCGGGCGGCGGCTCTCCGCCAGGTGGCGCACCATGCGCTGGTGGGCGACGTGATCGTCCACGGTCAGCCGCTGCTCGAAGGCCAGTGGCCGACGCCCCGCCGCCCGGCGCGCCCGCGCCTCCGCCGGCCAGAACCGGGCCAACTGCCGATATATCCGAGTGAAGCGGGTAGCCAGCGGCGAATCCAGAATCACCGGCAACTCGCGCCAGGGCAGCCCGTCCACCGCCTCGCCGTCGCCGCCCTCCTCAATAATGTCTTCCAGCTCGTAGAGCAGCTCCTGGGTGCGCCCGATACTGAAGGCCGGAATCAGCACCGTGCCCTGGTCGCGCAGCGCGCGCCGCAGCACCGCCGCCAGCCGCTCCCGACGGCGCGCCCGCCCCTCGTGGCGGCGGTCGCCGTAGGTGCTCTCAATCACCAGGGTATCGCAGCCCTCCGGCGGCACCGGCGGATCCAGCAGCGGCGCATGGGGCGCACCCAGATCACCGGAAAACACCGTCCGGTGGCCGGCCACGTCGCACTCCACATACGCGGACCCGAGAATGTGCCCGGCCCGCCTCAGCCGGATGCGCGCCTCATCGTGCACGTCGTGCCACTGGTCATAGGGCAGCGCCACCAGCCGCTGTTCGATCACCTGGAGATAGCGGGCCACCGCCTCGGTCTGGCGGCTCAGGCTCAGCTTGAAGGCATCCTCCAGCACCAGCGGCAGCAACCGCGCCGACGGCTCGCTGCACAGAATCGGCCCCTCGAAGCCGGCGGCCAGCAACCAGGGGATACGACCCACATGGTCGATGTGAACGTGGGTAACCACCAACGCCTTGATGCGGCGCACGTCGAACCCGATGGCCAGCTGATCCGGCCCGCCTCGGGGGGCCGCGTCCTCGCCCTGGAACAGCCCGCAGTCGATCAACAGGCTGGCGTCCGGCCCCAGCACCAGTTCGTGGCAGGAACCGGTAACGCCGTCCACCGCGCCGTGGTGATGAATGGTCACCGCTCCAACTGCCCCAACAACGCCAGGTCCAGGGCCGTGACGCGGCCGGCGTCGCGCTCTTCGCAGGCCAGCGCCAGCACCGCGTGGTGCAGCGCGCCGCACCAGCCGGTGAGGGTAATCAGCCCGGCAGCCACCCGCTCCCGGGACCACTCGGTGAACGACCGTTCCAGGTCCGACGAGCCGGCCTCGAGATAGCCCCGCGCCTGCCCGTCCAGCCAGACGGCGGACAACGCCAGCTCCGCCAACAGCAGATGGGAACGCACCAGCCCCAGGCAACACGCCCGCGGGTACCCGGACAGCGGCGTGTGCACGCCACAGCCGCAAGTATGCCCGGCCACATACCCCATCGCGTGCAACTGGCACTGCCCCACCAGGGACATCAGGTCCAGCTGCTGCTTGATGAGTTGAAGCCAATCGGCAAAGGCGGCGGCGGTGAACGTGGCGCGCTCGAACGTCATGCCCTCCAGCCGATCCAGATAGTCTTGCATTGTCACCCCGGACCAAGAGTGGTCATTCTTGTTTTATACGCCTTGGTGAACGGCCCCTCAGTACGCGGTAGCGGCCAACGTTTTTCTTACCAGCCAGAACTTGACGATGGCGTTACAGCCGTACGCAAGGCTCGTGGCCGAGGCCGCGCCGATAATGCCGTGACTCGGAATCAGAAGGAGGTTGGCCAGGATATTGATGGTCACCGTACCGAGTGCCACATACATATTCCACTCAGGCTTGCCGGCGGCCGCGATACAGCTGGATTGAACGCGGGCACCCGCCCCGGCGATGATTCCGGGTAGCAGCCATACAAAAGCCGGCCATGCTTCCTGATACTGCTCCCCAAATACGGGAGCGACCAGCCAATACAATGCGCCTGCGGCTGCTCCGCCCAACAACGCCGTGAGGCCCGCCACGGCCCAGAACCCTTTGTTGGTCAGTGCCAATCTACCCATGGGGTCGGCGTGCATGGCGGCAAGTCGGGGAAGCAGCACGCTGCATACCGCTTGTGAAAGCATCCAGAGCTTTTCGGCTATCTGGACGGCAATAACGTAGATACCCGTGGCGACAGGCGTTAGAAAGAGATTCACCAGAAAAATGTCGGCACGATAGTTCACAAACGTCAGGACATTTGATAGATGGGCCTTCCAGCCGTAACTCAGAATCTTTCGACCGTATTGAGCATATCCCTGAGTGGCGTTCGGTGCAGGGTCCGCTCTCTGCGCCTGGAGAACCAGGGCGAGAGCCAGCATCACACCGGCAACCTGGGCAACCAGGTAAGCCATCATTGCCCCCGCCACGCCACCATCCAGCAGAAAAAGCGCTATGACAATACCCGCAAGGTTCGCGAACGGAGGACACAATACGGTTAAGTTATAGGCCTTGAAGTTCTCCTTACCCTGCAGGATCACAGTCAAGTACGCCATCAGAAGCGTGAGAGGAAAGCTGATCAAACCGATGTATAGCAACAGCGTCGGAACCCCGGGAAACAGCGTCTTCCCCCAGATCCAGACCACTGGTAACGCTACGGCGATGCCCACGCAAGACACTGTAAAGGCGAGCCGCACGTTGCCAAACAGAGCTTCCCGGACGCTCAAATCTCGGCGACTTACATAATAGACCGTGGCGGGCCCCACACCGAAATTCAGGAAATTGGCCAGCAGAGACGGCAACAATACCGCCATTGCGTAGAAACCGTTGCCTTCAGGCCCAAGGTGTCGGGCGATCAGTACGACCAGAAAGAGCTGTGCAAGTGCCGCTAAAAGCTGGCGCCCTAGCGTCATGCCGACATTACGTCTGACGGAGGACGAAAACGTACTCTGCTTCAACCTTCCGAACATCCTGTGGCTCTTCCCTTTCTTTATGTAAGAAGGCGACTGGTCACTTCATTAATTCTCTTTTGATAAGCCACGTGATCCACGCTCACGGGAATTTCCAGCTTTTCGGATTGTTTCGAAAAAGCCTGGCCGTATATGGTCTTCCACTTATCTGATACATCACTCATGGTGATATGCGGCACGGCACCGCAAGCGAGCGCGTTGTACTTTTCCCAATTTATGAACTTGTGGAAGACCTGATATTCAGCACTCATCACCTCAAAGGCCAGGTCCACTGAGGCCTCCCTACTCAGATGCTGCAAGCTCATGGTTTCTACGTCATTTTTTATCAGGAAGCACACTTCTTTTAGGTGGCAGCCATCGGCAATGCAGCTCTCAAATAGCTGATTTGGCCGCATCTTCCTTCTGACTCTCGAAGGATCCCTTTTATTCTTGATATGAAAGTGAAGCCTGTTAAGAAAATGTCGACCAGCAAGAACCCTCTTCTCCAGACCATTGCCGATACAGTTGTATCCGTAGATTTTTGGCCAGGCCATATTCCCGTAGACCACGCCATCAGCATCCAGAACTGCAATGTCGTCTGAGATAAAGGCAATCTCTTCGTTATCGACAAAGGATAGTAATGCGGAAGATTTGCCTACGCCGCCCGTACCGGCCAACAACACACATCCGTCCCTGGTTCCCACGCAGGCCGCATGGATGGGCGCAAGGCCGGGCAAAAAATATACTGTAGGGATAAGGATCAGTTCATGCAGAATCTGCTCGAACCATTCAATCCGAGAGGGATACTCCATGGATATCAGCTTCTTCAGATAGCCGATTATCGTCCTGTAATTGGGTTCTCTTACTACCACAAAGACATTCAGTGGCTTTGCGCCGATATTATTCCACGCGACCACCGTCCCGCCGAAATCAACCTGCAGGGCAGTCTCATTTCTTTTGAATATCTTGGGATTGTTCGTAAAACCGCTCTGGATAAACTCTTCGTCAATAAAAGAAACGATCACGTCCGGATCATTCTCTTCCACGGACGTATACAAATCCAGCGAAGCATTCAGGCAGTCCTGCCATCGCCCATCGGATACGAATCGGAAATTTCTACCGAATATTTTTTTATTGAGCTGGTACGCGCCTGAGTTCATGTTGATTAAGCCTTATCCGATATCCGTTCCACAGCATCAACGAATGCTGGATAGTTCCTGTTGGCATTGAAGTGATCTTCTATATGCCGCCTGGCGGACTCCGCCATGACCTCTCTGCGCGCCATCGGTGCCAGTACACACTCCTCCATGGCGTCCGCGATATCCTGAGGGCCGGGTTCCGACTTCAGCAACCGGCCGCGGTCATCGGATACCAGACCGGCGACGCTACCGACGTCTGGGGCAATCACCGGTACGCCGAAGCTCATGGCTTCCATGATGGAGACCGGCATGCCCTCCGAGGCACTGCTGTTGATGAATACATCAACAGGGTTTTCCTTGAAGAATTGCCTCACTCGGTCGTGTTCCAGAGCACCGGCAAACCGGCAACTCAGGTTTGCCAGGCGTCGGGCTCGGGACTCCGCCTCGGTTTTCAACGTTTCGTATAGAGGCCCATGGCCGATGTGCGTCCAGTAAACCGAAAGCTCCGGATTTTTTGCCGCGAAGTGCTCGACCGCCTCCAGAATTCGATCTATGCGTTTCACGGGAGCACAGAAAGACAGCGACAGGATATGTACAGTCCCTCTCGGGCTCCGCGAGGTCATTGCCGCGCCCACGGGTACACCTAACGGTGCCACCTGTACGCTTTGTCTTGTGCCGCCGAAGCGCGCGTGGAAGTAATCCGCCGCTTCCTCTGACAGGCAGAACACCGTATCAAAACTGTCCACGTACTGGCGTTTCAAAGGCATATACTCGTGGGCTCGCTCCTCTTCGTAGAGGTCCGCCCGATGCGCCCTAGAGATCACTTTGCCTGGCCACCCTTTTCGCTTCTGTTCACAGGCGGCGTACGCGGCGGCATTGTTCCAATAGCTGTAGATAACGTCCGTTGGATTGTCGGCAAGGAATCCTTTCAGACGCCTTTCGGCGATTTTGACCTGTGTGGTTTCTTTCAGGGCCAGCCAGACAGTGGCCAGCGTTAATTTTCCTTCCGAGCGAAGATAGCGGACCTCGTTTCTCAAAGTAGCGGAGAACAACGCCATGAGAAGCGCGCTGGCCATCGCTGCCCTGGGCACTGTTTCGCAAGGCTCCGAAACGTCAAGCCGCTTCGGGACCGGCCTGGGATTACCAGCTCCCTGGGCCGGCAAAATACGGATGTCCTGGAAACCGCTATCCGCCCAATACCCGATTTCATCCTCCAGAAACTGTTCTCCCGGGGGATATGGGTAATTAATGGTCAGCAACAGCAGGCTTGCCACCCGATCAGTTTCCCAGAAACGGATGGTAGTCCCCGATCAGCCCCAGAGGCTCGGCGTTGCGGATGTGCGCCACCGTCTCAATCGCCACCCGGTTGGCCTCCAGACCATAGCCGCGTCCGGCCAGGATTTCCTCATAGCTGCGGGTGTGCAGGTCGGTGAAGCCGCCGGAGAATTCGATCTCCTCGCCGTCCACGGTGATCGAGCGGTAGGTGCGCTGGCCGTCCGCCTTGGCGCTGTCCGGCACGTACCGGTAGTCCACGGACAGGAACCAGCGCACCCGGGCTTTCTCGTATTCCAGATAGCCGGCGGCGCAGGTGGCGTCGCTGTGGTGCACCACGTTGTCCTGCAGTTCACCGAAGATAAAGTGCAGCATGTCGTAGAAGTGCACGCCGATGTTGGTGGCGATGCCGCCGGACTTCTTCTCATCGCCCTTCCAGGACTGCAGGTACCAGTGGCCCCGGGAGGTGATGTAGGTCAGGTCCACCTCGTGTTTATGTTCCCGGTTCTCCGCCTGCACTTTCTCGCGCAGGGCGACGATGGACGGGTGCACACGCAGCTGCAGGATGGTGTTGATGCGCCGGCCGGTGTCTTTCTCGATCTCCAGCAGGCCGTCGATATTCCAGGGGTTCAGCACGATGGGCTTCTCGCAGATGGCGTCGGCGCCGGAGCGCAGGGCGAAGCGCATATGGCTGTCGTGCAGGTAGTTGGGGGAGCAGATGGAAACGTAGTCCACTTTCTGCTCGTCCCGCTGGCGGCGCAGCTTGTCGATATGGCGGTCAAAGCGCTCGAACTCGGTGAAGAAGTCCGCGTCCGGGAAATAGCTGTCGATGATGCCCACGGAGTCGTTGGGGTCCAGGGCCGCCACCAGCCGGTTGCCGGTGGCCTTGATGGCCTGCATATGGCGCGGGGCAATGTAGCCGGCGGCGCCGATCATGGCGAAGTTCTTCATAAGCTCCTACTTAATGCAGTATCCGGCGGGCCAGCACCGCGTAATCCAGTTTGTCGCGGGCCAGGGCTTCCGCCCTGCCCTTCATGGCGTCCAGATCGGCGGCGCCGGACTGAATGGCCCGCAGTGCCGCCACGATGCCGGTCTGGTCGGTCACCCGCCAGCCGGTGCCCTCGGTGTAGATCTGGTGGCCTTCGATATCTTCCAGAATCAGCGCGCAGCGGCAGCACAGGCTGGTCTGCATGGTGGACGACTGGCTGCCCGGCTGCAGGTAGACGTCGGCGGCGCACAGCAGCGCCTTCAGCTGCTCCGGGCTTTGCCAGCCCAGAAAGCGCACCC
>JAUTCS010000161.1 GCA_030673825.1 Verrucomicrobiota bacterium JB024 | reverse complement strand
CACTTTCTCCCCCGCCGACTCACTGCTCGGTTTAGAATCCGTCTCACTTGGGGGCCCCCACTTTTTTATCCCCCCGCGGGGTTTTTTTACACCCGCGCCGCGGGTTACAACAAACGCTGACGCGATGCGCAGCATCGAAAGTGCAGGCTCTGCCTGCCGCGGGTCCGGGCTGCGCAAGCCCCCAGACATCCCCTCACCTCAGTAACCGGGGCGCGTGCCGAAGAGGGCGGTGCCGATGCGCACGAGGGTGCTGCCGGCTTTGACGGCTTCTTCGAGGTCGTCGGTCATGCCCATGGAGAGGACGGGCAAGGGGGTGGCGAAGGAGGCGGCGAGGCGGTCGCGGGTCTGGCGCAGGCGCTCGAAGGCATGAGCGGCGACGGACTTATCCTGGTCGAGCGGGGCGATGGTCATCAGCCCTTCTACTTTCAGGTGCGGGCAGTTCAGGGCGGTTTCCAGCAGGGCGTCGGCCCCGGCGCAGGCGGCCCCGAACTTGGCGGGGTCGTCCCCGGCGTTGACCTGGAGGAGGATGGCGAGGGTCTTTCCGGCCTCGGCGGCGGCAGCGTCGAGTTTGTGCAGGAGTTTGTCACTGTCCACAGACTGCACGCGGTCAAAATGCGCGGCGGCGAGCTTCGCCTTGTTGCTCTGGAGATGGCCAATCAACTCCCAGCGGAGCGCGGGGGGCGCGAGCGGTTGCTTGTCGAGGGCCTCCTGAACCCGGTTCTCCCCCACGGCGGCAAAACCGTACTGCGCGGCGTAGCAGGCGGCGTCCGCGGGATGGTTCTTTGTCACCGGCAGGATACCGACCTCATCGGGGCGGCGACGGGCGGCCTCGCAGGCGCGTTCGATCCGCTCGCGAATTTCCGAGCAACGGGTGGCAAAATCAGCATATGGAATCATGGGAGAAATTAAAGATAAGATTCACTAAATTTATTATTGATTCGCAATAAGAATCCATTATGCAATTTCCCATGCACATCGAAAATTTCAAGATTTTCAGCGATCTGGTCGAAAGCCAGAGCTTTTCTCGTGCCGCCAAACTGAATGGCATTACCCAGTCCGCCGTCAGTCAGCAGCTTCGGGCCATGGAGAAACACTTCAATGTCCTGATCGTTGACCGCAGTCAAAAACAATTTCGCCTGACCCGCGAGGGCGCCAAGCTCTACGAGTCGGCGAAAGAACTTCTGCACATGTATGAGAAGTTGACGAGCGAACTTCAGGAAATGAAGAAGGTGATCAGCGGGACGATCCACATCTCGACGATTTACAGCATCGGCCTTCACGAACTACCCCCGTACGTGAAAGAATTTCTCCAGGAGTTCCCCTCGGTCAATGTCCGTGTGGAATACCGCCGCTCGAACCTCGTGTACGAAGATGTGCTGCACAACGCGGTGGACCTGGGCCTGGTGGCCTACCCCAACAAGATCCGCCAGCTCGAAGTCATCCCCTTCCAGGAAGACCACCTCGTGGTCATCTGCAGCCCGAACCACCCGCTGGCGCGCCAGAAGCAGGTCGAGATCAAGGACCTGGCCGAGCACCGCTTCATCGGATTCGAGCAGGACATCCCCACCCGCAAGGCAACCGACCAGTTCTTCAAGGAAGTGAAGCTCGACATCGAGCCGGTCATGGAGTTCGACAATATCGAAACCGTCAAGCGCGCTGTCGAAATCGACGCGGGCATCTCCATCGTCCCCTCGACCACCGTCATGCAGGAGGTCAAGCAGGGCCTGATCTGCGCCCTCAACATCAAGGGCAAGAAGCTGTCCCGTCCGCTGGCCATCGTCCACCGCAAGGGCCGCGTGCTCACGCCCGCGATGAAAAAGCTCATCAGCCTGCTGACCGGGAAAAACCTGGTCAAGTCGGCCGCCGCCTAAGCCAGCAACGATTGTTTTTCAATGGCCGCTAGGGTGCTTTCCCCAAAAAGGGTTTGCACCCTAGCGGTCATTTCTTTTTCGTTGCGCCCTTCATGACCAAGTTACGCGTACTGTTTTTTGTGCTCGCCGCCTCGCTGAGCCTCGCCACCGCCCGTGGCGCTGATAAGTTGATCCTAGATAACGGCGACTCCATCCAGGGGGAGTACATCAGCAATGAGAACGGCATCATCACCTTTAAGAGCCCGATCCTGGGCGTGATCACCGTCCCGTCTGACAAGGCCGAGGTGCAGAGCCCGACCGAGGTGAGCGAAGAAGTGGACGGCCCGGCGATCCCCGGTGCGGGAGAACAGCTCGCCGACGCCGCCTCCGGAGAAGAACCCGCGCCCGACGCGCAGGCCGAACCCGCCCCCAAAACCGAAGAACAGATCGAGGCCGAAGAGCAGGCTGAGTATTTCGACCAGTTGATCTCCGAGTGGAAGGACAGCTTCCAGTCCATCATCCCCGACGGCTGGAGCGGCAAGATCAACGTCGGCTTCACCTACACGAATGCCGCCTCCACCACGACCTCACTCGTCACCGGACTCAAGGCCAAGAAGGACTCCGGCCCGCATCATTATGAGCTGAGTGCGTTCTACCAGTTCGGCGACACGGTCAACGCCTCCGGCGCGAAGACCATCAATACCGACAAATACGGCGGCGGGTTCAACTACAAGTACGACCTCTCCGATGACTGGTTCATCACCTCGACCACGAGCTACCTGCACGACCAGGTCAAGGGCATCAAGAACCAGGCCACCGAACAGATCGGCGTCGGCTACCGGATCATCAACGAGGATGACATGAAGCTGAGCGTCAACGGCGGAATGGCCGGTCAGTACAACTACGTCGGCGGCGTAAGCCAGAAATGGTACTACTACGTCACGGCGGGTAACGACTTCGAGTACCACTTCAACAAGTACTTCCGCGTCGAGCAGAACTTCAACATCCGCGTCGATCCGAGCGAAACCAGCCAGTACCAGTTCTACTTCAACATCGCTGGTATCGCCAAGCTGACCGACTGGATCGAAGCCAGCCTGAGCTACAACTACAACTACGACAACACCGTCAGCGCCGGCTCCAGCAAGGGGGAAGAGAACATCGTCTTCGCCCTGGGTGTGCCCTTCTGATCAGCGGACACGAGGATATCTTCGGCTCAATTTTTCGGAACCCTGCGGCACGCGTCGCAGGGTTCTTTTTTGCCCGCGAAGACACACGAAGGGCCGCGAAGAAAAACGATCAGGCACTCACCTTCGCGCGTCTTCGCGGGTAGTGTTATCAACCGACAGCCATCCAGCTCGTCGTCGGCGCTGTTGGTCGAAGGTCAGAGCAGCAGTGCACTGGCCGAGCGTGGCGGGAGAGAAAGGCGCAGGCCGCCACCTCTCTGCTCCACGCAAACTGCGGGGCCGTACTGACCGCCGGGGCGGACTCCGTCAGGCAGACTAAGAGAGACGGAGGCGCTCTCGTGGGCGAAGTTGCACAGGCCGACCAGCCAGGGCGTGCCATCCTCGCGGCAGAGCACGGAGACGTCGGTGAGCGGGCCTTTGTCAGCAATCGCCACAGCGGGGCGCAGCAGTGGGCGCAGGCGCTCCATCAGTTGCTCGAAGTACACCAAGGCCTCGGCCCGGGAGTCTTCGCGCTCGACCTTGTGACCGAGGATGAAGGGCACGTGCAGGACCTGTCCCTCCCCGACCGTGCGACGCACGAGCGCGGGCTGGCCGCCGGTGGTTTTTAGCAGCGCCTCGGTATCCTCGCCGCAGCGCAGGGTCTGGAAGAAATCGTCCTGAAGCTTCAGACCTCCGGCAGGCAGCAGGATCGTCTGCGTACCGCGGCACAGCAGTGCGCGCTCCTCGAAGCCGAAGCGCTCGTGCAGGCCGAAGCCCGGCGCGTGCGGCTGGAGGTTGCCGTCGATATCGAGCACGCCGAAGCGGCACTCGGTCACGAGCGTGCCCCCACCCTGCACGAAACGTTCAAGCGCCCGCGCAAACTCCGCCGAGATCCCCGGCAGGCACGGCACGATGAGGACGCGGACGTTTTCCGGAATACCCCGCTCGGCGATGCGGGCGGGCGTGAGGTACTCCGGCGCGAGCCCATGCCGCCAGCAGGCGTGAAACCAGCCCCGGTGCGCATCGGTGTAAAAGGGCTTGGGCGGCGTGGTGGCCTCGCCCTCGCCGATCGCGGTAAACAGCCGCTCCATCTCCGGGTCGAACACGATCGCGCACCCGGCGGTGTCGGGATGCGAAGCTGCCAGCGCGGCGGCGTGCTCGTTCGTAAAGCGGGCCACGGCGGCGGCCTGCTCGGCCTGGGCGTTGGGCGTGCCGTCGAAGTCCGTCAGCCCGCGCCCGGCGACCTGGCGGCCCCGGCGGAAGGGACGGTACTTCCAGTAGATCAGCCCCTGGATACCGTGGAAAATCGCCTGATGGCTCCACAGCCCCAGTTCGTCGGTCATGGACGAGCCCTCCGCCGGAAACAGGCAGCGGTTCGCGGTCATCAGCTCGGAGATCATGGTCTGCTTACCCCCGGCCACGCTGCGGGCGTGCCGCCAGAACTGCGGCCACTGCCACGCGTCGGTCTCCCACCAGCGCGGGCCGAGCATATTGGCGTAACACGAGAGGCCGAGCACATCACTCTCCTCGACCGCGTCCCAGTCGCTCACCCCGTAGTAGTCGCCGGTGCGGTTCTGGAGTACGTCCGAGCCGAGCACATCGACAAAGAGCGGCGTGTCCGGGTCGTTCTCGCGGATGATTTCGCACCACCGGCGGATCTGCGCGGCAAAGTCTGCCGAGCGGAAGCGCTGCCAGTCGCGCTCGGCCAGGACGGACGACCAGCTCCAGACGCGGAAGTTAGGCGGCACACGGGTGATGGCCTCGAAATCCGTAAAATACGTGGCCCAGGCACGGTTGAGCGCCTGGATGTCGCCGTATTGGTTTTTCAAATACGCGGCGAAGGCCCCGATCGTCTCGGGCGTGCGCGAGCAGTTGCCGATCTCGTTAAAAACGTCGTAGGCGATGAGCGCGGGGTGGCCCTTGTAGTGTTTCGTCACTACGCGCAGGTACTCGGCCACGAGCGCCTCCTTGGCGGGTTGGTGGAAGCCGTTCTCGCGGTAGTCGGGCGCCTGGGCGTAGCCGAAGCACTCGGGCGCGTCGGCGTCCTGCATGACCTGGCCCTGCAACTCCAGCACGACGCCGAGCCCGAGCTCCGCGCAGGTATCCATGAGCGCGTCGATGGTGTCGAACGCCGTCTCACCCGGCATCGGCGCGTCCCAGCGGCTGACACTGGGGTACAGCACCACGGTGTTGAAGCCGAGCGCGGCGATGTTTTTCAGGTCGCGCTGGGTCTCCTCCAGCGGTACGCCGGGCTCGGCCAGCAGGACGACGCCGAAGGGGATGCGTTTGAGGGTCAGGGCTTCTAGAGCAGGATCGGCAGGCATAACAGCAATTCCATGGGTTCAGAGTCAGCGGGGATGACGCGGGCCTCGGGACCGGCGGCGGGCAGGAAAAAGCGGGAGCCGGGCTTGAGGGACAATTCGCGGCCTCCGGCATGGAGTGTGCCCGTGCCCTTGGCGACGAGGCACAGCGCCATCAGTCCGGTGGCGGGAAGCGCGGCGGCGGCGCGCACGCTCAGGCGGCGCACAGTGAAGCAGTCGGTGTGCTCCGGGCCGACGAGCTGCTCGTCGGTCAGGGCGTCCGTCTGCGCCAGCACCTGCGGGCTCAGGCGGCAGAGTTTCTTGATCTCATCCACCGAGCGCGAGGCGTAGTCGAAAATATCCAGACAGAAATCCAACCCACGCCGCATGAAGCGTCCCTCCGGCGGGACGACGATCCCCTCGCGCTCGAACTCGCAGCGCACGACCCAGTCCGAGGGTTCCATCACCTCAAGCACGAGCGCGCCCTCACCGATGGCGTGCGGCAGTCCGCCGGGCACGCGCCAGACCTCGCCGACGCTGAGCGGGATGGGCTCGAAGCACGCGTCCATCGCCGGGATGTCCTGCTCCTCGATAATGCGCCGCCACTCCTCACGAGAGGGGGCGTGCTGAAAGCCGAGCCGCAGGTACGGCTCGCTCCCCTCGCGAGCGGCGAGCACGACGTAGGTTTCGAGCTTGCCGTAGCGGGAGTTAAGCCGCGCCTGGGAAAAAGCCGAGGTCGGGTGCGCCTGTACGTGCAGGCGGATGGCCGAGTCCAGCAGCTTGGCGAGAAAGCCCAGCTCCAGGCCGTTCGCGGCCACGTGGTCCGCGCCGAGGTAATACTCCGGAGCGTCGGCCAGCAGGTCGCGCAGGCGGGCGGTTTCGCCGCCGGGCAGGCGTACGCAGGTGAGCCCCTCATTCGCTACGGGCGGCAGACCGGGGTTGACCGCCTCGACGGTCGAGCCGATCCAGTCTTCCGGACGCTCGCCGTCGCCCTCCGTGCCTTCGCCGGTCCACTGCTCCAGCAGGGCTCCGCCGCTGTAGTTGCGGCGCACGCGGTTGGGGAGAATTTCCAGAAAAGGCGGGGATGAGGCAGCCATGATTAATCTATTCTAAACAGCCCGTCATAGAATCGCGGGTCGATGTCTCCTTCATCCCTCTAAATGCCATCGCAAGCAAGCAAGAATGCCGACACAGCCCACGGTTATTTGCACAACAAGTTGCGCAAGCTGTGTTCAATCCGCACAAACACAAAGCCAGCTAACATCGACAGCCCCCTGCCCTTCTGGTGCAGTATAGCCTGCAGCCCGTTCACCCTGCAACGGACATCCACACCAATGCCCAGAGACGGGGTCCGGGCGAACAAGTCAGTATCGACCTAAAGGTCCGTGGCGTAGGGCAGCCACTTCTTGATGACCTTGTTCAGATTACCTGAACTGCGAAACTCGACCAAAAACTCGTTCGCACGCTGGAGGAGTTCCTGATCGTCCTTGCGCATGGCCCAGGCGAGATATTCCTCGGTCAGGGAGACGACCATGGGGGCCAGGCCGCGGCTCTCGTTCTCGGAGGCGAGCCACCAGACGATCGGTGAGTCATCGATGACCATGTCGATCTTGCCCGCGGCGAGGTCGTTGGCGGCGTCTTCGACGTTCTTGTACGGGACGCGCTCGGCATAGATAAAATTCTCCTGCACGAAGAGGTCGCCGGTGGTGCCGACCTCGACGCCGACCTTACCCTTGGTGTTGAGCAGGCCGAGGGTGTTGGCGTACTTGTTGAGCTCCTTGCGGCGCACCAGCGGCATCTGCCCGACCTTCATGTACGGCTGGGAGAAGTTCACGCGGATGGCGCGCATCTCGGTAAAGGACATGCCCGACATGATGATGTCGATCTCGTCATCCAGCAGCGCGGGGATGAGCTGGTTAAAGGGCAACTGTACAAAGACAACCTTACGGCCCAAGTACTCGCCCAGGCTCTGCGCGAGGTCGGCCTCGATGCCGGAGACTTTGTTCCCCTGAAGGAAGATCACGGGCGGGCCGCTCGGGTTGACACCGACCCGAAGCGTCTGCGGGGCCTTCGGCTTGGTCTCACCGGCGAAGTCAGGCGCGAGCGGACCGTCGCCGCCGATCTGGGCCTTTTGGGCGGGCGTTTCAGATCCGGAGAAACCCGGAGCCGTCGGGCCGTTGCCATCTTCGGCAGCAGAGGCAAAAGCGGGCAGCAGGCCCAGCACGAGAAGAGAGAACAGAGCGGTCCTGAACAGGCCCCGCGGCAGTCGCGCAGCAAAACAAGTCATAGGTGCAATCAAAGAGAGGATTGCGCAGCAGCATTGCCCCACCCGGCGGATGCCGCAACCCTAAACTCCCGGCGGGTCAGCGTTTAACGACGGATGGCATTACGCCGGAAGATTAGCCTGGCACGGCGAGTATTCGCAGCCCGGCACGGTACCAATTCGAGTGAGACCGCCCACCTCTGCGTTGTCATCCTGAGCGAGCGCAGCGCGTCGAAGTATCTCCCGGTACAGACTTTCACGAACCCGTCCGACAAGCCGAACGCGGAGATCCCTCGACGCGTCCGCAAGCGGACTTGCTCAGGATGACAGCGTGGAGGAGCTTAATCGAGTTGACGGCCAGCCGGACGGCGGGCCGAGACAAGTCAGTTGACCTCGCGGTACTTGATCTTGATCTGCTCGACAATACCCGGGTCGGCCAGCGTGGTGACGTTGCCCAGCGGGCGGTCCTCGGCGATGTCGCGCAGGAGGCGGCGCATGATCTTGCCGGAGCGGGTTTTGGGCAGGTCCACGGAGAAGACGATCTTTTCGGGGCGGGCGAACTTGCCGATCTTTTCATCGACCATCGCCACCAGCTCGCGCCGCCAGAGCGACTCCTCGCCCTCGGCCCCGGTGCGGATGATGACAAAGGCGACCAGCCCCTGGCCCTTGATCTCGTGCGGCACGCCGATGACGGCGCTCTCGGCCACCGCCGGGTGCGCCACGCAGACGCTCTCCAGCTCGGCCGTGCCGATGCGGTGCCCGGAGACGTTGACCACGTCGTCCACACGCCCGGTCACCCAGATGTAGCCGTCGGCGTCGCGGATCGCGCCATCGCCGGGGAAATAGTACTTGCCGCCCCACTTGCACCAGTAGGTGTTGACGAAGCGTTCCTCGTCGCCCCAGATGCCACGTAACATGCCCGGCCAGGGCTTGCGGATCGCGAGCAGGCCGCGCTCGACCTCCTCGCCGTTCTCGTCGATGACGGCGGCGTCGATGCCCGGGAACGGCAGCGTGGCCGAGCCGGGCTTGGTCGGGACGGCGCCGGGCAGCGGCGTGATCATGTGGCCGCCGGTCTCGGTCTGCCACCAGGTATCGACGATGGGGCAACGCTCCCCGCCAATGACGCGGTGGTACCACATCCACGCCTCCGGGTTGATGGGCTCGCCCACCGTGCCGAGCAGACGCAGGCTGGAGAGGTCGTGCTTTTGCACGTGCTGGTCGCCCCACTTCATGAAGGCACGGATGGCGGTCGGGGCGGTGTAAAAGACGGTGACACCGTACTTCTCGACGATCTGCCAGAAGCGCGACTCGTCCGGGTGGTTGGGCGCACCCTCGTACATGACCTGGGTAACGGCGTTGGCCATCGGCCCGTAAACGATGTAGCTGTGCCCGGTGATCCAGCCCACGTCGGCAGTGCACCAATAGACGTCGTTAGGCTTGAGGTCAAAGGTGAGCTTGGCGGTCAGGTAGGTGTAGACCATGTAACCGCCGACGGTGTGCATAATGCCCTTGGGCTTGCCCGTGGAGCCGCTGGTGTAGAGGAGGAAAAGCATGTCCTCGGCGTCCATGTCCTCCGCCGGGCATTCGTCCGAAGCGCCCGCCGCGAGCGAGTGGAACCAGTGGTCCCGGCCCGCCGTCCAGCTGTGGGAGAAGGGTTCGCGGTCGGGGTGACGCTGGATGACGAGCACCTGCTCGACGCAGTCGCAGGCAGCGATGCCGTCATCGACGATGTTTTTGAGTAACAGCTCCTTGCCGCGCCGCCAGGAGCCGTCGGCGGTGATGACGCACTTCGAGGAGGCGTCGAGCACGCGGTCCTTGACTGACTCGGCGGAGAACCCGGCAAAGATGACCGAGTGCACCGCGCCGATGCGCGCGCAGGCCAGCACGGCGATGGCCAGCTCGGGAATCATCGGCAGGTAAATGGCGACCGAATCGCCCTTGCCCACGCCGAGGCCTTTTAAGACGTTGGCGAAACGGCAGACCTCTTTCAACAGGCCCGCGTAGGTAAGCTCACGCGTGTCGCCCGGCTCGCCCTCCCAGAGAATGGCGGTCTTGTCCCCCAGCCCGGCGTCCACGTGGCGGTCGAGGCAGTTGAGGGTAATGTTCGTACGCCCGCCCTCGAACCACTTGTAAAAAGGAGCGCCATCGGCGTTGAGCACGCGGTCCCAGGGCTTGGTCCAGGTCAGCTCGCTGGCGACCTCGCCCCAGAAGCCTTCCGGGTCCTCCAGGCTGCGGCGGTGAAGCTCGCGGTAGGCCTCGAGGCTACCGACATGGGCGTTAGCCGCGAAGTCCGCGGGCGGGTTAAAGAGACGTTCTTCGGTGGGGGCAATGGGATCGCTCATAACAAAAACAACTAGAGGTGATCAGTCCCTGTAATATCCCCCAAAAAGTCTAGCGGTCAAATGAAAAGTGGCGGGTTGCACCCGCTGGCACCGAGGGGCTACGCCCCTACGCGGCCAGGCAGGCCGCTACCCCGGCAACGGCAGGAGTGTGGGGGCGGAAAAGAGTGACGGCCCGGTAAACAACACCAGGGCGGGCAGCTCGGCGCGTCTTGGGCGTGACTTCGGGGGCGAAAACGGCTATCCCTGTCACCCGTCCGGAATTTTCGACAGCCGCCCGTCCTCACATCCGCCGCTGTTTCCAACCACCCTCCTCCGTCATGCCTACACGCCGCGATTTCATCAAATCCGCCGCCCTGACCGGGGCCGTCCTCGGGATGGGACCGGCCGCCCTGCTGGGCCAGAGCAACCGCTCCGCCGCCGCCAATACCGCCCGCCGCCCGGCCCGGAACATCATCTTCATGGTGGCCGACGGGATGAACATCGGCTCGCTCGCGGCGGCGCGGCAGTTCCAGCAGCTCCTGCTCGGGCAGGAAAACGCCTGGCTCTCGCTCTACGGCTCGCAACCCATCGTGCGCTGCCTGATGGAGACCAGCTCGGCCAACAGCATCGTGACCGACTCCGCCGCCGCCTCCAGCTCCTGGGGCTGCGGCCTGCGCGTCAACAACGGCCAGATCAACATGTCCCCCGTGGACGGACGCCCGCTGGAGCCGCTCTGCACCACCGTCAAAAACGGGCGCGGGATGGCGACGGGGCTTGTCACCACCGCGACCGTCACCCACGCCACGCCCGCCGGGTTCGCAGCGAACACCCCCAAGCGCGGTGACGAGGAGCTGATCGCCAGACAGTATCTGGAGCGCAAAGTGGACCTGCTGCTGGGCGGCGGAGCTAAGTTTTACAGCGAGGAGTTGCTCGGCCAATACCGAGAGGCGGGCTACGGAATCGTCACCGAACGGGGCGAACTGCTCGCCCTCCCGGCGGGCACCACGCCGCTGCTGGGGCTTTTCACCGAAGGTTACCTGCCCTTCACCATCGAGCGCGACGCCAGCCCGGAGCTTCAGCGGCAAGTCCCCACCCTGGCCGAGATGACCGCCGTCGCGCTGGAGCGTCTGTCGGCGGCTCCGGACGGATTCTTGCTCCAGGTCGAGGGGGCGCGGGTGGACCACGCCGGTCACGCCAACGACGCGGCTGCGCTCATCCACGACCAGATCGCGTTCGACCACGCGGTGGCGCTGGTGCGGGACTTCGCCGCCGAGCATCCGGACACGCTGGTCATCATCACGACCGACCACGGCACCGGCGGCATGAACGTCAACGGCATGGGCCCCTCCTACTCCGGCACGACCGCCGCCTTTGAGAAGCTTGGCAAGTTCACCCGCTCCTACGGCCAGATGAAAAAGGAGGCCGCCGCCCTCGACGCCGACGCGCTGCGGGCCTACCTGGAGAGCGTGACGGGCATCCGCTTCGGCGGGGACAAGCTGCACGCCCTCGCGCTCGCCCTCCAGGCGGTCAAAGCGTACTCGCCCGACACGATGAAGGCGCAGGAGTTTTCCGCCAAAGGGCTCGATACCCTGCCCGGCATTTTCCAGACCGAAACCGCCGTCGGCTGGACCAGCGGCAACCACACCGGCGAGCTGGTCGAGTTCACGGCCTTCGGGCCGGGGGCCGAGCGCTTCCCGCCGCTGGTACGCAACGACCAGGTCCACGGACTCCTGCTCCAGGCCGCCGGGCTGGCGTGAGGACGACAAGGGCGGAGAGAAACGTCGCTACGCGACGTGGTCCTTTTTTTCGTGGGTTACGAAACCGTGGGTTGAAACCCACGGCTAACGATCAATAGTCGCTACGCGACTAATCCTTTGCAGACAAAGCGGAACGAAGAGGTCGAGGCTCCGGCTGGAGCAGCATGAGTGGTCCGAAGGATCACAGGTGCAGGACTTGTCCTGCCTCGCCTACCGTGCCCACACGGTGGTGGCGCACTGGCCGGGGCCCGAGTAGACTTTTACTTTAATCGCGTGGATGGCCAGCTCGGGACGCGAGGCCAGGTCGTCGCAAAAGCGTTGGAGGAACCACGCCGAAAGCTCCTCGACGGTGACGTTGCGCACCGGCAGCACGAGCGCATCGCGGCTGAGGAAGGGCAGCCGTTCCTCGCCGTAGATGGCAGTCAGTCCGGTCGCGGTTTCCTCGATCTGGAGGTAGGGCGAGCGGCCCGGCAGCAAAAAGCGTTCGTTAAGCTCGGCGCAATAGGCCTCGGCCTGGCGCTTGGCCACCGCGTAGTCAAAGGTCAGGCCGTTGTCGCCGACCTCGGCGGTGATCGAGACCCCGACGTTCCAGTTGTGCCCGTGGAGGTTTTCGCGCACCTCGGCGGAAAAGATCGTAAAGTGCCCGGCGGAGAACTTGAAGTGCTCCTTGGCCAGTTCGAGAGTTGTCAACTGAGGCATAAGGGCAAGCTAGCGGCAGGCGCGGAAACTCGGCAAGACTGTAACGCTCCGTCACGAGAAGATCCC
>JAUTCS010000160.1 GCA_030673825.1 Verrucomicrobiota bacterium JB024 | reverse complement strand
AGTCCTTCACCTGGAGGAAGGGAACCGGGGGGTTGGACTCGGCCGGGCTCTCGGAGACGCGGCCGACCGCGCCGCGGTCGATGGCTTCCTCGATATAGAGGTTACCGTCCGTGCGCAGGCCCCCGAGGGCGAAAAAGAGCGACCCGGGAGCGACCCGGCGGCTGTCGGTCACGAGGGCACGCACGGGGGTTTTCCCCTCGCCGCGAAATTCCACTGCGGGCAGGTCTTTGACCAACTGGTCGAGGGTCGGCCACTGCGGACCGACGCTGGAGGCGCCGCCCCCAGCCATCCCAAACGAGCATACGAAAGGCCTGCGTCCGTTACGCAGCCCCCCCAGTAGCAGTTCCATACCCGGTAGTGCCATTTTTCCAATTACCTTTCCGAAAGAGCCAGCATGGGTTTGCCCTCGCTCGGCGGGATGCCGAGGTAAGCTGCACACTTCTCCGCCAACTCGCGGAAGGCCGGGGCGGCGACCTTGCCGCCGTAGCCGATGCCTTTAAGCTCAGGGTCGTCCACCACGACGGTGATGACCAGAGCCGGGGAAGAAGCCGGGAAAAACCCGCTGAAAGAACCGATGTGATGCTGGCTGGAGTACTGTCCGTTGACCAGCTTCTGGGTCGTGCCCGTCTTGCCTGCGGCCTCGTAGCCGGGGATCATGGCCTCGCGGGCCGTACCCTCGGGCGAGCAGACCTTGGCCAGCATACCGGCCACCGTATGCGCCGTGTCCGAGGAGACGACGCGGCGGCGGGCGACGGGGTCGAAGCTCACGGCGGTGTCGCCGTGTTCGTCAAAAAGGCGGCGCACGACCAGCGGCTGCATGAGCACGCCGCGGTTGGCGATGGTAGCCATGGCCATATGAACCTGCAAGGGGGTCGCACCGACGGCGTGGCCCATGGGCAGACGGCTGATCGTCAAGCCGTCCCAACGGGCGGGCTCGGCCAGGATGCCACGGGATTCCCCGCCCAGGCCCAGGTCGGTCTTCTCGCCGTAACCGAAGGCGCGGGCGTACTTGTAAAGGCGGTCATCGCCCAGGCGCATCCCCAGCAGGGCGGCGCCGCGGTTGCTGGACTTGACCACGACCTGCTCGACGCTGACTTTGCCGATCGGGTGGTCGTCCTTGGGCAGGCGGATTTCGCGGCCCTTGTACTCGACGACGCTGAGACTGCAATCGACCTCGTCCTCGGGGCGCACGATGCGCTCCTCCAACGCGGCGGAAGCGGCGACAATCTTAAAAGTGCTGCCCGGCTCGTAAACGTCGGTCAGGGCGCGGTTACGGAGGGCCTCCTGAGAGGATTTCCAGAAAACGTTCGGGTTGTAGCTGGGGTAGTTGGCCAGGGCCAGAATATAGCCGGTGGTCGGCTCGCTCACGATGATGGTCACGCCCTGGGGCTGGTACTTTTTCACCAGGTCGAGCACCTGCTCCTCGGCGAAGTGCTGGATGACCATGTCGAGAGTCAGCTCGACGTTGAGCCCGGAGCGGGGCTGCACCTCGCGGGTCTGGAACTGTACCAGCTCGCGGCGGCGACCGTCGCGTTCGGCTTCGCGCCAGCCGTCCTGCCCGCGCAGGTAAAAGTCGAGCCACTGCTCCACCCCGGTAACGGGCGTGCCCTCTTTATTAATAAAGCCGACGGTGTGCGCGGCCAGCGAGGTGGACGGATAAACGCGGCGATACTGCGGGTTGCCGTAAACGGCGCGAATGTCCAGCTCGCGGATGCGCAGGAGCGCATCGCGGGAAATATTGTCGGCCAGCT
The DNA here is from genome assembly GCA_030673825.1 of Verrucomicrobiota bacterium JB024. Classification (GTDB taxonomy): domain Bacteria; phylum Verrucomicrobiota; class Verrucomicrobiia; order Opitutales; family Cerasicoccaceae; genus Ruficoccus. Next base: position 12,649 of record JAUTCS010000160.1, on the reverse strand, counting down.
TGTGCCAGTGCACGTCGCGCACCTCGGTGCCGTCGGGGCCTTTCACCTCGCGCAGGCGGGTGTCGAACTTTTCGCGGATCTCGGCCTCGGGCAGGCGCAGGATGGCGGCGAGGGCGGGGATCTTTTCGTAGTCCTCTTCCTTGACCGACTGCGGGTCCACCCCGATCTGGTAAACCTCGTGGGTGGTGGCGAGCAGTTCGCCGCGCGCGTCCACGATGTCGCCCCGGCGGGCGCTGATGACCTGGAAGGTCTTGCGGTTGCTCTCGACGATCCGGCTCAGCTTGTCCTGGTCGATCACCTGCAAATAGAACAGCCGCCCGAAGACGGCGGCGAAACAGGCGAGGATGCCGACGACGATCAGGATAAAGCGGAAGCTGGAGACGAAGGAGCGGTTCATCAGGGCTGCGGATCCCGAGGTTGATTCATGAGGCCGAGGTCGAAGGAGACGGAAGCCGTGCCGGTGGTGGCAGCGGCGAGCTGGGCGGGCTCACTCTGGCGGGCCTGGGCCACGTAGGAGGGAGCGGCGCTGGTCTGAATCCACACGATCTGGTTACCGCTGGTAGGGCGAAGCCCGGCGGGCATGTGGGCGATCAGAAATTCGGGGTTGTGGGCGCGGGCCATGCGCGCCGACAAAGTGGCGTTGTCGTTTTCGAGGGCGCGCAGGTCGCGCTCCATCTGGGCCACGTGCTTGGCGGTGCCGGTCATCTGGGTGCGCATCCACACAATCCCGAGCGAGCCGCCGACGGCGACGAGCAGGATCATCAGGCAAAGGCCGATCGACAGCCAACGGTAGGAGTGGAGGTCTTTGAAGTAATGCATGACTCAGGCGGGTTGAAGTTCAGCGGCGGCGAGCTTGCGCACCGCGCGCAGCTTGGCCGAACGGCTCCGTGGGTTGGCGGCGAGCTCGTCCTCCCCGGCCACCAGCGGGCGGCGGGTCAGGAGCTCGGCGCGCTTGACCCGTTCGTCCTGCGGACGGGAGTCGCCAGCGTGTTCGGGGCGACCGGCCAGGCGGTTGAAGAAGCGCTTGACCGGGCGGTCTTCGAGCGAGTGGAAAGTGATCACGGCGAGAACGCCGCCGGGGGCGAGCCGGTCAAAGGCGGCGGGGAGCATACGCTCCAGCACGCCCAGCTCGTCGTTGACGGCCATGCGGATGCCCTGAAAGGTGCGGGTGGCCGGGTGGATGCGCGAGGGCTTGCCACGGGGCGCGGGGACGGCGTCGGCCACGAGCTCGGCCAGCGTGTCGGTGCGGGCGAGCTTGCCGGTGCCGCGGGCTCCGACGATCGCCCGGCACACGCGGCGCCAAGCCTGCTCCTCCCCCAGGTCGCGCACGGCCCGCACGAGGTCCGCCTCGGGGGCGGTCTCGAGGAACTCGGCGGCGCTGCGGCCAGTGGTGGGATCCATACGCATGTCGGTGGGGGCGGATTTGCCGAAGGAGAAGCCGCGTTCGGCCTCGTCGAGTTGGAAAGAGGATACGCCGAGGTCGAAAAGAGCCCCGGCGTAATCGTGTTCAGTCAGTGTTTGTAGTTGAGAAAATTCCAGGTGGTAAAAAGTGAAGCGGTAGCCGAACTCCTCGGCGAAAAGCCCGGCGCGGCGGGCGGCGTCCGGGTCGCGGTCCAGGGCGGTTAGCCGGACCTGCGGACTGGCCTCAAGGATGGCGCGGCTGTGGCCGCCGCCTCCGAAGGTGCCGTCGAGGTAGTGACCTCCCCGCTGCGGCGCGAGCAGGTCGAGCACCTCTCGCAGCATCACGGGCAGGTGACCGGCCATCTTAGTATAGAGGGCTTCCCATCCCGGCCTAGCGAAGGCGAAGCACATGGGAGAGGGCTCTCCATCCGCGGGCGTTGACCTTGGTGGACTGCTCCCGGCGCTGGAAGGCGTGGAACAGCGGACCGCCCTCGCCAAATCGCGGGGCGTGCTGGGCAACCACCTCGAAGGTGGTCGGCTTGCGGGTCTCCTGGCGGCCCAGGATTCCGGCATTATAGAGTTCCTGGCTGATTCTCATGTTTGTTGTTCGGTTAAAAGGTGAAGATTAGAGTCCCAGGTCCGAGAGGATATCGCTGAGATCGCCTTCGTCTTCGTCGGCCTCGATGTAGGCCTCGTAGCGCTCCGGCTCCCACAGGTGGAACTTGTTAACGGTGCCGACCAGCACGACCTCCTTCTCGATACCAGCGTGCCGGTAGAGACGTTCGTTGAGGTTGATGCGGCCGTTTTTATCAAAAGTGAACTGATCCGACTGCCCGAGCAGCCGCATGATCGCGCGCTGGCCCTTTTTGTCACCCAGGCTGATTGAGGACAAACGGGCCTTTAGCTGTTCCACCATTTTGGGCGGATAGACGGTCACACAGCCGCTGGGGTCGGCAAAGGCGAGGTAGAGCGCATTCTCGTCTCCATCGAATCTCCATTTAGACGGGACCGTCAGACGCTTTTTGGCGTCCAGATTGTGCCGGTGTTCGCCGGCATACAGTCCCTGGTCAAATGGAATCATCGAGAGAAGATTGAGGATATCCGTTCCACTTCGCCCCACATCACCCCACTTTCTCCCCCCTGTCAACGGAAAAAAACCACCCGCCCCGCAATTAGACTCGGAATGCGGGCGGTTACGTGGTTGGAAAAATGCTCCCGTAAACCGCCCGAACATGGATAAAATACGCGCCGATGACCTTCTCGTCCGCTCTGGCCAGGCCGCCAGCCGCAGCCAGGCCCGCCGTCTCATCCTGGAGGGCCGGGTGAGCGGCCCGGCGGGCGAGCCGGTGGACAAACCGGGGCGTTTCCTGCCCGCCGACGCCCACCTCGCCGTGAAAGACCCGCCCCGCTTCGTCAGCCGGGGGGGCGACAAACTCGCCGCCTGGCTGGAGCGGTTTCCCGAAAATATTTCCGGACGCCACCTGCTCGACGTGGGGGCCTCGACCGGGGGCTTCACCGACTGCGCGCTCCAGGCCGGGGCGGCCAGTGCCACCTGCGTAGATGTCGGCCACGGCCAGCTCCACCCCCGCCTCCTGGAGGACCCCCGCGTGACCAACCTCGAAGGCGTCAACGCCCGGCACCTCGACCCGGCCACCCTCCCCCGCCTCGCCTACGGGCTGGTCGTGATGGACCTGTCCTTCATCTCGCTCACCCAGGTGCTGCCCGCCGTCTGGCCGGTGCTGGAGCCCGGCGGCCTGCTCGTGGCCCTGGTCAAGCCGCAGTTCGAGGCCGGACCGGAGGAAACCCGCCGCACCAAGGGCATCATCCGCGACGAGGCCGTGCGCCAACGTACCCTGGCCACCGTCCGGCTCTTCGCCGAGGGCAACCTGCCCGGTGCGCGTGTCCTCGGCGAGATGGATTGCCCCGTCACCGGCGGCGACGGCAACCGGGAGTTTTTGCTTGGTCTGACCAAGAGCGGGGCTTAGCCTTGGGTCCCATACTCGTCCCCGATGAAGCCCATCTCTAAAATCGCCCTCGTCGTCAACGCACAGAAACCGGGCGCGCAGGAGCTTGGGAACATGCTGACCCGGCTCTGCGCCGACGCCGGGGTCGAGAGCCGGATGACCACCAGCCACCCGCTGGAGAAGGACTTTCTCGCCGGAATGGACGCCTGCTGCGTCCTCGGTGGCGACGGCACCCTGCTCTCCGCCGTGCCCCAGTCGATGCTGCACCGCGTGCCGGTCTTCGGGATCAACCAGGGCAAGCTCGGGTTTCTGGCCACCTTTTCCGTGGAGGAGGCCCAATGGCAGTTTAAGCAGATCCTCGACGGCGAATATCTGATCGAGGAGCGTTCCATCCTCCAGTGCACCTCCGCCGGGGGCGAGATCGCCTACGCCTTTAACGATGTGGTCCTGAAAACCCCGGACACCCAGCGCCTCATCGGCCTGCGCGTGACCTGCGACGACGAACTCGTGACCGACTACTGGGCCGACGGGCTGATCTTCTGCACCTCGACCGGCTCGACCGCGTACAACCTTTCCGCCGGGGGCCCGATCATCCACCCGCACTCGAACGTCATCGCCATGACGCCGATATGCGCCCACACACTGACCAACCGCAGCATGATCTTTCCCTCGCGCTCGTGCCTGCGCGTGACCTGCTCCCCCCACGGCAAGCCCCCCATCATCTCCGTGGACGGCAACCTCGCCTTCCACGGCTGCCAGCTCCCCCTCTCCATCCGCAAGGCCGACCTGACCGTCCCCCTCCTCCAGCCGCCCAACTACTCCCACTTCCGCATCCTGCGCAGCAAGCTCATGTGGGGCGGCGAGGAAAGCATCGACGCGAGCATCTAGGGCTCCGTCACAGGACAGGTTTATTGCATGAATATTGAGGGCTCCGCGCCCCCAAACCCTGCGGCAGGTCCGGCTGGACCAGCATTTTAGCCTGCACTTTCGATGCTATCGCATCGCGTCAGCGTTTACGGGAAAGAGCCACGCTCTTTCCCGTAAACGCTGAGGAGCATCCAAACTGAGTTGCACCCAATACTTCTGCCAGAAACCCGACTCGCCGCTAGTTGATCGTGATCTTGGCGAGCTGCTCGCGGGTGGAGTCGGCGTACCACAAGTCAACAAAGGCGGCGATGGAGGCCGGTTCGCGCTCGGCCATGCGGGCGGCAACGGGGGCGCGCAGCAGGTTCTTGATACTGGCAAAGGCGGCGGTGTCTTTCGCGCCCAGTTCGGTGGCCTTTGCCTGAGCGGTGGGCACAAGTTCCTCGGGCGAGCAGACCTGGTCGATAAGGCCGAGGGCGAGCGCCTCGTCGGGTGTGTAGAGGCTGCCGTTATAAAGGATGTCCTGCGCGGTGCGTGCGCCGACGCCATAGACAAGCATCTCGACCGCCCCGGCCAACACGGTCGAACCGAAGCCGATTTCGTTCAAGGCGATTTTGGCGCGGCCCTCCACCATGACGCGCCAGTCGCAGGCCGAGGCGAGCATGCAACCGCCCGCCATGGTGTGGCCGTTGAGGGCGGCGATCACGGGCTTGGGAAAGAGAAAGAGCCGCGCGTAGAGGGCGGTGAATTTCTCCAGGTAGCGCGTGAAGTCGTCCCGCGGCGTATCCATGAACGCCGGGATGTCGAAACCGAAAGAGAAGAACTTCCCCTGCCCGGTCAGGATGAGCGCATCCACCGCCGGATCCGCCTCCAGTTGCTCCAGGCACGCCGCCAGCTCATCGACCAGCGATTCATTGAGCGCGTTGACCTTGCCACGGGCCAGGGCGACGGTGGCCACGCGGCCTTCGACAGAAATGTGCAGGTTATCGGGCATACGTATTCCTTACCAAACGAGAGGCTTGAATCAGCACTTTTTATATCACCTGCATGCAGATAAAGCCCGACTGAGCCCCTCCCCTTCATTGTCATCCTGAGCGAGCGCAGCGAGTCGAAGGATCTCCCGATGCAGGTTTTTCACATGCCCGTCCAGCAGGCCGCGCGTGGAGATCCTTCGACGCGTCCGCAAGCGGACTTGCTCAGGATGACAACAGGAGGGGTGCCTTCCGGCAACCCGGAGGCACTCACTTAATCAACCTTTTGCGAAACGCCCTCAGAAGATGATCTGGAGCTGGGTACGGATGGCGTGGATGCTGTAGCCGGGGCCGCCGAAGCCGCCGTTGCCGTCGCCGGGAGTGACGGGGGTGAGCACCGCGTCGGTCGGGACCATGTAGCGCCCGGTGTAGTTGAGGTAGTTGTAGCCGATCTGGAGCTTCAGGTCCTCGCCGAGGATGTACCAGTTGAACCCGAGGTAAAAGGACTGAGCCTCGTTGAAAAAGAGCCGCCCGACGCCGGGCGCGTTCGGCACGGTGCTGTCGATCTGCACGCCACGCCCGTCTGTATTGAGAAAGGCGTACTGGAAGACCACCTCGAAGTCCTCGTCGAAGCGGTACGAGGGCGTAACGATGATCCCCAGCGGCATGGCCGTGCCGGAGCCGGGAGTCGCCCCCGCCTGGGAGGCCAGGAGCTGGCTGTTGTCGTAGAGCTGGCTGTGCTCGACCCAGTTGAGGAGAAACTCGGTCGAGACGGTCAAGTCCTCCCATTGGAACACCAGATACGGGTTCAGACCGATGGAGGACGAGTCGGAGGGGGAATAACCGATGTAAAGGTTACTGGCCGAGACCGCGCCGCCGCTGACGGTCGGCTGCCAGTAGGAGTTGCCCGCGGGCTGGAACCCGGTGTTGAGCCCGGCCTCCAGGCGCAGCTTCTCCTCCTTCGGATCGGCGAGGTCCCAGGCGGTTCTCACCTGGAAGTAAGCCCCGATGCGGTTCTGGAAATTGTTCGAGGGCAGGTAGGAGGCGTAGCCGTTGACCAGCGAGAACTCCAACCCGACGTTGTCGTCGATCTGGTAGTCGGCAAACAGCCCCATGTGCTGCGCGGCGAAGCCCATCGACCCGTTGGCCTCCGTGCCCTCGGGCACCTCATCCTCGGTGCCGGTGTCGTTGCCCCAGTAGTTGGTGACGTTGGAGCGGTTGACGGTGAGGAGCTTTTCCGTGTCGTAGTACTCCTCCTTGGCGAAGCGCACCTTGCGCAGGCCCGCGTAGATCGAGACGTCGGGGTTCTCGATCATCTTATACAGATAGGCGTGGTCGAGCCGGACCGTCCCGTCCCCGAAGTTCGGCACGATGATCCCGCCGAAGCCGTCCCCGAGCTTGCCTTCGAGGATCAGGTACGCGCGGTTGAGCAGAAAGTTGTTGCGCGTGGTGGGGTTGGGGCCGCCGTCATTGGTGCCCTGGATGTAGTTGTACTGGAACTGCATCATCACGCCGACGCTGAGCTCCTCAGTGCGCGGCGTGTTGGGCTTGAAGGTGAAGTCGCCCCCCTTGTCCGCGAGGATCTGGTTGGCCTCCTTCTGGGTGAGATAGCCCTTTTCCTCCAGCAGACGGATCAGCTCCTCATCGGCGGCAAATACCGGAGAAGCCACCAGCAGGGCCAGCAGGGCACACCAGAAACCGGATCTGAGCAGAAGCGGCGGCATCCCCGGCAGAAAGCCACAAATGCCCCCCTACGCGCAAATCCTTTACTGTAACAATCCTGTGAAGCCCGCCTTGTAATCGCCATACTGCGGCGACCACCCCAACTCGCGCCCGATCAGCCCGGCGTCGATGCGGCGGTTGGGCAAACTCCCGGCAGCCGAGCGGCGGCCACTGTCACGGGCGCGGGCCTGCGCGGGCGCGAAGACCGGTTCGGACGCACCCAGCTCCTTGGCGAGCCAACCGATAATCTCCCCGCGCGGAGCGGGGTGGCCGTCGGTCACGTTGTAAATGCGGTTGGCGATCTCGGCCGGGGCCTCGAAGCTGGCGAAGACCGCCCGGACGATGTCGTCGCGGTGGATGAGGTTGAGCCAGGTCTCGCCCGAACCGGGGAAATCGTTCTGCCCGGCCCGCAGCGCGTCCACGAAGTAGTGGCGCCCCGGCCCGTAGATTCCACCCAGGCGCAGGACGAACCAGCGGCTGACGCCGGGCGCGCCCGCCAGCAACCCCTCGGACTCCAGCAGTAGGCTTCCGTGGTCAGAGGCGTTGTCGGTGGAGGCGGTTTCGTCCACCCACTCACCGTCGGCCTGCGGGTACACGCTGGTCGCGCCAGTATAAACATAGGTCCCGACATGGCCGCCCGCCGCCCACTGGAGGATGGAGCGCTGGCCGTCGATGTAGGACTTGCGGTAGCCGTCCAGCCCACCCCCGGCGGAGCTGACGCAGTTCAGGACGTAGTCCGGGTGCGGGTCGAACTTGTCATGCCACGCATCGCTGTCCAGCTCGGCCACTTCGACCTGGGCCAGGCCGAGTTCGCGCAGGGCGTGGGCCTTGTCCGGGTTGCGGGTCAGGGCCCGCACCTCCCAGCCTTTGGCCACGGCCTGCCGGGCGACTTCGCTGCCGACGTAGCCGCAGCCGAAAATAACGAGTTTGGGTGGTTGAGAGAGCGATTGGGAAGACACGGGGATGGCTTTCGTTGGAGTGAGAGAAAACGCACCTGGCAGGGCTGGTGAGCAACCCCGGCACGCGTGAGAGAGATTTGTGGCGAACGGGAAGCGCGGGTCAGGACTCGTCGGGGTCCTTCATGCGCTTGGCCGGGCGGCGGAAGGTCGGCTTGGGGCGGGCGGCTTCGGCGGCGTCTTCGCGGGCCTGCTCCTCGGCGATTTCCTCCTCGGGCTCGCCCGCGTAGGCGGCGGCTTCCTGCGGGACCGGCTCCTCCTCTTCGATGATCTCCTGCACGTCCATGGTCGAGGGCGCAATACGCGCCTTGCGGAAGGCAGGCTTCATCACGATACGGGCGGCCTTGCGGCCCGCGCCCTGATAGAAGCCGTAGGCGATCAGACCGACCGTGACGAGGTCCACCAGGTTCAGCAGGAACGGATAGAGCGAGCTGCTCGGCAGGAAGCGCGAAAGCAAATTGAGGAACGGATACAGGAACCACCCGCAGGCGATAACCAGCACGATGATCGTCACCCCCCGGCGCAGGTTCTCGGGGACGTCCTCCTCCGGCAGCGAGCCGAGAGTGAAAAACAACATCACGATCAGGCTGGCCGAACAGGTAAACGAGCCCAGCGCGAACACCAGCTGGAAGCCCTGCGGCATGCTCCCGAAGTTCGACAGCGCGATAAAGAAGAACAGCCCCGCAGCCATACCGAACATGACGACGTACACCGGCAGGTCCTTTTTCGCCACATGGATGAGGCGCGAGAGCATAACAAACAGGAACGGCGCGAGGATCGTCCAGCACACGCCGCGCACGAGCAGGTTATACGTGTCCGAGCCACCCCAGAGGAAATCCGCGAAGCGCATCTTGGCCAGGAAGAAGCTGGCCGCCAGCACGAACAGAAACGCGCCAAAGCCAACCATCGCGCCGAAGTGCACCGTCGCACGGCGGCGGAAAGCCTGCGCCACAAAGAAGGTCCCCATCAACCCGAACGCCACCAGGTCCAGCAAAAAGGTCTGGTACGTCAGTTTGTCAAAACCCGTGATCGTCACGTCGCCGGGCGCGGCAGGCTCCTCGGTGTGAGCCGTCAAGGTATTGGCCGCGGCGGCGTCACCGGAAAGGACCGCGGTGTACTCGCCCGCCGGAGCCTGAACGGGCTCGGGCGCAGGTTTCGGCGCAGGCGCGGCGGGCGCCTGTTTCGCTTTCACAGGAGGGAGTTTGTCAACGAGAACCGCTTTTTCTGCCATAAACCGAAGGGGTTATCCCCTCACTCAAACGGTCTTGGAGGCTGATATCCAGCGCGAATTCAGCATTTACGGGATGTTACAGGCACATTTAGGGTATCAACCCCAACACAAGCGACCTTCAATCATCCATCCCACTAGGGCCTACGCCCTGAACGCTGGAAGTGTGAGCCCAGCGGATCACGCCATCGCAAGCAGCCGCTGCTGGACAAGGGGCTTGTCCGCCGGGTAGGTCACGCCGAACCACTCCCCACTGGTGGGCAGGACGGTGCAGCGGGCCCGCCCGGCGCGGATGAGGTCGTCCACCACCGTCGGGATGTAGCACTCGGACTTGAGCTCGCCCCCGTGCTTTTGCAGGAAAGCCGTGAAATGTTCCTCCAACACGCCAAAGAGCGCCGGGGTGAAGCCCCAGAAATTCATCGACACAGGCGCGTCGGCGGGGATGTCCACCCGCTCCCCCGCCAGGTTCACGCCGCGGACTTTTCCGTCAGCCTCCTCGCGGATGTCCGTGTGCTCCTCGACCGTTTGCAACAGGCCGCTGTCGAGCCGGCACACGCCACGGTTGACACTTCCATGGGGCGAGAGCGTGTTTTTGAGCGGGTAGCCGACCATGCACAGCTCGCCCGCATCGCCGGGGTTGAGTTCACGCAGGTGGTTTAAAATCCGCGCGTAGGCGTCGGCCCCGTAGTAGTCGTCGGCATTGATGGCGATAAAGGGATCGTGTACAACCGAGCGGGCGGCACGGATGGCGTGGGCTGTCCCCCAGGGCTTGGCGCGCCCCTCGGGCACGGAGAAACCCACGGGCAGGTCATCCAGCGCCTGGAAGGCGTACTCGACCTCCATCAGCGCGGCGGCCTTGTCCCCCACTCCTTCACGGAAGGCCTCCTCAAACTCCCGGCGAATGACGAAGACCGCCTTCTCGAAGCCCGCCGCCGCCGCGTCGCGCAGCGAGTAGTCCAGCAGGGTTTCCCCGTGTGGGCCCATCGGGTCCAGTTGCTTGAGGCCGCCGTAGCGGCTGCCCATTCCGGCGGCGAGGACGAGGAGAGTTGGTTTCATAAAAAAGCGCTCGCGAACTTCGCACCCGCACCCGCCGAAGGCAATCCGCGAATCGCCGGAGGGGTAGCAACGAGCGGATCGGTTCAAAGGTTATTTTGGCCACAGAGAACACGGAGGAACACAGAGCGCACAGAGAGAATAAATTCTTGAGCCTTTTTGTAACTTAGGTGGGGACCTAGAGTTCATTCACGGCGATGTCTGAGAGTGGGTTATGGGAATGCGGTATCCACAGAAAACACAAGAAGCGCGAAAATGGCAGTAATGTTCATTTTTAAAACTCTCTGTGCGCTCGGTGTTCCTCCGTGCTCTCTGTGACCAGCCTCTTATTCACCCGCCCGGCGCTACAGGCTCTCGTCGTCGCGGATGCGGGCATTGGCCCAGTGGCGGAAGGCCTCCAGCTCGACCGGGAGCGTCCCCGGCGCCAACACCCACGAAAAGGTCCGGCGCACGCGCAGGGCGGGTTTTTCCACCACGGCAAGACGTCCGAGGGCCAGCTCCTGCCCGATGGTGCGGCGCGGCAGAAACGCTATCCCCAGCCCGGCCAGCGCCGCCCCGCGCAGAGCAAGCGTTCCGCCCAGCACGAAGTCCGTCCGCAACGCGGCCACGGGCACGCCCCGACGGCGGAAGGCGTCCTCGATCACCCGCCGCGTGCCCGATCCGGGTTCGCGCCACAGCAGCGGAAGCGCCGCCAGTTCGCGGGTGATCGTGGCTTTTTTCAAGGCTTTCAAGGTCTCGCGCGGCAGGCGGTCGGGTGAATAGACAGGCACGATCTCATCGTTGGCGAAAGGCTCCAGGTGGAGCCCGGCGGCCCGGCGCAACCCCTCGACCGCGCCCAATGCCACGCGCCCGCTGCGCACCGCGCCGAGCACCTCGTCGGTGTTGCCCACGCGCAGCTCCAAGCCCGGCACGCCACGCGTGCGGGCGTACTCGGCCAACAGAGGCGGCAGGACAAAGTCCGCCAGCGTAGTGCTCGCGCTCAGGCGCAGCGGCCCGGCCAACCGCGCCCCCGCCGCCGGATCGACCGCCTCGAGCGCTTCGCGCAAGACTTTGGGGAGCTTGCGGGCCACCGGCAGCAGCCGCCGCCCGGCCTCGGTCAGCGCCATCCCCTGCGCCGAGCGATCAAAGAGCGCCTGCCCGACCGCATCCTCCAGACGCCGCAGCCGCGCCGAGAGCGCGGGCTGGGAGACGTGCATGGCCCGCGAGGCCGCCAGCACGCCCCCACACTCGGCCACCGTCAGAAACGTGACCAGCCACTCCGGATCGACACGTGGATAGGGATTTTTCATAGCCATAACTCTTTCAAATAATCTATCGAAAACTACGATTACCACTTAATCAAAGCAAGTGGATATACTCCGGTCCATGCTTGAGGACACAGAGAGCGGAACGGAGGCCGACGCCCCCATCCGCGTGAAACACTGGCTGCTACCGGTCGGGGTGCTGGCCTGCGCGGGCTTCGGTCTGTCGGGGGCGTTCGCGTTGGCGCTCGGGGTCGGGGCGGCATTCGCCGGGGCGAACACTGACCCCGAACGCTGGCACCGCCGCGCCCACTGGCTGCTCCAGGGCTCGGTCGTCGCGCTGGGGGCGGGCATCGAACTGCCGGTGGTGGCCCGTGCCGGGCTCGACGGCCTCGGAGTCACGCTCATCAGCATCAGCGCCATCCTGTTGCTGGGGAACTTCATCGGTCGCCTCCTCGGGGTACCCCGCCACACCCGTCTGCTGATCAGCGCCGGGACGGCCATCTGCGGCGGCAGCGCCATCGCCGCCGTCGCCGGTGTGCTCCGCCCCCGCCAGCATGAGACCGCCGCCGCCCTCGGGATCGTCTTCGTCCTCAACGCCGTCGCGCTCGTCCTCTTTCCCTTTATCGGGCACCTGCTCCACCTGAGCGAACCGGCCTTCGGGTGGTGGGCGGCACTGGCCATCCACGACACCAGCTCGGTCGTCGGCGCGGGCCTGGCCTACGGACCTCAAGCCCTCACCCTCGCCACCACGATCAAGCTCGCCCGCGCCCTGTGGATCGTACCCGTGGCCTTCGTTCTCGCCCACCTGGAGAACCACCAGCCCCGCGACGAATCGCTCGGCAGCGCCGCCACAGGTGCCGCCGCCAAGGGCAAGTTCCCGTGGTTCATCCTCGGCTTTATCGCGCTGGCCGCGCTCCGCTGGGCCGTCCCCGCACTCGCCCCAGCAGGCGACCTCGCCGCCCTCGCCGGCCGCCACGGCCTCAGCGCCGCGCTCTTTCTCATCGGTGCGGGCCTCAGCCCCGCCGCCCTGCGCAAAGTCGGCTGGTCCCCCGCACTCCTCGGCCTGGGCCTGTGGATCCCCACCGCCGCGGTCGCCCTCGCCTTTGCCGCCGTGTGGAAGTGAGGGGGAGCTGGGGCTCCCCGCCCCCGACCCGCGGCACGTCCGGCTGGACCCGCCTTCAGGGCGGCACCCCCCGGGCCCCCGCCCCGGGGGGGCCCCACCCAGGGGCCCCCGGTTATTGGTTGG
>JAUTCS010000159.1 GCA_030673825.1 Verrucomicrobiota bacterium JB024 | reverse complement strand
GCCGGGGGGCTCCCCCCCCCGCCCCGCGGCCCGCAATCCCCTCCATTTTGTTGGGGGCCCCGCGTTCGGGTTTTTTTAAACCCCCCCAGGGTTTTTTACACCAAACGCCGAGGAGCATCAAAACTGGGTCGCCACCTTTGGGGAGACGAATGGAACGTTAACGCGGTAGCAGCCTTCGAACCGATAACCGATACAGTTGCCTTTGCAACGTCGTACGCAATCGCGCACCGGGGCAGCGCCTGTCTGGCGCCGATGGGGCGATTGCTGGTCCAGCCGGACCCCCATCCAGATGCGAAGCATCTAGGGTCCAGGGCATGCCCTGGGGTAGCCGCCTTTTGGCGGCGTAGGGGCACAGCCCCTCATTGTCCAGTGCGGTCACGCACCAGGGCATGCCCTACCGCACCAAAAACGCCCGGCTTTGCAGCCGGGCGTTCGTAAGGTGTTTTTTTAATCAGATCGCGAAATCTTAGAGGCGGGAGATGAGCAGCTCGCGCTCGAAGATCAGCTCCTTGGGCAGGTGGTCGAAGAGCTGGAGGAAGAGCTCTTCGTGCTGCAGGGTCTGCATCTTCATCTTTTCGCGGTCGATGCTCATCAGTTCCTTCCACTGGTCTTCGGAGAAGTCCAGGCCGCGCCAGTCGATGTCTTCGTAGCGGGGGATCCAGCCGATCGGGGTTTCGCGGGCGAAACCACGGCCGTTGGCGCGCTCGACGATCCACTTGAGGACGCGCATGTTCTGGCCAAAGCCCGGCCACAGCCACACGCCGTCGTCGTTGCGACGGAACCAGTTGACGTGGAAGATACGGGGGGTTTCCACCAGGTCCTTCTGCATCTTCAGCCAGTGGCGGAAGTAGTCGCCCATGTGGTAACCGCAGAACGGCAGCATGGCCATCGGGTCGCGGCGAAGTTCACCGGCCTTACCTTCGGCGGCGGCGGTGCGCTCGGAGCCCATGGTGGCGCCGAGGTAAACACCGTGGCTCCAGGTGAAGCTCTGGAAGACGAGCGGAATATCGCTCATGCGGCGGCCACCAAAGACCATGGCCTTGACTTCCACGCCGTCGAGACGTTCCCAATCCTCGTCGATGACGGGGCAGTTACGGGCCGGGGCGGTGAAGCGGCTGTTCGGGTGCGAGGAGAGACGGCCGCAATCCGGGGTCCAGTCTTCGCCCTTCCAGTCGATCAGGTGCGCGGGGGCTTCCTTGGTCATGCCTTCCCACCAGATGTCGCCGTCGTCGGTCAGCGCGACGTTGGTGAAGATGGTGTCCTTGCAGCAGGAGTCCATGGCGCTCGGGTTCGTGTCGTACGAGGTACCGGGGGCCACGCCGAAGAAGCCGGCTTCCGGGTTGATCGCACGCAGCTTGCCGTTGGCGTCGGGCTTGATCCAGGCGATGTCGTCACCCACGCAGGAGACCTTGTAGCCTTCCATTTCCTTGGGCGGAATCACCATGGCGAAGTTGGTCTTGCCGCAGGCGCTCGGGAAAGCGGCGGTGACGTAGGTCTTCTTGCCGGAGGGTTCGGTCACACCGAGGATGAGCATGTGCTCAGCCATCCAGCCTTCGTCGCGGGCCATCGTGGAGGCGATGCGCAGGGCGAAGCACTTCTTGCCGAGCAGGGCGTTGCCGCCGTAGCCCGAGCCGAAGGAGACGATCGTACGTTCTTCGGGGAAGTGGACGATGTAGGTGTTTTCCGGGTTGCAGGGCCAGGCAGCGCTCTTTTCACCGGGCTGCAGGGGCTGGCCGACGGAGTGCAGGCAGGGGACGAAGAAGCCGTCCTTGCCGAGCGCGTCCAGCACGTTCTGGCCGACACGGGCCATGATGCGCATGTTCACCACCACGTAGGCCGAGTCGGTGACTTCGACGCCGATCTGGGAGATCGGGCCGCCCACGGGACCCATGCTGAAGGGGATGACATACATCGTGCGGCCCTTCATGCAGCCGTCGAAGAGTTCCTTCATCTGGCGGCGCATCTTGCGGGGCTCTTCCCAGTTGTTGGTGGGGCCGGCGTCGTCCTTGTTCTGCGAGCAGATAAAGGTGCGGGATTCCACGCGAGCGACGTCGCGGGGGTCGGAACGGAACAGGTAGCTGTTCGGGCGCTTTTCCTGGTTCAGGCGGATACAGGTGCCGGCGGCGACCATCTCGTCGAACAGGCGATCGGCTTCTTCCTGGGAGCCGTCGCACCAGTGCACCTTGTCCGGCTTGCACATCTCGACCATCTTGTCGACCCACTTGAGCAGGGCGGCGTTTTCGGTTTTTGGTTGGGATTCTGTGGCAGTACTCATGATTAAGTTAGTTGCGTTGTGGTCTAAAATTAAAAAATCTAATCCACAAAAACGGGTATCGATAGCAACACTAATTTAGCATCTGGCAATCAATCCGCGGCAGATCGGCTAATTACGCATACGCCTAATGGAATCTATGCTAAATACTAATGCCGCAACCGCTGCCGCACAATCCTAAAACATACCCTTATCCCCTGTGGCCAAGCCAGCCGGAGGGCCGTTCGCCCGTGTCGCATGCCTGTTGCGCAAAGTCGGTCATATTTTCGGCTCCGGCCGGCGGCTGGCACCGGTAAGGCCGCCTCGACCTACCGTCAAAAACAGTTACGGCCTATTATTAATCAAGCGCAAACCGCCCCCGGATTAGACAGAATTATCACGGTCAGGCAGCTGAGGATTCGGCCCGAATACCCTCCCCCGCCAGACCACTGACAAGGCTCATGGTTTCTGACAGAGTGGGCGTGGGCCCGTGCTTCTCCTCCGCGAACTGCTCAGGCGGTAAAGGTCGGGGAAACGGTGCGGCGCTGGCCGGGCTCTAGTTCGATCATCTCGCCCGTAGCAGGCACCTCGTCGTTCTTGTAGATCTGGCAGGAAATGGGTTCGTCACCCTCGGGCGCGGTCCATTGCCACTTTCCGATCTCCAAAAACTCCATGGGCACGCCTTCGTTGGGCGAAAGACCGCCTCCGGTGCCGCGCACATAAGGCTTGTTGCCGATGCCGATCAGTACCTGGGCAACCAGCACCGTGGCACCCTTGGGGTTCTTGCGGGGCTTTTTACGGGGCGGCGGCAGGTCATCCAGCAGGTTCACTTGCTCGGGACCGGTGTCTTCCTCGTCCCCGGCATCATCAGAGTCGTCATCCAGCCGGGCCTCGGCGGCGAACGCTTCGTCCCCCGCTGGGGGCGGCGTAGCCAACTCGATCTCGCCAAAATCGTCCACTTCTTCCTTGGCCGGGACATCGACGAGCTTCACCCCGGCGGCGGACTTTGTTTCGACGTCTTCGTCCGGCTCTTCTGAGGAAACGTCTTCGTCATCCTCCGGCGCTTCCTCAGGTTCCTCCTCGGCCTCTTCATCGAGGAAGCTGACCTCGCGCGGCTCCTCTGGCTCGGAAGCGTCGGACTCTTCCCAATCGTCCTCGATCACGTCCTCGTCCGCCCCGGCAGGGCGGGCGGCATCCGTGCGCAGATCAGTGAAAACCGGCTCATCCGGGTCGCCGATGTCTTCCTGCCAGTCCGGCTGGACGGGCTCTTCCGGCTCCGCGGCTTCGGCCTCGATCTCGCGGGCCACAGCGTCAAGCGCGGCCTCCTTGACCTCTAAATCCTCGGGTACGTCCTCGGCGCCTTCAAGTTCCTGCTCGGCGGTGTCCTGAAGACCAGGCCGGACATGCTCCTCGACGAGCTTGTCTTCGCTCGTGTGCACCGTCACGTCGTGACCGACATCTTCGGGCATCGGGTCGCCCGGCTTGAGCGCGTGGTGGGGCGGCTTTTCCGAAAAATCCTCTTCCTCCAGCGCGGAGGGCTCAACCGCCTCGTCGCCCGCACTCTCGGGAGCGGGGGGGACATCGGCAGACGCATGCCGGGCCGCCGCGTCGCGAACAAGCTGGGCCTGCACATCTTCGAGCCGGGCGGTCAGGGTGGCCAGGGAAACTTCGATCCCGCCGATCAGGGCGGCGGTGTCGTCGGCAGAGGCGACGCTCTCCATCGCTTGCGTAACGTCTTTGCGGAGCGCATCGACGGAGGCGGAGAGGGTCTTCAGCGCCTCGCCGTCGGAAGCGGCGGATTCCCCGGGCTCGTGCTGCTCCAGCCGGGCGACAGCGTCGGTCGTCTTGGCCATGGCCGCCTCGGCGCGGTCGGTCTGGCGGGCGACGATGCTGGCGATCTCGTGGATCTCGGCCAGCACGCGCTCGATGCGTTCGGCGTTTTCCAGGTTGGCCTGGCTGCGGTCGTACTCCGCCAGGTTGGCCCGGATTTTATACTCCAGAAAAAACGGGATGAACGCTAGCACGCCGCCGAGGCCGACACTGACCACCACCCAGAAGAACCGCATCGGGTCCATCGGGCCCTCGCCGCTGAAGGCGAAGATCACGCCCAGGACGACGAGAAGGACGTCGGCGACGATCATGCTGATCTTCTGGAGCCGGAAATTGTTAAAGTCCTCCATAGGGTAAATCTGCGCCCCAGTTTGCGCGATAAATCGCCCGCTGACAAGTACCTATCGCACAAAGGCCAAAATCCGCCCCATTTTATCCGTCTGAGACGGGTCCATCCCCCGCCCTCCCGCCTTGCGCAAAAAAAGGGTTGGCAGCGGCGCGGGGGCTGGCCGATACTGCGCGGCTTTCGAGACCATGGCAAAAGCGGCGAACGAGACCCCGATGATGCAGCAGTACTGGCGCTACCGGGAGGAAATCCCCGAGGACGCGCTGCTGCTGTTCCGACTGGGGGATTTTTACGAGATGTTCCACGCCGACGCCGAGGAAGGCGCGCGGCTGCTGGGCATCACCCTGACCAAGCGCAGCAACTACCCCATGGCGGGCATCCCCTACCACGCCAAGGACAATTACCTGCCCAAGCTCCTGGCCGCGGGCAAAAAAGTCGCCATCGTGGACCAGATCGAGACGCCCCAGCCCGGCAAGCTCGTCAAGCGCGCCCTCACCCAGATTCTCACCCCCGGCACCCTTTTAGAGGAGAACCAGCTCGACGCGCACAAAAACCATTACCTGCTCGCGCTCACTTCCACGAAAAAGGGCTTCCACGCCGCCTGGCTCGACCTGTCCACCGGGGACTTCCAGATCGCCAGCGACACCGACCCGCGCCGCCTGCTGCCCATTTTCAACGCGCTCGACCCGCGCGAGATCGTCCTCCCCGAGACCATTTCGCCCGGCTGGGCGCACCGCGAGGACCTGCACGACTGGCACGAGCAGTTCGACCGCTTCTGCCTGGAGCACCCCGTCACCTACGTGCCCGACTACTAGTTCGAGGGCGAGGACGGGGCGCGGCTGGTTATCCAGGCCCTCGGCGTGCACAACCTCCACGGCTTCGGTCTGGACAAGGACCACCCCGCCCTCGGGGCCGCCGGTGCGCTCGTCACCTACGCCACGGACAACCTCTGCGCCGCGCCGAAAAACCTGCGCCGCATCCGCGAGTACCGCAGCGGGGGCACTCTCCTGCTCGATCCGGCTACGATGCGCAACCTGGAGATTTTCAAGTCCGCCCAAGGCACGAAAAAAGGCTCCCTGCTCGGGGCCATGGACCGCACTGTGACCGCCGCCGGAGCCCGCCTGCTGGAGCAGTGGCTGGCCGCCCCCATCCTCGACCTCGACGAGCTTTCCCGCCGCCAGTTGACTGTGCAGGCCTTTATCGAAGCCCCCGGCGTCGCCGCCCAGCTTCAGGAGAGCCTCAAGCAGGTCCGCGACATCGCCCGCATCCTCGGACGGCTCCAGAACCGCCTGCGCAACCCCCGCGAGCTCGGCGGCGTGCGCGACACCCTCGACCAGCTCCCCGCCATCCGCGAGTTTTTAGCTAAGCTGGAGGACTCCCCCGCCGCGTCCCTGCGCGAGTCGGTCGGCGATTTCGAGGAACTGCGTAATTTCCTCTCCGCCGCGCTCAACGACGAGCTCCCCGGCAACCTGACCGACGGCGGTGTCATCCGCAAGGGCTTCGACCCCGAGCTGGACCGCCTGCGCGGCCTCACCACCGACAACAAGACCTGGATCAGCGACCTCGAACGCGACGAGCAGGAAAAGACCGGCATCAAGAACCTCAAGGTCAAGTACAACGGCGCGTTCGGCTACTTCATCGAGGTGACCAAGTCCAACCTCGCCAACGTCCCCGAGCACTACATCCGCCGCCAGACCATGGTCAACGCCGAGCGCTTCGTGACCGAGGAGCTGCGCCAGAAGGAGAAGGAAATCGTCCACGCCGAGGAGAAGGCCCTCGCCCGCGAGGAGGAACTATTCAAGGAAGTGGTCGAGCGCATCCTCGCCGAGTCCGACCCGCTTTCCTCCACCGCGCTCGCCCTGGCCGAGATCGACCTGTTCGTCGGCTGGGCCCAGCTCGCCCGCGAGTGGGACTACTGCCGCCCCGAGCTCGACGACGGCGACCTCCTCGACATCAAGCAGGGCCGCCATCCCGTGGTCGAGCAGATGCTCAAGGCCGACCTGCGCGGCTTCGCCACGACGCAGAGCTTCGTCCCCAACGACACCCGCCTCTCCGCCTCCGAGGAACAGCTCGCCCTCATCACCGGCCCGAACATGGCCGGTAAGTCCACCTACATCCGCCAGGTCGCGCTCATCGCGCTCATGGCGCAGGTCGGCTCCTGGGTGCCCGCCACCGCATGCAGGCTCGGGCTGGTGGACCGTATCTTTTCCCGCGTCGGGGCCAGCGACGAGCTCGCCCGCGGCAACTCGACCTTCATGGTCGAGATGAACGAGACCGCCAACATCCTCAACAACGCCACCGCCCGCAGCCTCATCATCCTCGACGAGATTGGCCGGGGCACCAGCACCTACGACGGCCTCAGCATCGCCTGGAGCGTGATCGAGTTCCTCCACGGCGAGACCGCCGAGGGCCCGCGCACGCTTTTCGCCACCCACTACCACGAGATCACCCAACTGGAGCGCACCCTCCCGCGCCTGCGCAACTACTCCGTCTCCGTCAAGGAGTGGGCCGACGAAATCCGCTTCCTGCACACCGTGGTCGAGGGCGCGGCGGACCGCAGCTACGGCATTCAGGTCGCCCGCCTGGCCGGGCTGCCGGGCAAGGTCATCGACCGCGCCCGCACCATCCTCAATGAGCTCGAAAACGAGGGCAACGTCCTCCAACAGACTCTGCGCGAGCCCGACGCCCAGCGCCCCGAGCCCAAGCCTCGCCGCAAGCCCGCCCCTCTCGCCGACAGCGACATCGACGGCGGCGGTCAGCTCGATTTGTTTTAGGCCGCACGCCGAGTCGGCGGACACTGATCGTCAGCCACCGGGGAGATGATTTTCTTTCACAAAGGCACAAAGGATCACAAAGTGCTTAGGTTCGTGCTTCTTGCTGTCTTTCTATCCACCCCTGTGCCCTCCGTGTCCTCTATGTGAGAAGAAAAGTTTCACACGGAGCGCACGGAGGACACAGAGATAAGAGAAGAAAGAGGCATGATCAGCGTTCCCGCTCTTTATGATCCTTTGTGCCTTGGTGAGAGCTAAAAAACCGTAACTCCCGACGCATCCCCCTGCCCGCCCCCACGCCACTTCCGGTTTGCGCAACCGGGATTTCCCTATAAAAGTGCGTCCCATGAAAACGCTTCTTGCTCTGGCGCTGCTGCTGAACGTCTCGCCCTTCGACCAGCCCAAGATGGTCCAGTACTCGACCATCGACGCCTTTCTGGCAGGGGTATACAACGGCGACCTCACCGTGGGCGACCTGAAGAAACAGGGCGACTTCGGCATTGGCACCTTTAACGGCATCGACGGGGAGCTGTTCATGCTCGACGGCGAGGTAACGCAGATCCGCGCCGTGGGCAACCCTGTCCCCGCGACGGATGACATGCTCATTCCCTTCGCCACCTTCTGCACCTTCTCTCCGGGCCACACGGCCACCCTTGCCGGCCCCGCCGACGACGAAGCCGTGTACAAGATGATTGAGCAGCGGATGTTCCCGAACCCTAACGTCTTTTACGCCGTCGAGCTGGAGGGCACCTTCACGGAGGTGATCGCCCGCGCCCCGCGAAAGCAGAGCTCTGCCGACGCGGCCATCAGCGACGTGATCGACACCCAGTCCGTCTTCACTTTTCAGCAGATCGAGGGCACGATGATCGGCTTCTGGTGCCCGCAGTTTGTCAACGGCATCAACATCGGCGGCTGGCACATGCACTTTTTATCGAAGGATAAAACCCGCGGCGGCCATGTGCTCAGCTTCGAGATCGGCCAGATCAACGTCTCCGTCATGGAGATGATGAACTTCGAGGTCATGCTCCCGCACGAGGCCAACTACTTCGAGGCGAACCTGAACCTCGACCGGGCCGAAATCCGCACCAAAATCGAGCAGTCCCAGGTCGGCAGCCACTCTGACCAGGACGCGGTCAGCGCTCCCAAGAACCAGCACCCCGGCAGCCCCGCGCTCCAGTAAGTCCCCTTCACCGCCTTTTGGGAAAAGATTTAACAGGAAGAGCGGAAAGGACAGAAAGCAATGCCGGCAACGAGAATTTCCGATCTTCCCGGCCTTCCTGTTAAGAAATCAAGATAAGGCCATGACCGCACGCCTGCCCCGGTGCGGCGAGTAAAGCTTGCCCCGGGCGCGTCCGCCGGTTTGCCTGACGCCCGTGAATCCCTCCGCTCCCGATCCCGACGCCGTCCGCGCCTGGCTGCTGAACTTCCAGGCCCGCCTCTGCGCCGCGCTGGAGGCCGAGGACGGCGGGCAAATCTTCCGTGCCGACGCCTGGGAGCGCCCCGAGGGCGGCGGCGGAGAGTCCCGCGTGCTGGCCGACGGGCCCGTGCTGGAAAAGGCCGGAGTCAACTTTTCTGACGTGCGCGGACTGACGCTCCCGCCTTCGGCCACCGAACGCCGCCCGCAGCTCGCCGGAAAGCCGTTCCGCGCCATGGGGGTGTCCGTCGTCGTGCACCCGCGCAACCCCTACGCCCCCACCTCGCACATGAACGTGCGCTTCCTCAGCGCGGGCGAAGAAGGCGGAGAGCCGCTGTGGTGGTTCGGCGGGGGCTTCGACCTGACGCCGCACTATGGCTTCGCCGAGGATGCCCGGCACTGGCACCAGTGCGCCTACGACGCCTGCGAGCCCTTCGACGCGGACCTTTACCCGAAGTTCAAGGACTGGTGCGACCGCTACTTTTTCATCAAGCACCGGGGGGAGACCCGCGGCATCGGCGGGCTCTTTTTCGACGACTTTAACGAGCCGGGCTTCGAGCCGTGTTTTGGCTTCGCCCGCGCCGTGGGCGAAGCTTACCTGAGCGCGTACCTCCCCATCCTCGCCCGCCGCAAGCTCGCCCCATATGGCGAGCGCGAACGCGCCTGGCAGCTCATCCGCCGGGGCCGCTACGCAGAGTTCAACCTCGTCTATGACCGCGGCACGCACTTCGGGCTCCAGTCCGGAGGCCGCACCGAGTCCATCCTTATGTCCATGCCCCCGCTCGCCCGCTGGGAGTACGACCACCACCCCGCCCCCGGCAGCCCCGAGGCCGACTTGCTGGAGAATTTTCTGAAACCCCGCAACTGGCTGGATGCTTAGTCAAGCTTCCCAGACTTCACCTATCAATAAAATGGAATTAACCACAGAGGTCACAAAGGACACAGAGACTCGACCTCTGTGCTCTCTGTGAACTCTGTGGTTAAAAAATCTAATTTCCCTGTTTTCCCATGAATTCCCGCGAAAGATTTCTCGCCGCCGTCCACGGCGAAGTGCTTGAGCGCCCGCCCATGTGGCTGATGCGTCAGGCCGGGCGCTACCTGCCCGAGTACCGCGAACTGAAACAGAAGCACGATTTCCTCACCCTGGCCAAGACCCCGGAGCTGGCCACCGAGGTCACGCTCCAGCCCATCCGGCGCTACGGCTTCGACGCGGCCATCATCTTTTCCGACATCCTCGTCATCCCCGAGGCCATGGGCCAGCCCTACCACTTTCGCGACCAGGGCGGCATCGGCATGGACTACCGGCTGGAGACATCCGAGCAGATCGAGGCGCTCGAACCCGAAGCCGTGCGCGAACGGCTCGACTACGTGGCTCAGGCCCTGCGCCTGACCCGCGCCGCCCTCGGCGAAGAGCGGGCGCTGCTGGGCTTTGGCGGCTCCCCCTGGACCCTGGCCGCGTACATGGTCGAGGGCGGCAGCGCCGAGGGCTTCCCCCGCCTGCTCGCCCTGCTGGAGAGCGACCCCATATGCTTCGAACACCTGATGGACAAGCTCACCGCCGCGCTCACCGAGTATTTCAAGATGCAGATCGAGGCCGGGGCCGACGCCATCCAGATTTTTGACAGCTGGGCCGCGCTCGCCCCCGAGGGGCGCTATGCCGATGTATCCATGTTTTGGATACGTCGGATCGTCGAGCGCCTGCCGGGGGATTTCCCCATCATCCTCTACGCCAAGGGCCGCGCCCACGAGCGCGACGCGCTCCTGTCCAGCGGGGCCAAAGTCCTCAGCCTGGACTGGACGGTGGACCTGCCCCGCTACCGAGACGGGCTGAAGCATCCCCCCGCGCTTCAGGGCAACCTCGACCCCGCCATCCTCGACACCACCCCGGAGGCGACCGCCAGCGCCGTGCGTGCGCTGCTGGCGTCCATGCGCGGCCAGGGCGGGTACATCTTTAACCTCGGGCACGGCATCCACCCGCAGGCAAAGGTTGAAAACGTGGCCGCCCTGGTCGAGACTGTAAAAACCTTCCAATGAGCACGACCGCCTTTCCCGCCGACGCCCTGATCGCCAAGTACAACCGGCCGGGGCCGCGCTATACCTCCTACCCGCCCGCCACGCAGTTTTCCCCGGACGTTCCGGCGGACAAGCTGCTCGACGAGGTGCGCGACGGCGAGGGGCCGCTCTCGCTCTACCTGCACCTGCCCTTCTGCGAGTCGCTGTGCTGGTTCTGCGGCTGCCACACCATCACCACGACCAACCGCTCCCGCGCCGACGTTTACCTCGACGACCTGGAAAAAGAGCTGACGCTCTTTACGCCGCTGCTCAAGCCCGCCCGCCCGGCGGCGCAACTGCACTTCGGCGGGGGCACGCCGAACTTTTTCACCCCGGCGCAGCTCGACCGCCTCGGGGCGATGCTCCGGCGACACTTCACCTTCGAGGACAAGGCCGAGTGCAGCGTCGAGCTGGACCCGCGGCGGCTGACCCGCGAGCACGTGGAGGCGTTCGCGCGCATGGGCGTACGGCGGGCGAGCTTCGGCGTGTAGGACTGCGACGCGCAGGTGCAGCAGGCCATCCACCGCGTCCAGTCCGTGGAGACGAACCGCCGCTGCGTCGAGTTCCTGCGCGGGGCAGGCTTTACCTCGCTCAACATCGACCTGGTTTACGGCCTGCCGCACCAGAGCCCCGGGTCCTTTAAAAAGACCCTCGACGAAGTCCTCGCGCTGGAGCCGGAGCGCTTCGCCATCTTCAACTACGCGCACGTGCCCTGGATCAAGCCCGCCCAGAAGCTTCTCGAAAAGGCCGGGCTGCCCACCCCGCAGACCAAGCTCGCCCTGCTGCGCCTGATCGTGGAGACCCTGACCGGCGCCGGTTACGTGTACATCGGGATGGACCACTTCGCCCGCGCCGACGACGAGCTGGCCGTGGCCCAGCGGGCCGGGACGCTTCAGCGTAATTTCCAAGGCTACAGCACCCGCGCCGGGCTCGACATCTGCGGCTTCGGGCTGTCGTCCATTTCCCAGACCGAGGGCAGCTACCGCCAGAACGTCAAGGCGCTGGAGGACTACACCGCCCGCCTCGCCGCCGGGGAGCTCCCCCTGGAACGCGGCTACCTCCTGACCGACGAGGACAAACTGCGCCGCGCCGTCATCACCCGCCTGATGTGTGACATGGGGCTCGACTTCGGCGCCTTCGGGGAGCGCTGGGGCATCGATTTTACCGAAAAATTCGCCCCCGCCCTGGCCGAACTGGCCCCCATGCAGGCCGACGGGCTCGTTGAGCTCTCCGCCGGGGACCTGCGCGTGACTGAGACGGGCCGGTTCTTCATCCGCAACCTGGCCATGTGCTTCGACGCCACCCTCCAGCCGACGGAAAACCGCTACTCGAAAACCGTTTAGGCGCATCCTGGGCTTCCCCTTTGGCCGGGCATCCGCTAACGTGGCCCGCCTATGAAGTCTGCCGTTGTCATCGGAGCCGGGATCACCGGTCTTGCCGCCGCCACCACCCTGAAAAAGGCCGGGTACGACGTCCGCCTGCTGGAGAAAAGCACTCGCACCGGCGGCTGCATCCAGACCGTCCGGCGAGACGGCTATCTGGTCGAGACCGGCCCCAACACCATGATGCTCAGCAGCCTGCAGACGGCGATGTTCCTGGGCGAACTGGGACTGGGTGACGAGCTTCTGCTCTCCTCTGACGTGGCGAAAAACCGCTACATTTACAAGGGCGGCGAAACCGTCGCCGTGCCAACCGGCCCCGGCAAGTTTTTCAAAAGCCCCCTGCTCTCCGCCAAGGGCAAGCTGCGCCTGATGAAGGAACCCTTTGTCAAAAAGCCCGCCAACCTCGCCGAGGAGTCGCTGGCCAGCTTCGTGCAGCGCCGTCTCGGGCAGGATGCGCTCGATTTTATGGCCGAGCCCGCCGTCTCCGGCATCTACGCGGGCGACCCCAAGCGCCTCTCAGCCCAGCATGCCTTCCCGAAGATTCACGAACTCGAAAACCGCTACGGTTCGCTGGTCAAGGGCGCGTTCAAGGGCGGGATGCGCAAGGCCCCCGGCAGCTTCCGGGCTGTCATGGCCACCTTTAAAGACGGCATGCAGGCCCTACCCGCCAAGCTCGCCGAGCGCCTCGGGGATGCGCTCACCCTCGGTGCCACCGTCACCGCCATCAGCCGCACCGACCGCTGGCTGGTGAGCTGGGAGGCCGACGGCGGCCAGCACAGCGCCGAGGCCGACACGCTCATCCTCGCCGTGCCCGCCTATGCCGTGCGCGACCTGCCGCTGCCCGAGAACGCCAAACAGACCCTGTTCGACCTGCACGAGATCCCTTACCCGCCGGTCACATCCTTCTCCGTCGGCTACCGCCGCGAGCAGGTCGGGCACGCGCTGGACGGCTTCGGCGTGCTCGTGCCCGCCGTCGAGCAGCGCAAGGTGCTCGGCGTGCTTTTCCCCTCGTCCGTCTATTCGGACCGCGCCCCCGAGGGCCATGTGCTCCTGACTGCCTTCATCGGCGGCATGCGCCAGCCCACCCTGGCCACCCTGAGCGAGGAGGAGCACCTCGCCCTGCTCAAGACCGAGCTGGCCGCCATCCTCGGGGTCACGGGCGAGCCGACCTTCACCGAGCGCACGCTCTGGCGCAAGGCCATCCCGCAGTACAATGTCGGCCACGGCAACTTCCTCGCCATGATCGACAAGGCCGAGCGCGAAAACCCCGGCCTGCACCTATGCGGCAACTACCGCGGCGGTATCGCCGTCGGCCAGTGCCTGACCAACGGCATCGAACTGGGCCACAAAATCGCCGCGCAATAGCGGACGCCACGGCAGGACATAGTCCTCCACCTGTGATCCGATCTGATCACGCGATGCCACCACCAACACGGCGGCATGGGCGACGGGTGCGGAAAACCTGTAGGTTAATGACCGTTCACTGCGGGAGAGACGGCTACCGAGCAGGGACGGACCGCATGCGCACCGCGGCGTTCCGAAGCAGCGTTGCCCAACCATGCGTGTCCCAGGCCAAGCGGTTTCCGGGCCGGTCGTTCCCCCATACGACTGGCGGGGACACGCCCAGACAGCGGGCGGACTCTCCCAGGGGGCGTTTGCGCTTGCGGCGCGGCGGGCCGCGCCTGATAACACGCACCCCATCGCAGTCAGCCTGTCTGAGCACGAATCCTCCTTTCACAATAAACCTGCGCGAACCGGCTCTCTCAATCCCCCGGTCGCCGTCGGGCTTCCGCCCTCCTTATTCTCTCATGTCAAACACCGCACGTTTCCGCACGCTTACACTCGCTGCCCTCCTGCTGGGCGCGACGCTCACCGCCACCGCCCAGAGCCGCAACCCCGGCAACTACACCTTTAGCGAGGTCACGCCCGCTGACGTGGAGCAGGCACTCGCCGGGCTCGATACGCTGGCCCCGGAGATGCTGGAGCGCTCCGGCGTGCCGGGGATGGCCATCGCCGTGGTGTATCAGGACCAGCTCGTGTACGCCAAGGGCTTCGGCGTAAAACAGACCGGAAGCGACGAACCCGTGGACGCCGAGACGGTGTTCCAGCTCGCCTCGCTCTCGAAGTCCGTCGGCGCGACCGCCGTGGCTACCGCCGTCAGCGACGGCACCGTGGCCTGGGACGACCGCATCGCCGACCTGCTGCCGGGCTTCACGCTGGCGGACCCGTTCGTCACCGAGCGCCTGACTGTGGCCGACCTGTATTCCCACCGCAGCGGCTTGCCCGACCATGCCGGAGACCTGCTGGAGGACATCGGCTACGGCCGCGAGGAGGTTTTCGCACGGCTGAAATACCTCCCGCTGGACAGCTTTCGCACCAGCTACCACTACACGAATTTCGGGATGACCGTGGCCGCCGTCGCCGTGGCCACGCGGGACGGCCAGAGCTGGGAAGAGTTTTCCCGCACCCGCCTCTACGAGCCGCTCGGGATGGACGCCACCAGTTCGACCTACGCGGACTTCATGGCCCGCGACAACAAGGCCCTTGGCAGCGTCAAGAACCCGGACGGTACCTGGAGCCCGACCCCGCAGCAGCGCCAGCCCGACGCCCAATCGCCCGCCGGCGGCGTCAGCTCGAACGTCCTCGACATGGCCAAGTGGATGCGCCTCGTCCTGGCGGAGGGAACCTTCGACGGCGAACAACTGATCGAGGCTTCCGTCATGCGGGAGGTCCTCACCGCGCACGCCAACAGTTCCGCCCCCTCCCGCTCGCTCTCGTCACGGCCAGGCTTTTACGGCTACGGGGTAGGCATCGGCGTGGACGCCTCCGGGCGCGTGCGTTTCAGCCATTCCGGGGCGTTCGTGCTGGGTACGGGAACGGCCTACGCCCTCGTCCCCGCCGAGCAGCTCGGCATCGTCGTCCTGACAAACGGCACTCCCGTCGGCCTGCCCGAGGCCGTTATCGCGACTTTCCTGGACCGGGTCGAGAGCGGCGAAAGCGCCTTCGACTGGCTCGCAGCGTACGGGCAGCTCTTCGCGCCCCTGCTGGCCAACCCCAGCGCGCTCGACGGTCAGGAGCCCCCGGCCTCCCCGGCCCCCGCGCCCGCTGCCGGCCAACTCACCGGTACTTACGCCAATGACACCTACGGCCCGCTCAGCGTCACCGAGACCGACAGCGGCCTCACCCTTGCCCTCGGCCCCGCCCCCATGACGTTCCCGCTGACGCACTGGGACGGGAATGTCTTCGCCTACCATCCCACCGGCGAGAACGCCACGGGGATCGCCGCCGTCACGTTTACGCTGGGTCCGGATGGCCAGGCCACGGCCGTCACCGTCGAAAACCTCGACGAGCACGACCTGGGCACCTTCACTCGCTAACGGCAGCGAAAAAAGCGGCTGGCGGGCGTTGCAACCGCGGCGGATTCCGTTTCTAGTACGATATGGTCAAACCAGCCGTCCTGTTGCTCAACCTCGGTTCCCCCGACTCCACGGCGGTGGCCGACGTGCGCCGCTACCTGAAGGAGTTCCTGCTCGACGAGCGCGTGATCGACGCGCCCGCTCCGGTACGCAACTTTGTTGTGCGCGGGCTGATCCTGCCCTTCCGCCCGAAGCGCTCCGCCGCCGCCTACGCGAAGGTCTGGACCCCCGAGGGTTCGCCCCTGATCGTCTCCAGCCAGCAGCAACAGACCGCCGTCGCCAAGGCGCACGGCGAGGTCATGGTCGAGCTGGCCATGCGCTACGGCACGCCGTCCATCCCCGAATCCATTTCCCGGCTCAAGGCTGCGGGCGTGACGCACTTGTTCATCATGCCGCTGTACCCGCACTACGCCATGAGCAGCTACGAGACCGTGCTCGTGCGCGTGACCGAGGAACTGGCCGCGCAGGACTTTTCGGTCAAGACCACGACTCTCCAGCCCTTTTATCAGGACGAGGACTACATCGACGCGCTCATCGCGAGCGCCCGCCCCTACCTGGAGGAGCCCTACGACCTGCTGCTGTTTTCCTACCACGGCATCCCCGAGCGCCACGTGCGCAAATCCGATCCCTCGCACGCGCATTGCCTGTGCGTGCCCGGCTGCTGCGAAACCGCAAACCCCGCGCACGCCACCTGCTACCGGCACCAGTGCTACGCGACCACGCGCGCCTTTACCGAGCGGGCGGGCCTCCCGGCGGACAAGGTCGCCGTCTCTTTCCAGTCGCGCCTCGGGCGCGACCCGTGGCTCAAGCCCTACACGGATTTCCGCCTGCAGGAGCTGCCCCAGGAAGGCGTCAAGCGCCTGCGCGTGATCTGCCCGGCCTTCGTCTCGGACTGCCTGGAAACGCTGGAGGAGATTGCCATGGAAGGCAAGGAGACCTTCCTTCACGCCGGGGGTGAGGATTTCCAGCAAATCCCCTGCATGAACAACCACCCCGCCTGGCTCGCCGTCCTCAACGCCCGCGTGGACCGGTGGCTGGGTTCCCTCGGGGAACCCAATTCGTAGATTTTTAAACTTGTAAATTCGTAGATTTGCGGGGGCTTTTAGGTGTTGGGTTGCGGAGCGGCTCGCAGATCGGCTAATGCGGTTGATTTCCGGCCCCGGTGCGGTATAAGTTAGCGGTTTTTATGGCACCAGCTACACACACCGGCTATTCGCTGTTCTGGATCGGCACCGTCCTGTACGCGCTGTCGTTCCTGTTCGCGCTGGTGTCGATCACCTCGGAGAAGCGGCTCATCCGCTCGGTCTTTATGACGCTGCTGGTGGGCGGATTCATATTCCAGAGCCTCGGACTGTACTTCCGGGGGATCGACGAGCGGGCCTTTCCGCTGACCAACCCCTTTGAAATCCTCCAGGTGCTCTCGTGGAGCGCCGTGTGTGTGAACCTGATCCTGCGCCCGCTGTTCCGGCTCAACCTGCTGAACTTCTTCAGCGCGGGCCTGGCCACGCTGCTGGGGGCTCTCTCGCTGGGCAGTCCGCACTGGGACTACACCGCGATCCCCACTCACATCGGCTCAAACCCGTGGGTCGGCTTCCACGCCGTGCTGGCTGTGTTCAGCTACGGGGTCTTCGGGGTGCTGGCGATCACCTCGCTCATGTACCTGATCCAGAACTACGGGCTCAACCGCCGCAAGGCCGGGGGCATTTTTTCCCTGTTGCCCGCCATCCGTCAACTGGAGGACATCAACAGCAAGCTGATCGTCTTCGGGGTGAGCGTACTGACCGTGGCCGTGGCCATCGGCTGCCTCAACTGGATAGCCCTGCCCGGCACCATTGGCGCCCTCAAGCTCATTGTGGCCATCGCCGTGTGGGCCGCCTACCTGTGTCTGCTCATCCTGCGCAACACCAACCGGCTCATCGCCTCGCCCTTTGCCCGGGCCTGCGTCATCCTCTTCGCCGCCGCGCTCATCTCGCTGTGGCCGCTGATGCTCCGCACCGCCCCGGATTCCCCGCCCACGGGCACGGATTTTTACGACGATGCAAGCCGTTGAGTCCCCCCAACTCTTCCTGCTCGGCAGCTCGCACCGCACCGCACCACTGGAGGTGCGGGAGTCCTTCGCGCTCAACGCCGACTCCGCCCAGGCCCTTTACACCAGCCTCAAGGAACAGGCCGGACTGAGCGAATGCCTCATCCTCAACACCTGCAACCGCGTCGAAATCTACGGCGTCGCCAATGGCCCCGAGAGCCGCACCCGGCTGGAGGAGT
The DNA here is from genome assembly GCA_030673825.1 of Verrucomicrobiota bacterium JB024. GTDB lineage: Bacteria > Verrucomicrobiota > Verrucomicrobiia > Opitutales > Cerasicoccaceae > Ruficoccus. Next base: position 114,039 of record JAUTCS010000159.1, on the reverse strand, counting down.
CGCTCAGCCGCTCCCACGGCTTCGACACCGCGGCCTTCGTGCGGCACGGGTTCTGGCTCACGGGCGAGGAAGTCGTCCGGCATGCCTTCGAGGTGGCAGCCGGGCTGGACTCGCAGATGGTCGGCGAGACCGAGATCCTAGGCCAGATCAAGAGCTCCTACGCCGGAGCCGCTGCCACCGCCTCCACCGGCCCCATCCTTAACCGCCTTTTCCAAAAAAGCTTCCAGGCCGCCAAGTGGGCCCGCACCCACACAGGCATCAGCCGGGGCCAGGTCAGCATCGGCAATGTCGCCGCCGAGCTCGCCCAGCGCGTCTGCGGCGAGCTTCAGGAGATTTCCGTCCTGCTCGTGGGCACGGGCGAAGTGGCCGAAAAGACCGTCCAAGCCCTCGTCAGCCGGGGGGCCTCCCGCGTCACCGTGGCCGGGCGCAACCTGATTAAGGCCCGCCAGTTGGCCGACTCCTTTCAAGGCCCCTGCATGAGCGTGGCCGATGTGCCGCGGGTGCTGACCTTTCACGACATCGTGATCTGCTCGACCGCCTCGCCCGAACCGCTCCTGCGCAAGGACCAGGTCGCCCCTGCCCTGCGCCAGCGCCCGACGCGCCCGCTCTTCGCCATCGACCTGGCCCTGCCCCGCGACATCGAGCCCGCCGTCGGCAAACTCAGCAACGTCTACCTCTACAACCTCGACGACCTCGCCGCCATCGCCAACGAGAACCTCAAAGCCCGCCAGGCCGAAGTCGAAAAGGCCCGCCATGCCCTCGTCGAACGCGCCACTCACCTCTGGACCCACCTCTGCGGCCGCGCTTAGAGAAAGAAGAGGTTAACCACAGAGGACACAGAGAGCACAGAGGGGCTTAACCACGGATAACACGGATGCCACTGATCAGGAGACGCGCCCTCTCCGCCCAAGGTTGGGGTATAAGTAAGGCCGTAGCCCTTCTCTCATCGACTCTGCGTCTTTGCGCCTCTGCGGTTCATCTCTTTTTCACCACAGAGACACGAAGACGCAACGTTGAGGGAGTAATGGCTGCGACTTCGTTTAAAGCCCTCTAAATAGCCTCTGTGCTCTCTGTGTCCTCTGTGGTTAAAAACACGGTTCTCTCCGCAACGAACAGCGGGCAAACTTGCCCTAACCGCTGATCTCGACCGCCAGCAGGGTCACGTCATCCATGCGCGGGGCCTTACCGCGAAACGCGCGCACGCGCTTGCCAATGTTTCCCGCCATGTCCTTGATCGGAGCCTGGAGCTCGGCCTTGAAAGCCTCGACCAGCCGGTCTAGCTCGAATTCCTCAGCACACTCATTGACGGTTTCCACCGCCCCGTCCGTGTAAAAGAGCAAGCGGTCGCCCTTCGAAAGCTCGAAGACCTGCCCACGGCGTTCGCGCCCGGTGACAAACCCGATCGCGTCCTGCGGCTTGAGCCGGATCACCTCGACTTCGCCGCTTTGGCTGTCGTAGTGCAGGATGTCCGGATGCCCGGCGTGGGCCACGTTCAACTGGTAGCCATCGTCCGTGCGGCGGATACGCCCGGCGACCATGGTCACGTAGTTCGGGCGCACCAGCTCGGAAATCTCCTCCTGCACCTGCTCCATGGCGATCTCCAGGCGGTCGGGGTGATTCACCGCGGCCTGGTCGGCCACGTGCTTGACCAGCAGGGTGTAGAGCGCGGCGGAGATACCGTGCCCGCAGACATCGCCGAGGATAACCATGAACTCGTCCGGCTGCCCGGTGGGAAAGCTCAGGACGTCGCCGCCGACCGCCTCCAGCGGGTTATAGACGACGGAGTACTTTAAAAAACTGCACGGCTGCGACTCGCCGGGGATGAGCGCGCTCTGCACGCGACGGGCGTTGTCGTAGTCGATCTGGAGGATGCGGTTTTTCTCGCGCAGGCGCTTTTCGGAGTCCTCCAGCTTGTCCAGGGCGAGCTTCTCGCGGGTAATGTCGCGCGAGATACCGAGGATGCCAACCAGCTTACCCGAGTTCAGGTGCAGCGGGATCTTGGTTGAGGTGACCCAGGTGATGGTTCCGTCGGGCCAGGTTTCCTTTTCGGTCTCGTTGATGAGAGCCTTGCCACTGCGCAGGATCTCCTGCTCGTCCTCATAAGCCTGCTTGGCGTGCTCCTCGGTGAAAAAGTCGAAGTCCGTCTTGCCCACGATCTCGTCCAGCGAGCTGACACCGAACTTCTGCGCATGCCGGTGACTGACGTACACGAAGCGGCACTTCATGTCCTTGAAGTAAATGCAGTCCTCGGACTCCTTCAGGAGCGCGTCGAACAACGCCGGAATACTCATCCGGTAGATGTCCTGAACCTGCTTGACTTCGTGTGTTTTCATAGACGTCAACCTCCACGCGCTGCGACCATCAATGATCCGCCATACAACCATGCCCCGCGCTGACGTCCAGCGCGAAACATACACGTGCGGCTTTTTCTGGCTGTGGACTGTAAATACAAACGACCGTAATGTAGCCCATGACGCTTTTTTTTACAATACACCCCCGGCACAATCCCCACTCCATCGCGTGCCTCTGGCCCTGCCCTCCTACTGGGATCACCTGAACCCCGTCTCACCCGCACCGGCGGTAAAGACGCCAAAAAGCCCCTCCGGTTGACCGAAGGGGCTTCTTATTGCAACAGGGCTATCAATGGGCGCGTCCCAACGGCGTTTACTTCGCCGCACGAGCGGGGAAACGTACCGGGGCGTGCTTACCATCGGAGACATAGCAGGCGTCGAGGACCTTCTGAACCTCCGCCCCACGGGCGAAGTCCGGCTGGTCCTGCTTGCCGGTGCGAATGCTCTTGATGAAGCGGGCGTAGTTGTTCGGCGTGGACTTGACCTTGACCTCCTTCCAGACGGCCTTGTCGAGGTTGCGGCCCAGGCAGGCACGGTAGGTGTCATGGCCCCAGTCCGTATCGATGACAACTGTGCCAAGGGTGCCTGCGATCTTCAGGTAAAGGCGGTTGGCATGGCCACCGACCCAGCGGCTGGTATGGATCGTCCCAAGTGCGCCGTTGGCGAACTCGACCGTCATCACCGCGCTGTCGTTGGCGTCGAGCGTATACTCGCCGATACGGTTGCCCGGGGCCTTGTCAAAAGTCTTCAGCGCGCAGTACACGCTCTTGAGCGGCCCTGCGGGGAAAGTCGCGAAGTCCAGAATATGCACGCCGACATCGCCCAATACCCCCTTGCTGCCATGGGCGCTGGAGAGCCGCCACAGCCACGCCGGCGTCGTGCGCCAGTCGCCCCATATCTTGCTCGCCAGCCAGGCTTGCAGGTAGCTGGCCTCAAGATGCCGGATCTCCCCAAGCTTGCCCGTATGGACGAGCTTAGCCACGGCCTGGAGGCTCGGCATGTCGCGGTACGAGAGGTTCACCATGTTGATCACCCCGGCCTTCTGCGCGGCCTTGACCATGCGCTGCGCGTCCGGGTAGTTCACTGCGAGCGGCTTCTCGCACAGCACGTGCAGGCCCGCTTTCAGGCACTGGATGGCAAGCGCCGCGTGAAAGGCGTCCGGAGTAACGATCGAAACCGCCTCCACTGACCCGGCGGCCAGCAACTCGTCCACCGAGCTGTAAACCTCGGGAATGCCGTGCTCCTTGGCAAAGGCTTCGGCTCGCTCGCGGGAGACGTCCACTGCCGCCACTAGCGTGCAACCGGGTACCTCCTTGAATTTGCGCGCGTGATTGTTGGCCATGCCGCCGGTGCCGATGATAGCCAGACGGACCGGCCCTGAACGCTTGGGTGTCTTTTTCATGGGTATAGCTTAACTTTCAGCCCGATACAACCCGGGCTATTTAGACAAAAACACAATGGGAAGATAATACAAAACCGGCCCGGGCCGTTCGAGAACCCGGACCGATTCGCAAATTATCCTAAGCTTCGGGCAGGGGCTCGAGCGGTTCCGATTTCGGACACACGTCGGCCTCGGTGCGCACACCGGTATGGGCCCAGCGCACGGCGTTGGTGATGACGGTCTGCACCTCCGCCTGATGGTAGGTCGGGAGCGTTTCATGCCCGGGGCGGAAATAGAAGATCCGGCCACTGCCACGGTTCCAGGTGGCCCCGCTGCGGAAGACCTCCCCACCAGTGAACCACGAGATGAACAGGAGCTCGTCCGGCGTCGGAATCCCGAAGGGCTCGCCGTACATTTCCTCGTTCGCGATCTCAAAATACTCACCGATCCCCTGGGTAATCGGGTGCGAGGGCATCAGGTTCCACAGGCGCTCCTTGTCCGTGGACATACGCCACTTGAGCGAGCCGCTCGTGCCCATCAGGCTCGTGAATATCTTCGCCTTATGGCTGGAGTGCAGTGCGATAAGCCCCATGCCCTCCAGTACGCGGGTTTTGGCCTTGGCGACAATTTCGTCGGAAACCTCGCCGTGCGCCATATGCCCCCACCACACGAGCACATCCGTCTCATCCAGGACGCTTCCGCCCAGGCCATGGTCCGGCTCGTCCAGCGTGGCGGTACGCACGGTAATGTCCGCCTGTTTTCCCAGAAAACCGGCAATGGCTCCGTGAATGCCCTCGGGGTAAATCCCGGTGACCTTCGGGTTGTTCTTTTCGTGGCGGTACTCGCTCCACACAGTGACTCGGATCGGTGAACTCATATTAATCATGGGGGTTAATGGACGGAGAATGAACAATCCCGCCCAAATTTAATAACGTAATCATTCTGCACATTTTCTTTGGCTTTGACAAGTCACCAGAGTGTGATTGAATCGAGCTTTATAGTACAAATCCGGCATCCCACGATTCATGCCTTCCGCCCAGAACTATTGCAAGGACCTCCAGCGCACCCTGGCCCGTCTGCGCAGCGGCAAGCTCCAGGTCCGCATACCGCCCCGGCAGGAACTGCACCGCAAGCGCCCCAACTCACACTTCCACCCCAACCCCGAGCTCTTCATTCAGACGGGCGGGGCCACGGACTTTGACTGCGCTGGTCAGACGTTCCAACTCGGCACGGGAGAGATCTGCGTCATGCCCCGGGGCGTACCGCACGCGGAGACTCCCGTCGATCTCGACACCCCCTACAGTATCATCGTGTGTATGAACGTCCAGGAGGGGCTCTACCTGATGCGCGCACGTGCCGACGCCTCCCGGCGCATCCTGGGGCACGATCACATTCGGCTCATCAGCACCCGCGGGCACGATATCTTCCGTTACCTGGACGACATCTCCAATCTCGACCACATCCCCGCCAAACACCGGCACGCCTATACCCGGGCGCTGCTCGAAGCGTTTTTCATCACCACCTGCTCGGAGCTGAGCCAACCGGCTAAACTCGTGGCCCGGCCCGGCTCACCTCTCGTCGCTGAGGCCGAGAAATTCGTCCACGCGCACCTGAGCGAGCCCAAGCTCTCCGTCGCTGGCATCGCTCTTGCGCTCAACTGTACGCCAGACCACCTCTCACGTATGTTTCACCGGCACCGGCGGCTGACGCTGAGCACCTGGATCGCCCAGGAACGCATCGCCCAGGCCCGTTCACTGCTGAGAAGCGGTACCTACAACATCTCCGAAGTCGGCTGGGCCTGCGGCTTCAACGAACCCTCATACTTTATCCGAACCTTCAAGCGGCATGTGGGCATGACCCCGCGTCAGTACCGGCTCTCCCTGGCGGAGAAAAACTGACTTCCCCACCCGCTTGTACGCCGTAAAAACGCAACGCGCATCAAGGCTTCAGCCCCGACGACGCACCCGGCGCAATACCAGTAGCCCCACGGCCAGCCCGGCAGCAGCCACTGTCCACGAAGGCTCTGGCACCGCCGCCACGATCATGTTCGGCCCGATGAACCCACCATAAGCGGAGGCGGACTGCCCGGTCGGATACACCAGCGAGGTCGTCTCATTGGTGAAAAGCGCGGTGCCGTAGGAGGCAACATTTCCCCAGGTCGTATCGAAGGTGGCGAAGCAGAAGCGGTCATTGGCGTAGGCGGTGGAGTCGCCCGCCGTCCCACGCAGGTAGGTCGCGGCGACCACATACTCGGCGTCCGCCGACAGGATGATCGGCGTGGACAAAGAGACGTAAACGAAGGATTCCCCGCTGGAAGCGCCCGCCTCCAATGAGACGGAGGCCACCAGCATGCCGTCGCTCGTGTACAGGCCCACCTCGTGATCACTCAGCAGGCCGTCCGCCTGATAGTCGTAAATGCCCAGCGCACTCACCTCCAGCGCAGTTTCGCCCACGGTAAAGGAGTACCCGTACACCCCATCCACGGCAAAGGAGGTGTCCGTGTCGTCCGGGGTGGCCGACAGGCCGGAAATCCACGGCATGGCGTCCATCCCGTGCAGGTTCAGTGAGCCCAGCAGGGCCAGGCATCCGAGTAGAGCGTAGATCAGTTTCATCGTCTTGGCAGGTCGTAGCGGTTAAAGTGGCGCGCGGGAATCACTCCACGCAGAAGCGGAAAAAGCTCGGCGAGGTTTCCGGCAGGGTCACAGAGACCTCCACCAGTTCGGTGCCGTCTCCGTTGCCGGTCGTCCCCAGCAGTGTGTAGTCCTCCACCTCGCTCCAGTTTTTCAGGTCATGGGAAACCTGCAACCTGCAGGCCGTCCCCACCGGCTTGATCAGTCTCAGCACGAGCTGACCGGCGGTCGTAGCCTCGGCATCCTCCTGAGCGGAGCCGTCTTCGCCGCTGGAGACATCGCTTTGCGTGGTGGAACCGGCATCGGTACCCGTGTTGCTCCCGCCCGTCGAGCTGTTGACAGGGGACGAGCCACTGGAGGCGAAACTACCGCCGGAGCTCGAGTCATCCACGTCATCGAGGCGATAGATCACAACCAGCCGGGGCCAGTGCGAGCTGTCGCCGTCACGTTCACTGGAGAAGTCGAAGCCATCGCCCGTCAGGTTGATAAAGACCCAGCCGTAATTCTCTGCCGAGCCGCTCGCCCAGGCCTGGACCGAGGCGGTCACGTCCCAGCCAACCACGGCGTTGCGGTACTCCCCGCCAACCTCGCGATCCTGATCGGCCACGGTAACGGCCTCGCTGCCATCGGCGCTGATTCCCGCGCCGAGCGAACTCCACGTGCTCGCACTGTCAAACGGCACCAGCAGGCGATAAATCCCCAGCCCGCCATCATCGGAGGGGCTCACGCAGTACAGCTCCAACGTGGCGCTGATAATCGTCGCGCCCGCCGGAACTTGCCCCATACCATCGCCGAACAGACCGCTGAATGAAATCAGCCCCTGCGTCACTTCTCCGCCATCGTCACCATCCACCCAGACAGCCGTCCCGGTGGCGTCCTGTCCACCACTGATACCGGACCCGATGGTGAGCGAGAGCGTGCCCGAGTAGCCACCCGCCCCGTTCTGGAAGCTCGTGCTGAGCTGGCTCTGATCGACCGCCAACGTCGTGGCGGCGGTGCTGGCTGAATAATCCGAGCTCTCCGTCCCCGCCACCGCACGGACGCGGTAGCTGTAGGTCGTTTCGGCGGCAAGCCCGCTGTCGATCCAGGTGGAGGCATTCGCGGCCAGCGTGGCGACGCGGCTGTAGCTCCCGGAAGAGCCCAGGCTGCGCTCGACCTCGTAAGCCGTTTCGCCGACACTGTGGTCCGTCCAGCTCAGACGAATGCTGGCGGCATCCACCGCCACAGCGGCAAGCGCGGTCGGAACGGCCAGACTGAGCGAGTCCCACTGCCGGGCAATGCTCGTGCCGATGTCGGGCGCGGTCCCGTCGTAGTCCCCCTCATCCAGATCGAGCACCAATTCACTAAGATAGGTGTACTGCGCCACCCCGGCCTCAATTACCGGGCTGCCCGAAACCGGAAGCAGCGTAGCCGTATCGAGCAGCGGATCCGTGAAGCGGTTATCCGCCTCCACCACATTGCTCTCGGCGTAGTCCACCGTGTTCCCGTGGAAGATATTGTTGTACGCCACGGAGTTGTCGTTCATCCGCCAGAGGGCGCGCCCGGTCGAGGCGGCGAAGATGTTGTTCACCGCCACGACGGAGTCCCCGCCGCTGATCCCGTGGTTATTTCCGTAAAAGGTATTGTTGAAGGCGTACACACGCTCGGCCACGTCGCCGCCGGAAAAGTCCTGGCTGGTCTTCTCGTCGTCCATGAAGCCCAGACCGGCGCCGCCGTTACCCGCAAAGATATTTTCCTGCACAATAAAGCTGCGGCGCGCGTCATCGCCGGTCCCCTCGTAGTCGATAAACTGGATACCGTCCTCGACGTTGCCCGAGATGGTGTTCCCGTAGAAGAACGAGTTGAAATCCTGCCCGTCGAGTTCACCGGGGATCGGGTGGAAGCGAATCTCGACGCCGTCGTTTCCGTTGTCGGCGATCACGCAGTTGATCACGCGCACCGCGGTCGGGCCGTCCAGGTCGATCCCGTCGTCCCCGTTTTCGTAGAAGCGGCAATCCTGCACGAGCCCGCCGCCGCCCTCGTAGTCAATCCCGTCCTGCGTCTGCGTGACCCAGTTGTTCGTAAAGGTCATCACCCCCGCGCACATCACCCCGTCGTCGGAGTTGCGGATCGTGAAGCCGTTCACGGTCAGCTCCGTGACGGTGGAGGCAACATTGATCACATAGCTGCCATCGCCACCGTCGAGTACGGTGGAGGCGATACTGTCCTCGCCGCCGCCGTAGGACTGGAGCGAGGTCAGCACAATGTTTTTGGAAATGTTGAGGTTCTCTGTGTAAGAGCCCGGCGAGACAAGCACGGTCTGCCCCTCGGAGGCGGCGTTGATCGCGGCCTGGATCGTCGCGTAGTCGGCAGGCACGCGGAGGATGTTCTCCGTACCGGAGCCACTGTCCGAGTGACGCGTGACGCGAAACTCGATCAGCCCGCCGTCGAGCGAGTTCGACTCGGGGAAAGCGCCGTTATCCACGCCACGATCGGCCACGTAAATCGACATCTGCGTCGGGTCGTCCGAGGAGGGACCGAAGGTCAGGCCGCCGGGAATCTCCGGCGCCACACCCGTCTCAGCCAGCAAGTCGTACAGCGAGTACTTGGCTAAAAACTCGCCCTCCAGTGTGATCTCCACAATGGCGTAGCTGTAGTCTGAAACCATGAACAGCGTGCGCGCCACCGGGTCGAAGGCGATGCCCTCGGCGTCGTGCAGATACTCGCTGACCGAGAAGCTTCCCAGCGCGATAAAGGCGTTCTGCTCCTCGTCGAAGTAGAACTTGCCCACACGATCGTCGCTGCCGCCCATCACGTAGAGGATGCCCGTCTCCGGGTCCACCGTGATCCCCTCGGGGTCGGTCGGTCCATTACTGGCCGTGCTCATCGTGGCCAGCGGCGCGCCGAACTTGCCACTCTCGCTGTAGGCGTAGCGGTGGATGGATACGGCGTCGTCGTCACTCACGTAGAAGTGTCCGTCGAGCGGATTGTAGGTGATGCCCGTCGGCTCCGTCGTATTGGAACCAGCGGTACGCCGCGCGAAGTGCGCGTCCAGCCGGTCTGTGCCGGTCAGGTTCGTCTCGAAAACATTGAAACCCTCAAACACCGATTCGCCTGTGGCGGGTTCCAACGAGTTGCCGTACTCGCTGATCTCGGAGTCGGAGATAAACAGACGCCGGGAAGGTGCGTGGTAAACCACGCCCGTCGCATCCGAGCTGCGCACGGAGCTTTCGTCCCACAGGTTGATCGCCCGCACAAAGGTCAAAGCCCGCACGCGGTCCGACACGCCCGAGAAGGACCCGCCTCCGATCTCCGCGCCCGGCGAGTAGCTGGGCTCACCGCCGGAGCCGTGGGAGCCCATGGGAGCGCTCATGTCACCGGGCTCCGCCCGAACGATAGAGGAGCCAGCCCCCTCTCCCGCCCCGTACACGTATTGGGAAATCAATACACCTGACACCGACAGGCTGACCATTCCGCCTTCGTCGTCGAGGTCCAGCGTTCCCGTGCTTGCCACCACGACCTCGGCCCCGCCAAAGCTGCCCGTGGGCGTACCTCCGCCGAAAACCACCAGCGCGGTCTTTGGCTCCAGTACAGTACCCGCGGCGAAGAGATGCCGCACCGCCGTGCTGTCCGAGAGCTCGAAACCGCTCAGGTCCACCGATGCCTCGCCGGTGTTGTAAATTTCCACGAACTCGTCCCCGTCATTAACAGAGCCATCCCCATTGGCATCGCCCGTCGGAGCGATCAGCAGTTCGTTGATCACCAGGTCGCGTGCACAGCCAGAGCCGACCTCCACGCTCACCTCATCCGAATAGGCGGAGAGCCCCGCCTCGCTCCCGGCAGCCACCCGGTAGGTGTAGCTCCCGGCGTCGAGATGCGTCTGGATATGACGCACGGTATTCGCGGCGAGGGCATCAGTCTGCACGGCGAACTCTCCTCCGTCCGCCCGTTCGATATGGTAAAACGTCTCACCATCCCCCTGATCCACCCAAGTCAGCAGCACGGTATTGGCCGTAACGGCAACTGCGCGCAAGTCAGCCGGAGCGGCGGGCAGTGGTTCGTCCGACCAGACGATTTCCAGGACCGGACGCGAATCCGCGTCCACGTACTCCGAGGAGCGGAACTCATACCCGTTGCTGGTCTGATCCATGCGAAAGGCCCAACCACGGTTCGACTCCGGATCGTTGAGCCAGGCGACCAGATCCTGCGTCACGTCGAAGCTCCTGTATTCATTGTCCATGACATTGTAGGCGCGTGCGGTGGCATCCAACGCCGCCTCTGCCCCGTCTGCATCGACCCCGTCATTCATCGCGCCCCAGGTCGTGTTTTCGTTCCAGTCGGCCAGCATCCGGTGAACGGTGACGTAGCCGGCGCCGGGCGCACCGTTGTGAAAGTAAACAGTCAGCGTCGCGCTGACGATGCCCGAACCGAGCGGAACCTGCCCCTCCATACCTCCAAAGAGCGCCTCGAAGCGCAACAGGCCGTTTTCGTCCGGGTCGGCAGCGTCGTTATTGATGTCCGTGCGAACATAATCGACATCTCCGTAGGTCGTTTGCGGGTCAGACTCGTAGAGGGTCGCATCGACCGTACCGATGTAGCCGTTCTCTCCCTGACGGAAGGTGGCCAGATGCTGCCCGGCAGGCAGTAGCGTACGAACAGCATACTCGTTGGAATAGTCGCTGCTAAGCGCACCGACTGCCTGCACCCGGTAGGTCACGAGCGTGTTCATGGCCAGTCCGGTATCGGTGTAGGTGATGGTGTCGGGGAGCAGGTCTTCCACCAGCGTTTCGTACTCACCGCTGCCGATCTTGCGCTCGATGCGGTAGGCAGTCTCGCCCTCGGCGTTATCAGTCCAGTTCAGTTGTACGCTCGTCTGGCTCAGCGCCACCGCTGTCAGGTCAGTCGGAGCAGCCAGTTGCTCGGCACCGGAGGCGACGACGATGACCAACGTCGGGCGCTCCTCTTCCGTTCCCCACTCCGACGTGCGAAACTCGTAGCCGTTGGAACCGCTTCCAAGGTGGAATATCCAGCCATTGTTGCTGCCCGTGTCGGCTTGCCAGGCAAGCACGTCCGCCGTCACATCAAAGCTCTGCGTGCTGTTGTCGGCCACCGCGTAAATGCTGTCCGTGGGGTCGGCAAGCGCATCCACCTCGTCGATGGCGACGCCGTCGTCCATACTGTTCCAGGTCGAGGACTCGTCCCAACTGACGAGCATGCGGTGAACCGTCACGGTACTGTCTGGCGCGCCGTTATCGAAGTGCACCTGAAGCGTGGCCGATACGATGATGGCATCAGCGGCGACCTGTCCTGCACCAGTACCAAAGATCTCGGTAAAGCGTAGCAGACCGTTCTCGTCCGGGTCGGAAGGATCGTCGTTGATATCCGTACGCCCCGCAGTCGTCTCTCCATAGGTGACAGTCGGATAGGTCTCGTAAAGCGAGGTGTCCACCGTCCCGGCGTAGCCGTCGAGCCCCTCACGAAAAACATACTCAACCACAGCTCCTCTGTCGATAAAGGCAGAGAAATCCTGTACCGTGTCCGTACTTCCCCAGGTATTCGGGTGGCCAAAGCTGCTGTTGTAGTTCGGTGTGTTATCACCCCAGGCCGAGCCTGCTTCCCACTCGCTCAGCGGCGACGGGTCTTCCATCAGCAAGGTGGTTTCACGCGCGTCGATACCCGTTGTGGCATAGCCGCCGGTCCCCTCACCCGCCGGACCATAGACAGTGTTTTCATTCGTATCGAATATCTGGATACGCGAACCGTTATTATCAAAAGCGAACGCTGTGGCCGTGCGAGAGGCGATGTACTGGTCGTCGTTGAGGTAAATATTCGTCCAGGCCCATCCCTCGGTGGACAGGTTATCCTCCACGTTGAGCTGCGTGCTCATCCCGGTACCCTCGCCATCCACACCCTCCTGGATATCGATAAAGGTAATGATAGTCCCGGCTGAAACGGCGCTCCAGTATGGATCATCACTGAGCGTAAACTCCATCGCCCCCGGCCCGAGTGCGGCAAAGGTGTAGCCGCGCATGTCCACGGTCGAGCCCGCCGTGCCGTCGCCGACGACGACGATCTCGAACCAGTCGCCGCCGTTGTGATAGACGCGTCCGAAGTAAGCGTCCTCACCCTGACCGGGCTGCTGGCCGTCCAGCGCGGTGCCCCCCAGGTAGCCGTTGCGTTCGGCGTTCTGGTCGGTCACGGTGTTAATCTCGTTGACGATGACGGATGACTGGCCGCAGAGCGCCTGCGCGCAGGCCAAAGTCAGGAATACAGTAGCGGATTTTAGCGGATTCATGGCGGGAGCTTACAAGCCGCCAAGCATAGACCGCACTCGTGACACGCTGATGCCGCGCACGTCACGGTTCCGTAAAAGCGTCATGACATTTCAATGACGCCATTAATCTTTTTACTTAGTCAAACAATCCTATCTCATGACAGGCCGCAATGTACTCGCTGCACGACCAGGCCTGGTAGGCCTTGCCCATCGGCTTTCCGGTCGTACCGTGTGCCCACTCGTTGAACTCCCACTCGTAGAAAGCGCCGGAGTGGTTGAGCTCGGCCAGTTTGACCAGCTGCCCGCAGGCCAGCTCACGCAGCCCGAGCCGATTGAGGAAGCGTACCCAGACGCCGCCCACGAGCGGCCATATACCGCCGTTGTGGTAGTGCTGAGGCAGGTTGAGCAGGTTCACCGTATAGTAGCGCTTCCAGTTCGGGTCACCCGACTCGACGGGCGGGTACAGGTTTTTCGCAGGGAAAGGCTCGTTTACTCCCGAACCCCACATGAAGCGAAACGCGATCTGAGCGTGCTCGTGGTCAATGACGTTAAACAGAAATGCCAGCGCGTTTCCGTACACATCGCAGCGCCAGTCATGGTCAAAGGGCGTTATCTGAGCCAACAGGTAGCTGGTATCACCCATCGAGGCCTGCGAGTCGGCGAAGGTGTAGTTGAGTTCGCCCGCCGCGTTGACCGAGGGCCAGAACTCGCGGAAGATCTTCTTCTTGATCGAGCCGGCCCAGCGCAGGTAGTCGCCCGCACGTTTCCACTCGCCCAGGTACTCCATCAGGCGACCAAAGGCGATATTCGCCCGGAACCACAGCACCTCGTCGATGAGCACGTGATAGCTGCGTCCGAAAAGATCCGTCCAGTCCCCGGCCTCCGGTATCTCAAGGAGCGCGTCGTTGTTGCTGTCGTGCGCGCTGAGCCAGTCCATCGCTTTTTGCAACGCGCCGATATGCCCGCGCAGGAAGTCAAAGTCCTGCGTGGCGCGCACATACTCGGCAAAGGCGATGATCACCCACAGGCCGCTGTCGATGGAGCAGATACCGCCCACCCCGGAGTAGTCGGGCTCTCCCGTGTCGAGGCTGACGTTAGCGGGGATCTGCCCGGTGGGCGTCATGCAGCTGACGAGTGTGTCGAGCGTGGCCCGCTGGCACGCGCGGATGTCGGGGTCATCCAGCTCGATCGTGCCGACGATTGTCACCGCGCCATCGCGAGCCCACACGCTGCGGTAGTTCGCGTCGGTACCGCGGGTATGGTTGTCCTCCAGTGAGCAGGCGGAGAAGCCTTTCGGCGTAATGTTGCGACGGATACCGTCTATCGCATGGTCGTAGCCCTCGCGGATGAACGCCAGCTCCTTGTCACTGAGCGGGCTGGTGTTCTCCTCCTCCAGCAGGTGCTGAATCTCGGGCGCGTGGCTGAGCGCCTCGTCCGGCGTACCCTCGACGATCTCGTCGATGACGCCGTAGTGCAGCAGGCCCTCCAGCACGCCGTCGGCGCAGGCTCCCTGCGCGCGGTAGATATTCTGAAGCCCGACCATGCGCTCCAGCAGCTCGGGTTGGGCGTTGGCCACGACGATACCGCGCACCCCACGCTTAAGAAACATCGCGTTGTCGTTACCCGTGTCCCCGGCTACCAGGCACTGCTCGCGCGGAATTTCCAGATACTTGAGCAACCACGAGAGCGCGTTGCCCTTGTCCGCGAACTTCGGAAGTACGTCCAGATCTCGTCCGCTGGAGTACACGATGTTGGCGGATAGCCCCTCCTCGCTCAGTCGCTGCTCCAGGCGCTCCAATTCCGGCTCGTCGCAGTGCGCGTACCAACTGCTTTTGAACGGTCCCTGGAAGCGCTCGGGTTGATAAGTCGCCGCCGGGACACACTCGCGGACGATCTCCTCGGTCCGAGCCAAGTCCCATCCCTCCTCCAGCACGACCGAGAATGCCTTGATACAGGCGCTCTTCTTAAAGTCGTAGATGACCGTCCCAACCCCGCAGATGCAGTAGTCCGGAAGCGGAAGACGCTTCTTTTTGATCAGACGCTGCACATCGTCGAGCAGGCGTCCGGTATTATAGACCAGCAGCGGGCGGCGCTTGTCCGGCAGCGCTTCCCAGGTACGGGCAAAGGCAAGCGCGGCATCGGCCTTGCCCACCAGGGTACCGTCAATGTCCGAGCAAAAGACCCGGAACGGCGTAGCGGTTGTGTTCTCTTTGGCAGCCATGAGTCAAAGGTATTTACTTTTGGATACACCAGGCCGGAGCAGAATTTCCACCGTCCGGCACAATACGAGGGCAATCAGCCTGCCTCGGTGATTTCGAGGCGCGGCACACGGCGGCCCTCGACGGTCTTGAGCAGTTGCTGGGCGATACCGGTCCAGGTGAACAGGCTTCGCACCTTGTGCGCGCCGCTGTAGGCCAGACGGTTGTGGATAGCCGGGTGGCGGAGGGTCTTGAGGATGGTGTAGCCGAAATCACCCGCGTCGAAACTGTCGGCATAGAGCGCATCGACACCGTAAGTCAGCGTGCGGAAAAGGCCACCGTTGGTCGTGACGACGGTGGGCGTGCCGCAGGCCATGGCCTCGATCGCCGTCATCCCAAAGGGCTCGTAACGACTCGGCAGGCAGAACACATCCGCGGCGCGATAAAAGTCGGGCATATCGGGGTCCTCCAACGAGCCGCTGAGGATGACGCGCTCCTGGATACCAAGTGCCTTGATCTTGTCGATCATCTCCTTGAGCATCGGGTCTTCCATCGTCTGCTCGTTCTCAGTGCCGACGGCCAGACGCAGCACGACGTTATCCATGTGCTCGGCCACAACCGCGAAGGCGTCCACCAGCAGGTCGAAGCCCTTGTTACGCGCCAGGCGCCCGATAGAGGAGACGACCTTGATATTCGGGTCGTACTGCAGGGAGTCGCGGATGGAGTAGCGGGTGGCCTCGCTGACGGGGAAGAAGCGGTTGTCATCGTAGCCAGGGGGGATCATCTGGACCTTGTCTGCGGGCAGGCTGTAGTCGGCCTTGAACATGTCGAGCTGGATCGGCGAGGTGGCCACGACGATGTCGCACTCGCGGTACAGTGTACTCTCGTGGTGGATGCGCCGGGAAAAATTGTAGGTCTTCTCCAACTGTTCATCGTCGTCGGGCGAATCTTCGCGCATGAGGCGCTGCTTCCATGTACCGATGGAGTGCGGCGTATGGATGTGGGGAACATTCAACTCCTCGGACATGTGCTGCCCGGCGAGCCCGGCGTCCCAGTAGTGCGAGTTGATAAACTCGTACTTGTAGCGTTTTTTCTGGATGTAGCGCAGGGCGTTCTCGGTCCACTCCGGCAGTTTCTTATAAAGATACTCCTTGGGGATAAATTCCTTTCCGCCGCAGGGCATGCGGATGATGCGCACATGGTCATCCACCTTTTCGGATTCGGGCTGATCCTCGAATCGGCGCGTCCAGATATCGACTTCGTAGCCGAGCTGGGCGAGCTTCTTCGCCAGCTCAAGCACGTACACGACCTGTCCTCCGGTGTCGGGGAGTCCGAGCGGTGGTTCGGCTGCCACGTATCCATGTGTGGATACCATGGCGATACGCTCGCGCTTGCGGGCGCGGCGAAGGCGTTTAACTTCAGGCGGCTTCAGGTAAACTTCGTCTGCCATTCGTAGTAGAATAGCCAGTTCTATGCCCGTTGCAACGTTTCTCCTGTAAAAGGTTTTTTCGAACAGCTATCAATCATCTATTAATGATTATTCATAACTATAAAAATGTCACAAAAAAAGCCCGCCTTACTGGCGGGCTTGTCATGAAAGTTCAATACACCTTAATCACCCCCGCGTCCGCGCGGCAACGCTCTTCGTCCGCAGCGCCTTGACTTGCGACGAGGTGTACACCATGCCCTTGTGCAGGTAGTCCTCGTGGTGCTTCTCGATACGTTCGAGCTTATAGCGGTAGTTGACCATGAGGCCGAAAGACTCGCGCAAGCCGCGTTCGGTCAGGTTCGCGCCCCAGTTGATCTGTTCGACGCGCGCGCCATTGTTAAGATGGAAGTGCGCCACCGGGTCGAGTGCCGCCGGGCCGTTTCCGCGTTTAGCCTCCGTCAGGTAGCGGGCGCACAGGCCTCGCAGGAGCAGGCGAAAGTCTTCTCCAATCGTATCGGGATGCTCCCAGTCCAATCCTTTCAGATACGCGGCGAAGCTCTCGGCCGCGTCCAGCCCGGGCGCGGCAGCCTTGAGCTTTTTCGGATCGAGGGTTTTCAGTACGGACTGCCCCTCCTCGCCTTCCACCCACTTGCGGAAGCCCGGGATCGGCGAGAGCGTGATGAACTTGCGGATGTTGGGCACGTCGTGGCGCAGGCTGTCCACCACCTGCTTGATGAGGAAGCCGCCGAAGGGAATCCCGGCCAGCCCCTGCTGCGTGTTCGAAATGGAAAAGAAAACGGCGGTGTCGGCCTCGTGGGGATTGAGCGCGGGGACGGAGGTGTCGAGCAGGCGCAGGACGTTGTCGGCCACGCCCTTGTTAAGCGCCACCTCGATAAAGATGAGCGGCTCCTCGGGCATGTTCGGGTGAAAGAACGCAAAACAACGGCGGTCAACATCGAGGCGGTTTTTGAGGTCTTCCCAGCTCTTGATCTCGTGCACGGCCTCGTAGGCGATGAGCTTTTCCAGCAGGGCCGCGGGCGACTTCCAGCTGATGGACTGGAGTTGGAGGATGCCCACATTGAAGAGCGAGGCCAGGAGCAGCTTGAGGTCCGTGCTCAGCGGCTTGAAGCGCGGGTCCTCCTTCATCAATCCGATGACGTCACGGCGCAGGTCCACGAGGAACTTGACGCCCGCAGGCAGGAGGGTCCACTGCCGCAGCAGCTCGGCACGGTCGGGTACGAGTGCCTTGCGCAACGCCTGGCAGGCGTTGCTCAGCTCCTCGCCGGTCACACTGGAGGCCGCCTGAAGTGCTTCGCGCACCTGCGTCTCGTTGATGTCAAAATCCTCCAGCAGCAACTCCAGAAACTGCCGCCGCTCCGCCGCGCCCCACCCGCGATACTGGTCGGCCAGCCTGGCCGCCTGCTGGGAAGAGGAGACCTGACCGCCGCGCTGGGCGATACAGGCTTCGATCTGCTCACGCAGGGGTTTCACATCGGCAGCGCTGAACTGGCGTTCGTCGGGCGCGACTTCGGGCTTTCGCGACAGGCCCAGAACCTTGGGCAGACGGGACCAATTGCGTTTGCCCCGTTCAATGACTTCATTGGCAATCTTCATATCATAAACCTCCGGCTAGGCTTTCCAGTATACACCTTCAGACGCCAACCCATCAATGGCCTTTATGTGGATGAAACCGAAAATTAGCATTACTAACGACAAGTTTAACCGGCGGGGGTTCCGGAAAATTGCCAAACCGCGACAAGCCACCGTTAGTACCGGGTCTTGACTGCGCATAACCCCTGCCACCCGGAATGGACGCAAGAGGACCGGAGAGGGCTATTTCAGGCTGATATCCACCGGTCTGCGCTGGAAGTACCAGCGCTCCAGGCAGCGCTGGAGGGCCTCGACCTGCATGGGTTTGGGCAGGTGGTCGTCCATTCCTGCCAGCAGGCACTTCTCGGCGTCGCCGGGCAGGACATTGGCGGTAAGGGCGATGATGTACGGACGCTCCAGCGTCTTGCCGCGCTCGACGCGTACGGAGTAAAACTCACGAATGCGTCGGGTAGCCTCGTAGCCGTCCATGCGCGGCATCTGGCAGTCCATAAAAATGATCGGGTAGCCGGCACCGTCCCAGGCTTCCACGGCCTCGACACCGTCGGAGGCGACATCGGCCGGTATGCCCAGTTTGCGCAGGAGCATGACCATCACCTTCTGATTAACGGCGTTGTCGTCCACCACGAGCACCTTGATTCCGCCGTAGGCCGAGGAAGCGGCCACCGGAGGCTCCGCAGGAAGCTCCTCTTTGACCTGTTCAGGCTCCGTCGGAACGTCTTCCTCGAACAGGCGCACGAGCAGGTCGTACAGGCGCGAGGGCGTCAGAGGCTTGCGCTCCCAGTCATCGATACCGACGGCGACGGCATCCCCCTCCGCGAGCGAAATACCCACGGACTTCAACAGGGCAACCTTGGGACGATCACCGGGCATATCCTTGCCCAGACCAGCCTCCCGGATGAGCGTAGCCACATCGCAGCTCTCAACGTCCGAGTCGATCAGAACCGCATCGTAGTTGCGGTCCTCGCGGGAGAGCATCTCCTTCATCCCCCACAGCGAATACACCGAGCGGCTTTTCACCTTCCAGCGAGCCAGCCGGCGCTCCACCAAACGGGCCACGGTCGGGCTGTGCAACAGCAGCAGGCAGTTCTTATCCTTGAGCAGATCGGCGTGTGTGAGAGGCAGTTTTTCTGACGCTTCGGTCTGAGGTACATCGAACTCCAGAGTAAAGGAAAAGGTCGAACCCTCGCCGAGCACGCTGCGGACCTGGATTTCTCCGCCCATGACTGCGACGATCTTCTGCGAAATGGACAGCCCGAGTCCGGTGCCGCCGTACTTGCGCGCGGTGGAGCCATCGGCCTGGACAAAAGGCTGGAAAATCTCCTCGCACTGGCGGGGTGTCATGCCGATGCCGGAGTCCCGCACCTCGAAGCGCAGGACCCGCCTATCCTGGCGGGCATTGGCCGTCGTCACCAGCAGGCTGACCTCGCCGCGGTCGGTAAACTTGATGGCGTTGCCGAGCAGGTTCATGATGACCTGGCGCAGGCGCGAGGCGTCACCCTCAATCGGCATGGGGCCGTCGTCGTCGGCCCAGACCACCAGCTCGATTTTTTTACGCACGGCCAAGGGGGCGAGCAGCTCAACCGTGGCGGTGAGGAGGTCGGAAAGGTAAAACGGCTCCTTCTCCAGCACCATCTTTTTCGCCTCGATCTTGGAATAGTCGAGAATGTCGTTGATGAGGGAGAGCAGGACATCGGCGCTTTCGCGGATCGTATCGACGCACTCGAGCTGTTCACGGTCGAGCTTCGTGTCGAGGAGGATGGTGGCCATGCCGATAACGCCATTCATGGGCGTGCGGATTTCGTGGCTCATGTTGGCCAGGAACTGACTCTTGAGTCGGTTGGCCTCCTCGGCCTTTTCGCGCATGGCGTCCAGCTCTTGCTCATGCTCGACCTCGTGCGTGATGTCCGCGGTAAACATCATGATGCCGCCGACCTCGCCATCCGGCTCGGTCCAGGGGCGCACCTCCCAGCGCAGGTACTGGTCATGGTCCCAGCCCTCAGGGCGCCAGCAATCACGGTCGCGGCTCTCGACATGCCCCTGCAGGCATCGGCTATGGATGCGCTTCCACTCGTCGGAAATATTAGGAAACACCTCGTAATGCGTGCGGCCAACGAGCTCCACCCCCTCCAGACCGTAGTCCTTCACCCAGCGGTTACTGGCCGCGATATAGCGCACCTCGCGGTCAAACATGGCCACGGCGGCCGGGGCGTGCTGGACGAAGGCCGAAAGCTGCGCCCTCTCCAGCAAAATCTCCCATTGCACCTGCCGAAGCGACTCCAGCCGCTGACGACCGAGCTGGAGCGAGTAGACCAGGAAGGCCAGCAGTCCAGCAACCCCCAGCCCACCAATCAAGAAGAGGTGGTTGAGCCGATTCTCGTGGCCAACAAGCTTTCTGGGGTCGATCTCGATCCGCCAGTACAGGTCTGGCTTGATCATGACAAAACTCACTCCCAGGCGGTATACATCCGTATTAACGGCACTATCGGTGTAGCTGACGTGCACGTTCGCGGGATCTTGCTCAATCGCCGCCAGCGTATTGGCCACGAGGATTTGGCGGTTGATCACGGCGATGAGGTCCACGCTCTGGCCGTTGTCCGCGTTGTAGACAGCAATGTCCCAGTACAGACCATCCTGTCCATCGGAAAGCTCGATGGGGTAGACATCGATCCGGCGCCAGTCGCTCTTGGGATTCGGGGGGCTAAACAGCTTCGCCCCCGGCGGTATTTCGGAGCCTTCGGGCCAAGCCCAGTCCACCCCCGCATCCGGCTTGCGCAGAAACAGGTAGGTCAGGGAGGGAAAATCCTTTGTCAAAAACTCAATATCCTCGTCCCAGGTTTCCAGATTGGGCGTGTCTTCACCCAGGACCTGCCGGGCCTTGCGCGCGAGAGTGCCGTTGAGCTCGTAGAGGCGGGTATTCAACAGGCCAGCGATCAGGTCTGCCCGCAGCTGCGAGAACCGCAAGCGACTTTGAGCCGTCTGGGCCAGAAGGCCGAGATAAACCGCCGCGACAAAAAACATCGTCCCGACAAACACCGGTATCCATATCCACCGGACAGTGCTCAGCCGGGCAGCCTCTCCGCAGCGGAAGCGCTGCAGGAACAACCCCAAGGCCAGGAAAAAGAAGGCCAGAGAGGTGTGAACCGCCATCTCCGAAAGGCGGTACTCCACCCACAGCAGCGGAGGCAGGCCCAGTAAGTAGCGAAACAACGACGAACCAGAGATACCTGCAATCGCACAGCAAAGGACCAGCACGGTCACCTCGGTGCCGCGCCCCATCCGGCGCACGGTCACCAGCGTCATCGCCACCCCCCCCATGAAGAAACACAGGCTCGTCATGAGGGACATCCGCCCCGGCGCAGGTGAACGCTCGGTCACGAACGGAGACGAAATAATGTGGTCGATTCCCAGATCGATATGCAGAAAATGCTGAATCAGGTTGATCGCACCCCAGGCCAGCAGCAGCCAGCTGAACCAGCGCTTGAGCCCCCAGCGGTCCCAGCGAGGGGATACCCCAAGCAGAAAAAGAGCAGTCGCGAACAGGATAAACCCCGTGGCCGTCGTAGCCTGCATGGGGGCAAGCCCGGGCAGTATCTGGACCACAGACTGCCACTCAAAAATCCACCCCAGGTACACCCCAGCAGCGACGATCCCCACCAGAGCAGTCACGATTACGGTAAACGGACAGACTCGGGGCGTGGGGTTATCAGAGCCACTCACCATGGTGGAAACGTTATACATGAACGCGCAGAAGCAAGTCGAAACAATTGATATACACAGGTAGAAGCCCTAATAGGGCAAAATACCGGGCCAAAATCCCCTAACCCCCTCCCCTAAAGCCTCAGTGCAGAGTCTGCTCACCCGGGCGAGGGCATATCTCAAGGCTAACAAAAAGGCCGGGCGTGTAGCACGCCCGGCCTTTCACAGCAAAAACCGTCTCTACCAAGGCTCAAGCCTCGACCGGTTCGACCACATGGGCACCGGCGCCGGTGCGGGTGTGGAAAACCTTCGGGGTGTGGCCGAAACGCTCGCGATAGCGAGCGCAGGCTTCCTTGGCCGTGGCATCGGAAAAGGTCGAGTCGGTCACGGCCATGACAGCCCCGCCGAAGCCACCGCCGGTCAGGCGGCAACCATGGACCCCACCGAGCTCGCGCAGCTCGTCCACCAGAAAGTCCAGCTCGTCGCAGCTGTTCTCGAAGTCGTGACGCGAGCTGGCGTGCGAGGCCAGGAGCAGGCCACCCATACGCTTGAGGTCGCCGTCCTGAAGGGCGGACGCCATCTCGCGCACGCGCATGCTCTCGGTGATGACGTGGCGGGCACGCTTGAAGAGGGCCTCGGGCATCTGCCCGGAGAGGCTGTCGAGCTGGGCGAGGTTCGCGTCGGCCAGGCACTCAAGCTCGGGGTACTTGACCTTGAGCATGTCAAAGGCCTCCATGCACTCCTTGTGGCGGGTCTCGTAAAGCGAGTCCAGCAGGGCGTGCTTCTTCTGGGTGTTGAAAACCCAGAAGTGGACCCCGGCGGGCATGGGCACGCGGCCAAAGGTCTCCGTCTTGCAGTCGATGCTGACGATGTGGTTCTCCTCACCGAAGGCGCTCACGCCCTGGTCGAGGATACCGCAGGGCACGCCGACAAACTCGTTTTCCGCCTGGCGGCCGTAACGCGCCATCTGCTTGCGGTCGGCCTCGAAGCCGAACGCGGCGGAGTAGGCGTAGGCGGCGGCCAGCTCAAAGGCGGCGCTGCTGCTCATGCCCGCGCCCTTGGGCAGCGTGCTGGCGATGGCCATGCGGAAGCCGCCCGGCAGCTTCACACCGGCCTTCTTCAGAACGTGGTAAACGCCCAGCGGGTAGTTCACCCAACTGTCCGTGCCCTGGACGGGCTTGAGGTCAGCCAGCGGAACGACCACGCGACCGTCCAACCCGATGTCCACGAGCTCGGCGGTTTCCTCCTCCGTGCGCGTCAGGGCTATCCCCAGCACACAGTCCACCGCCACGCCCATGACGGGGCCGCCATTATAATCGGTATGGTTACCGATAAACTCCAGCCGCCCGGGGGCCACGGCCACATGTTCGGGCGCTTCCCCGAAACGTTCCTTAAAACAACTGACTGCTTCTTTCATGGTGCAAAGAAAAAGCCCGCAATAACTGCGGGCTTTCTCAAGTCTAAAATTGCGGAAGAGATTAGAGAATCGCCTTCAGGCCGGCACCCGGCTTGAACTTGACGGTCTTCGAAGCGGCAATCTTGATCTTTTCGCCGGTCTTCGGGTTCACGCCCGTACGAGCGGCGCGCTTGGTGACGGAGAAGGTACCGAAACCGATAAGCTGAACGGCCTTGTCCTTTTTCACGCCCTTCTTGACGGCGTCGATGAAGGCGTCAACAGCGCGTTCGGCCTGAGCCTTGGAGGTATCTTTACCGAGTTGCTTTTGCACTTCGACAACAAGCTCTGCTTTATTCATATTGGTATAGTTTTATTGGATGTTTACGGTTTGAGAATACGAGGGTGATTACGTAGATGCGAGCCACGCACCGTCAACCTTAATCTTGGGACTTTCCCTGTTTTTTTGCGGGTTCGGGGGCAGTTGAGGCCTTTTCTGGCGGGGGATCGGTCCAAACGCCCCCCTGCCTGCCCCTGACCATCAGCCTCAGGAGGTAGTCCATGGCTTCAACCTGCTTGATATTGCGTTCGCAGGCGATTTGCTCCGATCGCTTCCATAATTGCCGCGCCATCGTCAGCGCCTGCTCGGGGGAAGCCCCCATGTTCTCACACAGGGCGACGAGCGATTTCAAGTGCTCTTCCATCAGACCAGGGCCTCCCCGATTTCGACCAGTTCGCCGCCCGTTAACGTAAAGGTGCTCCCCTCGCCCAGCGCCCGCTTTTTCAGCATGGCCAGGCCGATGACTCCGTCCGCGCAAGCCGCGACAGAACGCAATTCGCCTACCGCTTTGCCTTCGGCATCAAGGACTTCCGCGGGGAGCGAGGCGGGGAGCTTATCCAGCGTCACCCGATGCAACGCCCGCTGGGTGCGGCCCATCGCGTGGAGACGAGCCATGACTTCCTGCCCAAGGTAGCAACCTTTATTAAAAGAAACGGCGTCCTTCTCAAGCCCGCCCTCCTGCGGCAAGTCCCCGGGGCCAATATCCTGCGGAACCGCCGGGATGCCCGCCAAGATCCGCTCGCGGGCCAGCACATCGTCTTCGGAGGGCGGCGCATTTTCGCCGTCTGGCAGGCCGTGCAACCAGAGAGTTTCGCGGCAAGGACGCATAGAACGCCGCCCGGCAAAGCTCAGCCCGTCGGCGGGAACACTCCCCTCGCCCGCCTGTTTTGCGGAAAAAGTCCCGGCGTCGGGCACATCTGTCGCGGGCAGACCGATCTCGACCACGGTGAGGGCGTCCGCCGTCAGGTCCTCGATCTCGACCTCATCGGCGATGATGTTGTCCTCCAGCTTGGCGGCCAGCGTCTGGGCAGGGCAATACGGGCTCAGCAGAATAAAAACCTCCGGCTCCAAGCAGAAAATCAGGCTATCGGCGTGGACTTTACCCTTGCGGTCGAGCCACAGGCCGTAGCGAACCTGGCCGGGCGCGAGGCCGCGCAGGTCGCTTGAACACTGGCTTTGGAGGTAGGTGGGCGCGTCTTCGCCGCTCACTCGGAGCACGGCGGCGGGGCGGGTTTGGACGGTGAGAGCGTCGGGCATGAGAAATTTTAAGGGCTTGGCGCAACCGGATTTAACCGGCACGAGCCAAGAATAGCCTTGAAAAGAGGCGCTTCGTCAAACGTGATATCATCTTTTTCATTAGATCCATGGAGCCCTGTAAGGTCACCGACATCAATATCGCAGCCACGCGGGAACTTCCCGCCCCGGCACAACTGCTGCAAGAAATCCCCCGCACGGAGGAGCAGCAGGCGTTCGTCGCCGCCGCGCGCCGCGAAATTCACCGCATCATTTTCGGCAACGACAAGCGCCTGCTCCTCGTAGTGGGCCCGTGCTCGATCCACGACATCGCGGCTGGCCGCGAGTATGCCCAGCGCCTGGCCAAGCTGACCGCCGAGGTCCGCGAACGCGTCCTCATCGTCATGCGGGTGTATTTTGAAAAGCCGCGCACGACCGTCGGCTGGAAGGGTCTGATCATGGACCCTTACATCGACCACACCTACAACATCCCCGCCGGGCTGCGCATGGCGCGTGAGTTCCTGCGTGAGGTCATCGACCTGGGCCTGCCCACCGCCACCGAGCTGCTCGACCCGATCACCCCGCAGTATATCGCGGACCTGATCTGCTGGTCCGCCATCGGCGCGCGCACCACCGAGAGCCAGACCCACCGCCAGATGGCCAGCGGCCTCTCCATGCCCCTGGGCTTTAAAAACAGCACGGACGGCTCCATCGAGGCCGCCATCAACGCCATTAATGCCGCCAGCCGCGAGCAGACCTTCCTCGGGATCGACCAGCAGGGCCGCGCCGCCTCCGTCACCACCAAGGGCAACCCCAACTGCCACCTCGTCCTGCGCGGCGGCAAGTCCGGCCCCAACTACGACGACCACCACGTCTCCGAGTACATGAAAAAACTCAAGTCCGCCGGGCTCGTGCCCGCCATCATGGTGGACTGCTCCCACGACAACGCCCAAAAGGACTACACCCGCTACCCGGCCATCCTCTCCGACGTGGTGCGCCAGATCAGCCAGGGGCAGGACGGCATCATCGGCGCCATGGTCGAGAGCAACCTCAACGGCGGCAGCCAGAAAATCGTCGTCGGGGAGAAAATGGACTACGGCGTCTCCATCACCGACCCGTGCCTGGGCTGGGACGAGACCGAAAAAATGGTCCACACGGCATTTAACGCCATGAGCAGTCGCTTTTCTCTCGCCTAATTCAAATCAGTAACCATTATCGTACCCCGTTTGAGCAATGAGCGCAACTAATGTCATTTACAAAGGTAACCCGTATCGAAGCAAAACCATGAGCAAAGCACCCATCCGTGTCGCTGTCACCGGGGCCGCCGGCCAAATCGGCTACGCCCTCCTCTTCCGTATCGCCTCCGGCCAGATGTTCGGGCCCGACCAGCCGGTCGCGCTGAACCTGATCGAAATTGAACCCGGCATGAACGCCC
The DNA here is from genome assembly GCA_030673825.1 of Verrucomicrobiota bacterium JB024. GTDB lineage: Bacteria > Verrucomicrobiota > Verrucomicrobiia > Opitutales > Cerasicoccaceae > Ruficoccus. Next base: position 88,089 of record JAUTCS010000159.1, on the reverse strand, counting down.
TCAAGGGTGTCGTCATGGAGCTGGAAGACTGCGCCTTCCCGCTGCTGACCGACGTCGTCCAGACCTCCGACCTCAACGTCGGCTTCAAGGACGTCAACTGGGCCCTGCTCGTGGGCAGCGTGCCGCGCAAGAAGGGCATGGAACGCGCCGAACTGCTCGGCATCAACGGCAAGATCTTCGTCGGCCAGGGCAAAGCCATCAACGACAACGCCGCCAAGGATGTGCGCGTGCTCGTCGTGGGCAACCCCTGCAACACGAACTGCCTGATCGCCATGCAGAACGCCCCGGACGTCCCCAACGACCGCTTCTTCGCCATGACCCGCCTGGACGAAAACCGCGCCAAGAGCCAGCTCGCCCAGAAGGCCGGCGTGCCCGTCAGCGCCGTCTCCAACCTGTGCGTGTGGGGCAACCACTCCCCGACCATGTTCGCCGACTTCACCAACGCGAAGATCAACGGCAAGCCCGTGACCGAAGTCATCACCGACAAGGCCTGGCTGGAAGAAACCTTCCTCCCCGTCGTCGGCAAGCGTGGCGCGGCCATCATCGAAGCCCGTGGAGCCTCCTCCGCCGCTTCGGCCGCCAACGCCGTCGTTGACACCGTGGTCAGCCTGACCACCCCGACCGCCCCCGGCGACTACCACAGCGTGTGCGTCTGCTCCAGCGGCGAATACGGCGCCCCCAAGGACATCATCACCTCGCTGCCGATCAAGTCCGACGGCACGAAGTGGGAAGTCGTCAAGGGCCTCCAGCTCAATGACTTCGCCAAGGCGAAGATCCAGGTCTCCATCGACGAGCTCACCTCCGAGAAGGAAACCGCCATGGCCGCTCTGGCCTAAGCGAGCGCCCACGGCATCCGATCAAAACACCTTCTGCGGCCCTGCGCCGCAACCCTTTCAAGCCCGGTCCAATCGACCGGGCTTTTTATTTGCAGGGTATATGCCCGATACTCTCGGGGCTTCGCACCGCGATGGGGCAAATGCGGGTCCAGCCGGACCCCATCGGAGCAGAAAAGCTCCTGTTCAGACACGGCTTTAATCCACAAACAATATCTTGGAGGTAAACAGAAAGTCGTCGCCAAATGACCGGTCGAAAAACGCCTGCTCCTCGGGCGTCAGCAGCTCCAGCGTTTGCTCGTACGCCTGTTGTTGAATCGCCTTGCGACGCTCGCTCTTGGCACGATCAGACGTAGAAAAATAGTACCTTTTCTCGGACAGGAGCCCTTCTTCCTTTAATAGGGCATAGGCCGAGGCAAACACGACCTCTAGAGCATTTTAAATAAAGCTATAGCCACAAGAGGCAAACCAACCGATAGTGTCTTTTGTTGAGACTTTTTCCAGAGCGTGAGCAATTGCGTGGATGAGGTCTTGTTTGTTTCGAGCGGCGGTAGCTCGGAGTGAGTTTTTAATTTTGCTCCACATTTTTTCGATGGGGTTGAGGTCGGGGGAGTACGGAGGCAAAAAGAGCACATTTGCTCCTTTTGCTCGGATGAGTTCGAGGGTGGGTTCGCTTTTGTGAGGCGTGAGGTTGTCCATGATGACGATGTCTTCGGCTCGCAACGTAGGCACCAGTACATGCTCGACGAAGGCGCGGAAGGTGAGCGTGTCGGTGGCCCCTTCCAGGGCCATGCAAACGGTTTGCCCGTCCAGGCGCACCGCCCCGATCATGGTGGTGGTGTGCCAGTGCCCGCTGGGAGCGTTCGCATGCAGGCGTTGTCCTTTGGGGCTGCGCCCGCGCAGACGGGTCATGTTGGTCTTGGCCGCTGACTCATCGATGAAGACCAGTCGCGCAGGGTCCCAACCGGGTTGCAGGCGCTTCCATCGGATGCGTTGGCGAGCTATGTCCGGGCGGTCCTGCTCGCTGGCGCGGAGCGTCTTTTTTTATATGTCAGATCCATGTCAGCCAGCGCGTAGTGGATCGCCTGCACCGTCACGGTCAGCCCCAACTGCGTACGCAACTGCTCCAGCGTAAGGTCAGGACTCTCAGACAACAGCTCGCGAAGACGCTGACGATGCACCGCCTGGATCATGGCTTTGCGACCACAGCGAGCATAACCAGCTTCGATCCCCTTGCCGCTGCGGCGAAGCTGTAACAGCTTCTTGACCATCCCAAGTGATACGCGAAAACGTAACGCGATATCCTCACGCGTGCCTTCACCTGCATCATACGCAGCCAAGATACGCTCCCTCAAATCCATCGATAACGTGCCCATAAAAACACGATGACCACTCGATCAAAAATGGCTACAACTTTATTTAAAATTCTCTAGTTGCTCCTGCCTGACATCGTCGAGTCCCAACGTGGCACCCACACTGGCGGCCATGAATGCTTGCCGATCGGGGTCGGACTCCGGCGACCTTTCGAGTATGCGGAACTGTTCCCAGTACGGCCCAATGTATGGATTCAACGCATCGCTTTGGGCCTCGTAGTCCGCATGCTGCGGACTGCCTTCCGGCGGGCGAGTCGGATACTGCCGGGATAATTCCAACACACCCCGCTGAAAACACCCCAACGCCTGCCCATAGGCACGCGGCCCATCGAGCAATAGCATCTCGGGCACCCGTCCTCGCTCCCACGCGACAATCTCCTCCTGAGCCTCGGCAAGCTTTTCAACCCCGCCCGCATAAAGCTCCTTTGCCTGCGCCAACTCCGCCTCCAGCGCAATGACGCGCGTCTCCAGTTCGATATTCGGGTTTAGAGTCTTCGTGACAACGACCTCTTTCATCTCGGTGACGACTTCCGGGCCGCGGGCCAGCAGGTAGCCGAGGGCGGTGAGCAGGCAGAGATTGAGCAGGAGGCTGAGCGCGAGCAGGGGTTTCATCGCTGGATAGGTGGTATCACAATCCGCCCGCATCCTTCAACCGCAAATACCCGTCCCCCTCTCCCCTAATGGTGGCGACCCATTTTTGATTTTGGGCCTCAGCTATTATTGAAATTGAGTGCCGCTCATTTTCAATAATCGCTGACACGATGCGCAGCATCGAAAGTGCAGCCTGCGGCTGCTGCGGGTCTGGGCTGCACAAGCCCAGAAAAAAGAATCTCCCTCCCCTTCCCCCTAGAAATCCCGGCGGCCGTCGAGGGCGCTTTTGAGGGTGGCGGAGTCCGCGTAGGTGATGCCACCGCCGCTGGGCAGGCCGAAGCCGATACGGGAGAGGCGGATGTCTTCGCGCCCGGCGAGGAGCTCGTCCTGGATGTAGTGGCAGGTGGCCTCGCCCTCGATGTCGTTGGACAGGGCGAGGATGAGTTCGTGCACCTCGCCCTCGTCGATGCGGCGGCGCAGGCTGGCGAAGTTCAGGTCGGACGGGCCGACGCCGTGCAGGGGCGAGAGCTTGCCGTGGAGCACATGGTACACCCCACGGAACACGCCCGAGCGCTCGATGGCGAGTAGGTCGGGCACGGTCTCGACCACGCAAGTGACTTCGCGGTGGCGGGCCGGGTCGGCGTAAATGGCGCAGGTGTCGGACTCGGTCAGGTTCCCGGTGATGGGGCAGCGGCGCAGGTTCTCGGCAGCCTGCCGCAGCGCCTCCACCAGCGGCTCCAGCCGCTCGGGCTTTTCCACCAGCAGGTGCAACGCAATGCGCTCCGCCGAACGATAACCCAGCCCCGGCAACTGCTTGAGCAGCTTTTCGACCTTTTCCAGTGATTCCGACATACGTGTAGGTGGGTTGGTTGGGATGAGGTTGATGGTGGGGGCTTCGCACCCCCACACCCCGCGGCAGGCAAAGCCTGCACTTTCGATGCTGGCGCATCGTGTCTGCGATTAGGGAAAATGAGCGACGCTCATTTTCCCTAATCGCAGAGCGAAGGCATCAAAACTGAGTCGAACCATTTTTGAAGGGATCGCGCCGGAGACAAGAGGGAAAACGCGTCTGGCCGTTCTCTCGGGGTAGCGGCCTGTCTGGCCGCGTAGGGGCGCAGCCCCTCATTGCCAGCGGGGGCTCCCCGCTTACATGAAGCCGGGCATCTGGAAACCGGCGGTGGCTTCGGCCATCTTTTCCTCGTTGAGGGCCTTGGCCTTAGCGGCGGCTTCCTTGACGGCTTCTAGGATGGTGTCCTGCACCATCTCGGCGTCTTCCTTGAGAAACTCGGGGTCGAGCTTGAGGGCGAGAAACTCGCCCTGGCCATTGACCTTGAGGGCGACGGCACCGCCACCGGCGGTGATGTCGAGCACGGCCGCGGTGAGCTCCTCCTGGATCGCCTCGACCTTCTGCTGCATTTTCTTCGCTTGCTTGAGTAGTTTGCCAACTCCTGCCATAAGGGCCGCAGTGAAAGCGAAATCCCCGCGCCTGTAAAGGTCAGTTTTCGCCACCTGCTCATACGGGACACCCGACCACCCCCGACTGGGCACCTCTGCTGCCGCGTCGCGATGCCAGCGGGCCGGTTTTGCGGCCATGGGCGGGAATTTCCCTTGCCTTGGGGGGCGCGGGCGGCTTGCTTGGACGGCCTATGCGTATTCGTGCTTTCCAAGGACTGCGGCCCGCTCCCGAGTCGGCCCCGAAAATCGCCTCCTTGCCTTACGACGTGGTTAACACCGCCGAGGCGCGCGAGCTGGCCGCGGGCAACCCGCTGAGCTTCCTGCACGTGGTGCGGGCCGAGATCGACCTGCCCGACGGCACCGATCCCTACGCGCCCGAGGTGTACGCGCAGGCCAAGGCCGCTCTCACCCGCCTGGAGGCCGAGGGCGGGCTCGTGCGCGAGTCCGAGCCGTGCCTGTACCTTTACCGCCAAAAGATGGGCAGCCACGTCCAGACCGGCGTCGTCGGGGTCTTCCACATCGAGGACTACGAGAACAACCTGATCAAGAAGCACGAAAAGACCCGCAAGGCCAAGGAGGACGACCGTACCACGCTCAACCGCACCCTTTCGGCCCACCCCGGCCCGGTCTTTCTCACCTATAAGGAGGAGAAGGCCATCGACACCATCGTCGCCAAGCTCACCGCGGAGAAGCCCTTTGTGCAGTTCACCGCGCCCGACGGCGTCGAGCACACCGTCTGGCGCGTGCCCGGCGGCTCCGACCTGATCGCGGCGTTCAAGGCCGTCCCCGTGTGCTACGTGGCCGACGGGCACCACCGCAGCGCCAGCGCCGCCCGCGTCGGGGCCGAGCGCCGCGCCGCCAATCCGGCCCACACCGGCGAGGAGGACTACAACTGGTTCCTCGCGGTCATCTTCCCCGGCGAGCAGCTCAACGTCCTGCCCTACAACCGCTACGTGCACGACCTCAACGGCCGCACGCCCGAGCAGCTCGTGGCCGAGATCGCCAAGGTCTGCGAAGTCTCCGAGGGCGCCAGCCCCGAGCCCGCCGCCTACGGCGAAGTCTCCATGTACCTCGACGGCAAGTGGTACAGCCTGAAATTCCCCGGCGGCGAGAGCGACCCGATCGCCCGGCTCGACGTTTCCCGCCTGCAGGACCACATCCTGGCCCCGCTGCTGGACATCGACGACCCGCGCACCAGCGAGAAGATCGACTTCATCGGCGGCATCCGCGGCACCAAGGAACTGATCAAGCTTGTGGACAACGGCGGCGGCGTTGCCTTCTCGGTCTATCCGGTCACGGTGGACCAGCTCATCGACATCGCCGATGCCGACGCCATTATGCCCCCGAAGAGCACCTGGTTCGAGCCGAAGCTGCGCTCCGGCCTCTTCATCCACACCTTCTGACCAGGGCTTGCCCTGGACCCTCGGTGCTGCGCACCGGGATGGCCTTTCCGGGAGAAAGGCCATGGGGCAACGGGCGAAGCGCCTACTTCTTGAACTTACCGGCTGCGCGGGCAAACCCGCGCAGCTTTTCTTTGTCCGCCTCCGAGGCGAAGGCTTCGGCGGGGAGGAGAGCTGCCATGCTCGGTTGAGTATAGATTAAAAAGCCACGGCGGATCTCAACACACTGGTAAATATCTGACCAGTTCAGTGTCCCCTCACTTGCGCCAATCCATTGCCGCAGGGAGGTTTCATCGATAGCCCATTTAGCCGCTTTACCGGCAAGAGGCGTCTTCTTGAAGCGTGAGAGCATTCTCCATCGAACCCAAAATGGCACGCTCCAGAGCCACACGACGATGCCAAGTGCAATAAAATCAAATCTGGCACCTGCTCGGATATTATCAACCGTCAGAAGGATGACGCCTACCGTCGCGAGGAACAGGACGATACAATAGGCAGGAATCAGAATACGACCCTGGCGTTTGGTAATAGCCCACCCCGTCCGCAGGGCGTAGGCTTTGTCATAGACATACTCGATTTCTATCATGGAGTAGAGATGGGATGGATGGCGTGAAGAGCGTGAGGAAAAGTATTTGCCGACAGCGGCCAAAGGGCTCCGATGGGCAACACCCTATGAATGCGGGGCTGTGCAGCCCTTACTTGTCGCTGTTGTGGGACTCGGGCAGGACGCGGGTCGTCGTGGTGTAGCCGTTGTCACGGTTGTAGCTGCTGCTGGGCGCGGTATCCACGTCAGAGGCCTCATCGTCGGAGCCGTTGCGCTGGAAGGGGCTGCGGAAGAGGACGGAAGGGTCGCCGTTTTCGTCATCGGGGTCGAAGACGGGGCGACCGTTATCGCGCAACTGCATGGGGATCTCACTCAGCGCGCCCTCGCCGGTGCGCTGGACCGGGATGCCGTCTTCGGTCATGTTGCTCTGGAAAACGTAACGGTTCATGTCGCGCAGGTTGACCTCGTCGATGTACTGCTGCATCTGGCGACCAACGGGCGAGGTGATTTCCGCCCCCTGGAATTTGCCCGCCATCAAGTTGTCCATGGCGTAGTTCCAGTTGCGCGGCTGGGTCATCTTGCGGTTGCCGGGAGCCATGGAGGTGTTTTTCATCTTCATCTCCTGCATGGCGAACTCCTGCTTCTCGCCGGAAAAGCGGTCGGCTCCGCTAAGCATCTCGGACTTTTTCTGCCCGAGGGTGGAGAACTGGGTGTGCCACTGGCTCAGGTCCATCCGCTGCCCGTCGAACTGCGTGTTCATTTCGGGCTGCTTGACCTCGAAGTCGTCCGCCTTCTCATCCTGGATCGAGCTGCGCTGGCCGTAGTTGATTTTCTTCAGGCCGGCGGACGCGGGCAGGGCGAGCGCCGCGGACAGGAGGGCAAAGGCAAGACAACGAAACATACCTCTTATTATCACCTAAACGCCTGCCCAATGCAATACGGCAATTTCCCGAGGCCCGCGAGCCCCTGTCTGACCGGCTCCGGGGGCAAACTCCGCCCAAAGCGCAGGCCGTCATTGACTTTGGCCCGGTTTGGCCGAAATCTGTCCCCCATGCAAGGCTACCTCGATCTGCTGCGGCTCGTCATGGACCAGGGTGAAAACCGTTCCGACCGGACCGGCGTGGGCACCCGCAGTGTTTTCGGGGCCCAGGCCCGCTTTGGGCTGGCAGAGTCGTTCCCGCTCCTGACCACGAAGAAAGTCCACTGGAAATCAGTGGTTTACGAACTTTTGTGGTTTCTCAAGGGCGATACGAACATCCGCTACCTCAACGAGCACAAGGTTTCCATCTGGGACGAATGGGCCGACGAGTCCGGCAGCCTCGGTCCGGTTTACGGGGCGCAATGGACCCGCTGGCAGTGCCCGGACGGACGCCGGATCAACCAGCTCGACGAGCTCATCGACAACCTGAAAAACAAGCCCCACAGCCGCCGCCACATCGTCTCGGCCTGGAACGTCGCGGACCTGCCCGACGAGAGCAAGCCACCCCACGTCAACGCCGCCGAGGGCAAGATGGCCCTGCCCCCCTGCCACACGATGTTCCAGTTCTACGTCTCGCAGGACGGCGGACTCAGCTGCCAGCTCTACCAGCGCAGCGCGGACCTGTTCCTGGGCGTGCCCTTCAACATAGCCTCCTACGCCCTGTTCACCTGCATGGTCGCGCAAGTCGCCGGGCTGCGCCCGAAGGAGTTCATCCACACCTTTGGCGACCTGCACCTGTACTCGAACCACTTCAACCAGGTCGCCGAGCAACTCGCACGCGAGCCGCGCCCCCTGCCCCAGGTGAAGCTCAACCCCGCCATCACGCGCTTGGAGGACTTCGACTACACCGATGTGGAACTGATCGGCTATGATCCGCACCCGCCCATCAAGGCCCCCATCGCCGTCTAAGCCCACGAACATCTTTTTTTCCGCATGCCGACTTCCGCCTCCGCCATCAAACCCTGGAAAGCCATCGTCGCGATGGCGGACAAAAACCGCGCCATCGGCCTCAACGGCGGTCTGCCCTGGCGCATCCCGGAGGATTTGGCGTTCTTCAAGCAGACCACCAGCGGCCACACCGTCGTGATGGGGCGGCGTACAATGGAGGAGATCAAAAAGCCCCTCCCCCGCCGGCACAACGTCGTTATCACCAGCCAGCAAAATCTGCCCGCGCCGGGCTTCACCGTCATCCACAGCCTGGCCGAACTCGACGGCCTGCCCGACAAGGGGGAGCTGTTCATCATCGGCGGCGCGCAGCTCTACGCCGAGACGCTTCCCGTGTGCAGCGAGCTCTTCCTCACCCACGTCAAGGGCGACTATCCCGGCGACACCTTCCTGCCGCCCTTTGAGCAGCTTTTCGCGCCTGTGGAGACCCTCCGCGAGTCCGACGAAATCAAGGTCGTGCGCTACCGTAACAAGGCCCTCCTGCCGAACGAATAACCCGTTCTCTCCGGCGCTCTCGCCGCGCGCCACGCCAACCCGCAACCATCCGCGTCCATGAAATCTTACCGCAAGGAACTCTGGTTCAACATTCCGCAGCGCCGCCAGTTGATCAACATCACGAATGAGGTCGAGACCGCCCTGCGCGAGAGCGGCATTCAGGAAGGGCTGTGCCTGGTCAACGCCATGCACATCAGCGCCAGCGTCTTTATCAACGACGACGAGTCCGGCCTGCACGCCGACTTCGAGCGCTGGCTGGAAAAACTCGCCCCCGAAAAGCCCCACGACCAGTACGCCCACAACGGCTACGAGGACAACGCCGACGCCCACCTCAAGCGCACCATCATGGGCCGCGAGGTCACCGTCGCCGTGACCGAAGGGCGGCTCGACTTCGGCCCCTGGGAGCAGATCTTTTACGGCGAGTTCGACGGCAAACGCAAGAAGCGCGCCCTCGTCAAAATCATCGGCGAGTAAGCCGCGCCGGAAAGGCAAGTCAGAGGCGGCAGGCATCGCCGGGCATTTCACCGTAATGAAAACCGGACGAAACCTGCACGCCCCTTCCTCATCAACGGGCTGAGAGTACAGACCCCGTTACCACTTGTGCGGACCGTTACGGTCAAAGAACCCGCCTGTCGGGCCGTCGTCGTCGATCAGCGCATACTGCACCGGGATCGCGGCACCGACTTCCACCGGGTGGGCGTAGGGAGAATCCACGTAGCGCGTGGCGGTCAGCCCGGGGCACACGGAGTTGACCTTGATGCCGGTGTCCTTCAGCTCCCGCGCCAGGTAAACCGTCAGGACGTTGAGCGCGGCCGTTGAAGTCGGCGACGAAAGCCCCTCACAGTTCAGCCGGGAGTACAGTCGCCAGTTCGGCTCACCGCCGTTGCGGGATATCACGACCCTGCGGCAGCTGGCCGCCTCCTGAGTACAGCGTTCTTCCAAAAGAAGTGCCGTTGCCGGGGCGACCCCGGACAACGGCACACAGCACTCCCTCCCATCCGCGACCGGGGTATCCTGGCCCGGTTGCGAATGGTATTTGAGAGGAAAAAACCTCTCCTGCTATCGACGACGACGACGCAGGGCGGCCAACATCAGCACGACGACACCGAAAGCGGCTCCGTAGGTGGAGGGCTCGGGGATACTGATGTTGTTAACATTCACATTGTCGAAATCCACGACCACGGTGTCGTTACTGCCGACCACGAATTGAATCCACTGGTCAGGCGTGCCGTTGTAGCTCGGAAGCGACACACCCTCAAAGGATGAGGTCAGGTCCACCGACGAGTTCGTTCCCGACAGGGTGACGCTCGTGTAGGTCTTGGACACCGGAGCGACTGTGATGTCGAAGGTGATATACTCGCCCAGGTTGGAGAAGGTCGTGTAGCTGCCGATGCTCACGGCGGAGTTGTTGGCGCTGGTATTGCCCTTCCACAATTGCAGCTCGCCGTTGGTGAAGATGAGCTCGACCCAGTACTTGCCCGTGCCCGGCAATACCGTGTTCTCGCCCAGGTAAACCATCACCTGGTTACCGGTGCCCGCGCTGAAGCTCGAGATAGCCATGCCGAAACTGAAGTTCACGCGCTGCTGGGGGTCGTTCCACACGAGGCCTGAGCCCTGCAGGAAGAGCTTCCCTCCATACACCTGAGTGGCATCGGAGCTGACGCGCATGGCGAGCTCACCGGTCTGGGGGTTCGCCGGGGAGGCGGTGGCGCCGCCGGTATCGATAAACACCGTCTGCCAGACGGCGCTGCCCGCGATACCAGTGTCGTCCACCCCGATGACGGACGCGCCGCTGGTATAGCCGCTGGAGGTCTCAAAGCCGGTCGTGACCTGAGCCTGGACTGGCAGGGCAAGGGCCAGTCCGAAGGCAAGCACGGCGGCAGTGGAACGGGCCCGGGAGGCCCAGAGCTGGGAGTCTGTTTTCATATCCTGTAGGAGTTGGTGGTTTGAGGAGAAAAGAAGGTGGCACTATTGCCAGAAAGGATCGGCCCGGTCCGAGGGGATCGTGTCGAAGGTCCGGAACTCGACATGCCCGTCGTAGAAAAGCACGTTGGTGCCATCGCCATGGGGCAGCAGGCCGAAGAACTGAGTGTACCCCCAAGCCCCGCCCAGGCAGTAGCTGGTTTCGTTCACCATGGAGGTCCGCCCCGGCGTCTTCACCCGAGCGAGCGGGATGGGAATGCTGCCCGCCCCCGCTTCACGCGGGTTGAGCCCATAGGACATCTTGTTGCCGTTGACGCCGCTGGAGACCGAGGGGGCCGCGACCGGGTTATCGCGGGTTTCAGGGCAGTGAAAAATATTCTCGTCCGCCCCACGCGTGCCCGCGAAGTCGTTCTCGGGCACATTAAACGCCTTCGGGTCATACCCCAGATAGGACCAGATCGCATACTGCCACATCTTTTCCTGCTCGGCGGGATAAGGGTCGGACACCGGCGGCAAACAGTTCCCGTGATCCGCCGCGTACAGAAACAACGCCCCGCCGATTTGCCGCAGGTTATTGACGCATTCGGTACTGCGCGCGCTTTTGCGGATCTTGCCCGTCAGCGGAATAATCACCGCCCCGAGAATCCCGATAATGGCGATGACCGCCAGCAACTCGATCAAGGTGAACGCTGGCATCTGGCGGGTGAATTTCACGAGGGCGGACATGGAGCGAGGTCGGGGTAATCTCTTGTCCGCCACCTTGCTACAGGCTTGCCAACGCGGCAATGCCGCCCCAGTCTTATCTATAAGATGACAGCCCGACCCCGCTCAGACTCCCGTGCCCCCACCCTGGCAGACGTCGGAAAACTGGCGGGCGTTTCCGCCACCACCGCCTCCTACGCGCTGCGTAATGACGCTCGCGTCCTGGCCGCCACCCAGCAGAAGGTCCGTGCGGCGGCCGCGCAGCTCGGCTACACGCCGGACCCGGTGCTGTCCGCGCTCGTCGCCCGTCGCGACCTCAACCGTAAGCATGCTGTCGGGACAAACCTGGCGGCGCTCGTGGACGACCGCTGGCAGGACAACATCCGCGCGGGGTGGTTTCATGCCTTTCTCGATGGGATGGAGCGGGCCTGCCGACGGCTTGGCTACGCGCTGGATGTCATGCGGATCAGCCGCGATCTGGAGGCGAGCAACCGCCCCGACAGCATCCTGCACGGGCGCGGCATCCGCGGTATCGTGCTGCTGCCGTTGTTCTCCCCGACGCTCTCTCTACGACTGAACTGGGACCGCTACTCGGTTATCGCGGTGGGTGCTCCGCCGAAGGAACTGCCTTTTCACCGCGTGGGCAGCGCAGCCTTTCATGCCGTGCAGATCATCTGCGACAAGCTGAAACAACTTGGCTACCGCCGCATCGGGCTGGCTCACCCCTTGATGGCGGAAAAGCGGCTCGGGTATGAGTGGCTCGGCGGTCTGAGCAAAGAAATATTCCTCCCCGATTCGCAGTTGGAAATCGTCCCGCCCTGCCTGCCCGACGCCTTTACCCCTGAGCGCTTTCTCGCCTGGGTGGAGGAACACCGCCCCGAGGTGGTCATCACCAACTCGCCCCTCATCCTCGACTGGCTGAAGCAGGCCAAATACCGGGTACCGCGCGATATCGGTGTCGCGCTGGTTTCGCGGGACACGACCGATGTGGAGGCGGCGGGACTGGCCCAACACCTGGACATCTCCGGAGAGATGGCCATCGAGCAATTGCACCTGCTCCTGTTGCGCGGCGAGACCGGCTTTCCCCTCTCCCCGAAGGAAACCCTGGTGCGCCCGCACTGGGTGGACGGCCCGACCCTGAGAAAGCACAAGGCACGCCGTGCGGCGAAGCGCCGCTGACGGCCAAGCCGCAAACATGCCCGTCGCGCCGGAGTTAATCAGGGCACGACGGAGGCTATCTCGGTGACGGCGTTGTTGTGCCTCAGTTCGCGCTCTTCACGCGGTCCCAGACCTGGATATACTTCTGGTTGTCCGGGCCGAGGTCGCGGATGGTCTCGGCCTTGTCAAGCAGGTCCTCGGGGATGAAGACCGCCGGGTCTTCCTTGATCTCCTCAGGGAGCAGCTGGTACGCGCCGGTGTTCGGGCACAGGTAGTACACGTACTCGACATTGCGGGCGGCGTTCTCCGGGTTTTGGACGAAGTTGATAAAGGCGTAGGCCAAGTCGGCGTCCGTGGCGTCGGTGGGGATGACCATGTCGTCACAGGCGATGGCGAAGCCCTCCTTCGGGAGCATGTACACGACGTTCTCGCTCTCCTCCTGCACCTGGAGAATGTCGCCGCTGTACCCCTGCACGACGTAGAACTCGCCCGAAGCAATCCCGCTTTTGTACTGCTCGTTCTCGAACTTGGCCAGGTTGGCCTTCCACTTGATGATCTGGTCGCCCGCGGCGCTGATCTGGGTCTCGTCGGTGGTGTTAAGGCTGTAGCCGAGGTACTTGAGCGCGGCTCCGAGGGTTTCGCGCATGTCATTGAGCATGGTCATGCGGCCCTTGAGGTCCTCGCGGCCAAAGATCGCCCAAGAGTCCTCGACATCCTCGATCTTGTCGTCGCGGTAGGCCACGCCGGTGGTGCCGATCATGTAGGGCACGCTGTAGGCCATGGTCTTGTCAAAGGCTTTGCCGTCGAGGTAGTTCTTGTCGATATACTTGGCGTTCGGGATCTGCGCGAGGTCGAGCTCGCGAATCATCTTCTCCTTGTAGAGCACCTCGGCCATGTAGCTGGTCGGCACGAGCAGATCGTAGCCCTTGGCTCCGGCTTTGAGTTTGGCGTACATGGCCTCGTTCGAGTCGAAGGTGTCGATGATGACCCGGCAGTCGTACTGCTCTTCAAAGGCTTTGACCAGCTCCGGGTCGATGTAGTCGGACCAGGTATAGAGGTTGAGGTCCCGCTTGGCGGGGCCGCAGGCGTTCAGGGCGAACAGGGCGATGATGAGCGCAATCGCGCCGCCGAGGAGGGTGCGTTTTTTCATAGTGACGAACGGTTAGGGTAAAGCACATTCCCTGCGCGGCCCGCGTCAATCGCTATTATGCGTAAAGTGGGAGCGTCTGCCTGCTCAGCGGTTCTCATAACGCACGCGATTTAACAGTAGGACCGGGAAGAGCGAAAAAAGGTCGTTCCCGCTATCCCTTTCTGGCCTTCCCGGCCTTCCTGTAAAAAAACGGGTCAGTCATACCGCTTGCGCAGGAGGAACTGGCTGGCCAACACGATCCCGAAAGTCGCGCTCATGAAGAGGACGGACAGGGCGTTGATGAGGGCGGGCTGGCCGTGCTTCATCATGCCGTACACCTGCACGGGCAGGGTCGAGCTACCCGGCCCGGCCACGAAAAACGTGATCACAAAGTCGTCCAGCGAGAGCGTGAAGGCCAGCAGCGCCCCGGCGGCGATGCCGGGCCACAGCAGCGGCAGGAGCACGCGCCAAAGGGTTGTCCAACTCCCCGCGCCCAGGTCGCGCGCAGCATCCAGCAACGAGTGGTCAAACTCCTGCAAGCGTCCCAGCACGACAAAGGCCACGTAACTGAGCCCGAAGGTCGAGTGCGCCACGATGACCGTTCCCAGCCCGAGCGGAACGGAGAGGTTGACAAAGAGCAGCAACAGGCTGATGCCCATGAGGATGTCCGGCACCACGAGCGGGCCGTAGATCAGCACCTGATGGACCTTCTGCATCCGGCTCTGGAAGCGATGCAGCGCCCACGCCGCGAGCGTCCCCAATACGGTGGACAGGAGCGTCGCCGTCACCGCCACGATGAGGGTATTCTCGGTGGCGGTGATGACCCCGCGGTGCTCGAAGAGCAGCTTGTACCATTTCAGGGTAAAGCCGTTCCAGCTCCCGCCGAAGCGCGCGTCGTTAAAGGATTGGGCGAAGAGCACCAGGATCGGCAGGTACAAAAAGACCAGGATCAGCGTCGTAGCCACAAACGGGAAGCGCGAGCGTTTCACGGACGCCCTCCCCCCTTGGACTCGTCGCGGCGGGCCAGCAGCATCACGATGACCGGGACCATCACGGCCATGGCCAGCAGCGCGGACAGCCCGGCGGCGTGCGGCAGGTTACGGTCGGAGAAAACGCGCTGGGCGATCTTGTTGCCGATCATCTCGGAGCCGGGCCCGCCGACCAGATCGGGGATCGCGTAGGAGCCCAGCGCGGGGATGAGGACGACCAGCAGCGCCGTCAACAGCCCCCGACTCACGCCCGGCAGGAACACCGTACACCAGGCCCGGAAACGCTTGGCCCCGAGGTCGCGGGCCGCCTCCAGCAGCGCGAAGTCGAACTTCTCGGCGGCGGCGTACAGCGGCAGGATGGCGAAGGGCAAATACGTGTACACGAGCACGAGCAGGATCGCCCCGGAGTTGTAAAGCAGCGTGGCGTCCTCGGGCATCAGCCGCAGGAAGACCAGCCCCTGCTTGAGCCAGCCGTCCGGGTGCAGCACCGTGCGCCACGCGAAAATGCGGATGAGAAAGTTGCTCCAAAACGGCAGGATGACCAGCAGCAGCACCCACTGGCGGCTGCGGCGCGACAGCCGTGCCAGATAATAGGCCACCGGCAGCGCCAAGCCCAGACAGATCGCCGTGGCCACGACTGAGAGCCAGACCGTGCGCCAGATGATGGCCGGGTACGCCGGCTGCATGAGGTCCTTCAGCGTGGCCAGGGTCCAACCCTCGCCGATGCCACCGGCGGGATTGGCCGGGCGCAGGGCGATGAGAAACACCAGCGCCGTGGGCACGGCGAAAAGCAGCACGAGCCAGATAATGGTCGGCAGGGTCAGGGCCCACTCCCGGCGGTCGAGGCGACCGGGCTTGAGCGGCCCGTCGTGGACCGGGCTCACTTTGATCGAGCGCAGCGGTTTCATCTCAGTCGTCGGGCAGGGTGAGCAGCGCCTCGTCGGCCTCGCGGTAGGCGTTGAGCATGAAGCCGTCGTTGGCGCGCCAGGTCAACCAGGCCTCGTCGCCCCAGGCCAGCGGCGTCTCGTCCAGCAGGTAGTTGGCATGCTGCTGGATGACGGAGATCAACTGGTCCGCCGAACGCACCCAGTAGCGCGTCTGCGGGCCGAGGTAAATCACTTCCTCGATCTTGCACGGGACGGAGTTGGAGGTCTCGCCGTTGGTGGCCGGTCGGGTCTTTTGCAGGCTGAACTTCTCCGGGCGGATGGAAACGGTAACCTGATCGCCGACGGCGACGGGCTTGTCCCGCCACACGACGATCTCGCCCAGGCACTCGGCCTCCAGGACGAAGCGGTTCTCGTCCACGATGCGCCGGACCTTGCCCACGACGAAGTTCGTGTCCCCGATAAACGCCGCGACAAAGCTCGACTCGGGCGACTCGTAAATCTCCGCCGGGGTCCCGACCTGCAAAAGCTTGCCCTGGTGCATGACCCCGATGCGGTCGGAGAGGCTCATGGCCTCTGTCTGGTCGTGCGTGACGTAAAGGAAAGTAGTCCCGACCTCCTCGTGGATGCGGTCCAGCTCCAGCAGCATGCGCTGGCGCAGCTTGAGGTCGAGCGCGGCCAGCGGCTCGTCCAGCAGGAGCAGGTCCGGCTGGTTGACCAGGGCGCGGGCGATGGCGACGCGCTGCTTCTGGCCGCCACTGAGCTGGGCGGGCTTTTTCCGGGCGTGCTCGGCCAGGTCGATCAGCTCCAGCATCTCGCCAACGGCGCGGGTCACGTCGGTCTTGGACTTCTTGGCCACGCGCAGCCCGAAGGCGATGTTCTCAAACACGCTCAGGTGCGGGAAGAGCGCGTAGTTCTGGAAAACGGTGTTGATCTTGCGCTTGTCCGGGGGAAGCGCGGTGATGTCTTCGCCGTCGAGCAGGACCGCCCCGCGAGTGGGCTGGATGAAGCCGGCGGCGATGCGCAGGAGGGTCGTCTTGCCGCAGCCGCTGGGGCCGACCAGTGAGAAGACCTCCCCCCGGTTCAGGGACAGGTTCACCTTTTCGACGACCGGAGTTTTCCCAAACTGGTGTCCGATGTCGCGGAATTCAAAAAAAGCGGGCATAGGCGCGTAGCAGCGTGAAGACCTTAGTCTTTTAGCACGTCGGCCCCCCAATGAAAGCTGAAAGATGCCCCCGGTGAACCATCCAGCGATTTTCTCCCGTCCGGGCCCGATTCGGAGGGGCTTTTCGACGGGTGTGTGGCTTTGGCATTGCCGAAGTGATACCTGAAAGTAACCTTACGTCTCATGGCAAAGGACCCCGCAGCAGCATTCTGGCTCAGGCGCGCGCGCCAGTGGGCCTTCGCTGTGAATGCCGCGTGGTTCTGGCAAAGCCTGATGCCGCTGTTCGCGGGGATTAACCTCGTCTTCGCGGCGTACCTGCTGATCGCCCGCCGCTCGGGGGGCGAGGTCACCGCCGGGCTCCCCTGGTACCTGCTGGCGCTCGCCCTGGCCGCGCTGTGGGCGCTTTGGCGGCTGCGGGGACGTGAGTTTACCGTTTCCGACGCGCTCCTGCGCATCGAAACTGCCCAGGGGTTGAAAAACCGCCTCAGTTGCGCCCACGCCGGTACCCTCCCCTGGCCCGCCCCGAGCGAATACCACGGCAAGGTCATCGGCCTGCGCGCCCACGTCGCACTGCTGCCCCTGGTGTACTCGGGGGCCTTTGTCCTGGCCGGGCTCTGGCTGCCCATCCAGCCGGTCGATGCCAAGCCCGTGGCCGGGGACGCGGTCGAACCCTCCGCCTGGACGCAGGTGGCCGACTGGACCGAGCTGCTCAAGGAGGAGCGCCTCGTGGACAACGAGGACATTGACAAGCTCGAAGACCGCCTGAGCGAGCTGCGCGACCGCCCGAAGGAGGAGTGGTACACGCAGGGCTCGCTGGAGGCCGGGGAAGCGCTCCGGGACGAGACCCGCGTAGCCATGCAGGAGCTGGCCCGCCAACTCCAATCCACCGGCACCTTCTTGGAGGAGATGGCGAAAAATCAGGCTGTCCCCATGCTCAGTGGCGCACAGGCCGAAGCCCTCGACCAGGCTTGGCTCAAGCAGCTCGAACAGCTCCAGATGAGTCAGCCCGGGCTTGACCCCGAACTCCTCAGCCAACTCCAGCAGATGAATTTTTCCCAGATGAAGGGCCTCAGCCCCGAGCAGATGCAGCAGATGCAGGAACGTCTCCAGCAGAGTGCGGGCCGCTGCGGCGGTGCCGCCGGACTGAGCGACATGGACCTCGAAGCCGTCAGCCTCCAGGTGAGCCAGATGGGCATGGGCGAAATCCAGCGCGGCCCCGGCCCGGCCCCCCTCGTCATGAGCGACGACGGTACTTCGCTGGAAACCGCCGCCCGCGAGGGCGTCTCCAACCAGGACATGCGCGCCGCCGTACTGGGCGAGACGGTGGGCATCTCCTCACGCCCCGGTAACGACGAGGCGGATACGGACTTCCGTGCCGGGGCCGAGTCCGGCCAAGCGGCCGAGCTGGGCGACGGCGGCGACGTCGTCTGGCGCGAGACCTACACCCCGCAGGAGCGAGCGATCCTCGAAGACTATTTCCAATAAAAACCCTCCGCGTTGTGATATTAATCATTGTCGCCCCTTACCCCTCCCAGCCATCCTCCCCTGTTTTATGAAACCACCCCTGGACGAATCCCTGGCCGCCGAGTCGGCGGGCGAACTCAAGCAGCTGCGGCAGGCCGTGGCGGACGTCATCTTCGGGCAGGACCGACTCATTGAGCACGTCACCGTGGCCATGCTGGCGCGGGGGCACATCCTGCTGGAGGGCCTGCCCGGCTTGGGCAAAACCGAGCTGGTCAAAGCCTTCTCCAAGGCCCTGCAAATCCAGACCAGCCGCATTCAGTTCACGCCCGACCTCTTGCCCGGCGACATCACCGGCAACCCGATGCTTCAGGAGGTCGAGGGGCAGCGCAAATTCGTCTTCGAGCGCGGGCCGGTCTTTACCAATCTGCTGTTGGCCGACGAAATCAACCGCGCCAGCCCCAAGACCCAGTCCGCGCTGCTGGAGGCCATGCAGGAAAAGCGCGTCACCGTGATGGGCGAGACGCACCCCCTGCCCGCGCCTTTCCTGGTCTTCGCCACGCAGAACCCCATCGAGCTGGAGGGTACCTACCCGCTGCCCGAGGCCCAGCTCGACCGCTTTTTGTTTAAATTAGAGGTGCACCACTGCGACGTGGACACGCTCCAGCGCATCCTCACCCACCGCACCATCGGCGAGGATACGACGGTTAAGTCCGTCATGGATGGCGAGCGGCTGAACGAGCTGAGCCTGCGCGCGCAGGAGGTTTACCTGCCCGAGGTGGTCGGCTCCTACATCGCCCGGCTGGTGGACGCCACCGTGCCCGGCCACTCTACGATGTCTCAGGACCTGCGCTACGGGGCCAGCCCCCGCGCCGCCATCGGCCTGGCCGCGGCGGCCCGCGCCCGCGCCCTGCTGGAGGGCCGCGTCCACACCTGCGCCGAGGACGTGCAGGCGGTCGCTCCCGCCGTGCTCGGACACCGCATCATCCTCAGTTATCAGGCCAAGATGCAGGGGCAGACCCCCGCCGCCCTCGTCAAGGCCCTGCTCGACGAAGTTTCCCCCGAGGTCAAGGCCCTGCCAAAGTCCCTCAGCGCCGCCAAGCTGTCATGAGCCCCCGCGCCTTTATCCTCCCCCTCGTCACTCTAGGCTGCCTGCTGGCGCCGCTCTCCGCGTCCGCCATAGAAATCTACAGGATGGAGACCCAGCCCGGCAGCGGCATCACTGCGGAAATGACGAGAGCCTTCGACAAGTTGCCCGAACGCGGCTACTACCCGCTGCGCCTCACCATCGTCAACACCACCAACGCCGACAAGACCTGGACCGTCCGCAGCAGCCGCGAATGCAACGGATGGTACGGCGGCCATGTCGAGGTCAAAACCGAGTGGCAGCAGGAACTAAGCGTCCCTGCAGGCCAGCGGCGCAGCTTTGAGTTGCTCAGCCCCGTCATCGACAGCGCCGGCTACACCAGCGGTTGCCAGGTCGAGGTATCCGGCCCTGGTACCGCTGGTAGTTTCTGGGTGGACAGCCTGGCGGGCCGACATTCGAGCCGGACACAGCTCTACGGTATCGCCTCGGACACCCTGCGGCTCAAATACGGATCGCGGCTGGAAGATTATCTCCAGCGTAACGACTGCGAACTGATCTCCGGCACCTGCGAGCTGGGCTTTTTTCCGCAGGACTGGCGCGGGTACACCGGGGTGGACATTCTCTGGTTCCAGCAAAGTGACTGGGAAAAGGCCACGCCCGAGAAGCTCCGCCCCATCCTCCAATGGGTGGCCCAGGGCGGCGACCTGCGCATCCTCAAGGACAAGGGCACCCCCGACAGCGCCCCCGTCTCCGGCCTGCCCGGCGAGGGCCACGGCCTGATCGCCCACGGCGCGGGCGTCGTGCGGGTTTACCCTTTCCTGAGCGAGGAGGAGCTTTTTCAGTTCCCCTCGAAGGTCGCGCTCCAGGAGGGCGGCGAGGCACACTACTCCGACGAAATACTTGAACTCTACAACGCACTGGGGGCGAACTTCTGGATGCGCCCGGCCTCTCTCAACGGCGACCTAGCCCGGATGCGGCCAGCATCGGACGCCTTCCTCCCCAAGACAGACATTCCGCAGGTGGCGGTCTCCGAGTTTTACCAGCCAAAGGGGGTTAACTTCCCATTGGTCACGCTCTCCGTGCTCGCCTTCGGGATTGTGGTGGGGCCGGTCAACTTGTGGGTCTTCGCCCGGGGGCGCAAGCGCTACCGACTGCTCTTCACCACCCCGCTGATCTCGGTCGCCTTTTGCGTGCTGATCTCGGTCTTCATCCTCGTGGCTGACGGCGTCGGGGGCGAGGGCCAGGTCGCCCGGCTGTTTATCCTGCCCGAAGGGAGCAACCAGGAAGTCCTCATCGAGGAGCAGTTCGCCCGCACCGGCCTGCTGCTCGGGCGCGAGTTTGAGCCGGGCGAAGGCGTCTGGCCCGTTCCTCTGGGCAGCCAGGCCACCGGCGGGCGCGACTTGCTGCTCGACGGCACCTATGGGTTTAACGAAGCAACCTGCTGGGGTGCGTGGTTCGGCAGCCGCCGGGTGCAGGGCGTGGCCCTGACGCAAATCCGCCCCACCCGCGCCGGGTTCGATATCCAGCTCCGCGACGGTGAGCTGGCCGTGGTCTCCAGCTTCCCGGGGACGTGCCCCGAGCTTTACCTGACCACGGACGAGGGAACGATTTACCGCGCCCGCGACGTGACCACCGGCAAGCCCGCCCCGCTCGAACCGGTCTCCCGCCAAGAGTTCGAACGCTGGCTGGGTGACGTTCTAAACTACTTCAGCGAATCCACGATGGAGACACTCAACCCCATGGACATCCAGCCCGACCACATCTACGCCAGTGTCGAGCACTACACGGGGGATAGTCCGCAGACCGTCTCGGGCATCGACTGGCAGCCGTATACGGGGCTGGTCATCGCCGCCGCGAAAACCGCCCCCACCGCCACCGAGGAGGCCCGGCCATGACCATCATCGAGGTTGATAACATCTACCGGGCCTTCGGGCGGGTCCAGGCCGTCAACGGCCTGAGCTTCAAGATCGACGCCGGGCAGATCGTGGGCTTCATCGGGGCCAACGGCGCAGGCAAGACCACGACCATGCGCCTGATGGTCACGCTCGATGTGCCCGACGCGGGCCGTATCGAAATCTGCAACCTGAACACCCTCGACCACCCGCACGAAATCCGTCGCCTGATCGGCTGGATGCCCGACCACTTCGAGGCCTACCCGAACATGGACGTGTGGGAGTACCTGGACTTTTACGGACGCGCCTTCGGGCTGCACGGGGCCGAGCGCACCCGCCGGGTGGACGAGGTACTGGCCTTTACCGACATGGACGTGCTCGCCGAGCGCCCCAGCAACGCCCTCTCCAAGGGCCAGACTCAGCGCCTGTGTCTGGCCCGCGCCCTCCTCTCCGATCCGCAGGTGCTCGTCCTCGACGAGCCCGCCGCCGGGCTCGACCCCAAGGCGCGCATCGAGTTCAAAAATCTGGTCAAACTCCTCGCGGCCCGGGGCAAGACGCTCTTCATCAGCTCGCACATCCTCTCCGAGCTGGGCGAAATGTGCGACCACCTGCTCTTTATCGACAACGGGCGCATGGTCCACCACGGCACCTCCGAGAGCCTGCGCTTTCACAAAAGCGACGGGCACCTGCACGTGCGCCTGCGCTGCCTCGACGAGGCCTACCGGCTGGAGCAGTGGCTGGCCGCCCGCCCCGGCATCACTCGGCGGGGCGAGCAAGCGGACTACATCGAGCTCGTGGTCGAAAAGGCCGGGGACGCCCCCCCCGAGGCCCAACTCGCGGCGCTCCTGCAAGAGCTGCTGGCCGCCGGGCTGCGGGTCTATGAATTTCACCGGATCGAACGCAAACTCGAAGACGCGTTCGTCGAAATCCTCGGAGGGCAGCCCTCATGAAGCTTTTACCCGACAGCATCTCCCAGTGGCTGGCCCGGCGGTTCAACCCGATTCTGGTCAAGGAACTGCGCCAGGGCGTGCGCTCGCGGGCCTACACGCTGGTGTTTCTCATCGTGCAGGTGGTCATGGTCTTTTACCTGATCTTCGGCATGGCGGTGAAAGAATCCGGCGGGAGCAACAATTCCGAACTGGACGCGTTTTTCTGGATCATCGTCGGGGGCTTCCTGCTGGGCATCCTGCCCCTGATGGGCTCCGGAGCCCTCAGCTCGGAGAACCGCGGCTCGCGGCTGGAGCTGATGGTGCTCACGCGCCTGACCGCCAGGCGCATTGTTTATGGCAAGTGGCTCGCCATCGTGGCCCAGGGTACGCTCATCGTCATGGCGCTGCTGCCCTACCTGGTGCTGCGCTACTATATCGGCTCGGTCGAGTTTCACGAGAGCCTGCTCATCGCGCTGATCCTGCTCGCAGCCTCGGCCATCCTGACCGGGCTGACCGTCAGTGTCTCGGTCATCCGCTCGCCCCTCGTGCGCTGGTTCCTCCTCGTGGTCGGCGGCCTGTGGACGATCCCCGCGCTGATCGGTCTGCTCGTGCAGAGCTTCAGGCAGATGAGCGACCTGCTCGCGCAGATTCCACTGATCCTGCTCAGCGGCGGGCTGCTGGTGGCCCTGGCAATGGAGTTCGCCGCCGCCCGCTTCAGCCCGATCGAGGAAAACCATGACACGCCCAAGCGTCTCATTCTCCTGCTCATGCTGCTGGTGGGCGCGGGCAGCTACGCCTGGGACGACGACCTCGTCATGCCCAATATCCTCTTCTGGATCGGCTTCCTCTTTGTAAGCTGGGACGGCCTCTGCCGCCCCGCCTCGGCGTCCCCCTCCGTGTACGAGCCCTTCGTGCGCCTCGGCTGGGCTGGGCGCATGGCCGGACGCCTCCTGTATCCTGGCTGGGCCTCCTCGGTCGTCTTCAGCCTGGTCACATTCGGGCTCTTTCTATTCGGGCTCGTGTGGGGCGGCGAAACGATGGGCAACGAAGATATTGAGATAATTCGGCTGCTGATCGGCGCGTTTCTCTTCCCCTTCGCGGTTCTGCTCTGGGTGGGGCTGGGACGACGGTTCTTTGGCCTGAGCATGTTCCTCTTTCAACTGGGCCTCGTGCTGATTATGGTGCTGCTGCACCTCTTCGACGAGTTTGGACACACACACCTCACGCTGGCCGCGTGCTGGAGCCCCACCTCGGTCCTGGTTCTCTACATAATGGAGGACCTCGGAGATGCTAACCTCCCCTATCGAGACGTGTACATGATCGCCAGTCTCGTCATGACCGCACTCTCGCTCGTCGCCATCGCTATAAAAGCCTTCCCGCAACGGCGGCTCGTCATCCGGATGGAAAAGCAGGCACGCGCCAACCGGCAGGCACGCAGCGCCCGCGAAAGCGTCGTCGCGCCGCCCGTCCTCGAAACCTCCAGCTAAGCGCTCATGACCATCGGGGAGCGATTGGAACAAGCCGGTACCGATCAGCCGCTCAGTGCCCTGATCGGCGCGTGCGAGGCCGCTGCCGGACAGTTTAGGCTACCCTTTAACCGGCAGAGCTGGCGCGGGCAGACGGGCAACTGGGCCGGGGCCGGGATCGGCAGCTCGATTGATTTTCAGGACCACCGCCCCTATGTGCCCGGCGACGACCCGCGCTACATCAACTGGCAAGCCTACGCCCGCAGCGGCCACTACACGATGAAGCTCTACCGCGAGGAAGTGCGCCCGCAGGTGGACCTCGTGCTGGACCTGTCCGAGTCGATGTTCGTCGAGCCCGCCAAAGCCACCCGTGCGCTGGAGCTGTTTTACTTCGCCTGCCACAGCGCCTGGCGCAACGCCGCCCTGCTCAACGTCACCCTCGTGCGCGGCGGCGAGCTTTTACGGCCCCAGCCCGAGAGCCTGCGCGTGGGCGACTGGCCCCTGCCCGGTGACAACGCCGCCCCCGCCCGGACGGCGAGTGCCCCGGACTGGCCGCGCATTCCCTGGAGCACGCAGTCCATGCGCGTGGTCGTGTCAGACTTTCTCTACGAGCAGGACCCCGGTGAAGCCATGAACCTCCTCGCCCGCAACGGCAGCCAGGTCGTGCTCTACTGCGTGTACGCCCGCTCCGAGATGCGCCCCGCCTGGCTTGGCGACGTGGAGCTTCTCGACTGCGAGAACGGCAAGCGCGTGCGTCGCCACTTCACCCGGCAGGACATCGAGGACTACCACGCTCGCTACGAGGGGCACTTCACCGGCTGGGCGGACGCCGCCACCCGCACGCGGGCCGCCTTCGTCCGTGTGCCTGACGCGGGCACGCTGGCCGAACAACTCCTGGCCACCGCCGGCCCGCAGGGAGGAGTCGAGCTGTGCAACTGATCCTTTCCAACCCACTCGGCTGGTGGGGGCTGACCATGATCCCCGCTCTGGTGCTCATCCACTGCCTGCACCGCAACCGCCGCCCACTGGTTATCAGCACGCTCTTTCTCGTACAGCGCGGATCAATGGAACGCCGAGGCGGGCGCAAATTCGTTTTCTGGAAGCACTCGATCGCCTTCTGGCTGCAAGTGCTTGCCGCCCTGCTGATTACCTGGCTGCTGCTCCAGCCGCGCTGGATCGGCCCGCAGACCACGCAACGCATCGCTCTTGTCCTCGACAGCTCGCTGTCCATGGAGGCGTTCCAAGACACCTTGCTCGACTCCCTGCGCACCGAAACCGCAGCTCTGGAGAAAACCGCCGCGCGCACCGACTGGCTGCTCATGGAAAGCGATCCGCGCGCCCCCGTCCTCACCCGCGGCACGGACCGCGAAGCCCTTCTCCGGGCCGTCGGGCAGTGGCGTCCCCGCCTCGGTACACACGAGTGGGCCGGAGCCGTCGGCACAGCCCGCGCCCTCGTGGGCACGGAAGGGGCGGTGATCTTCGTCACTGATCACGTGCCCACCGAGCGCCCCCACGAGACGGCCATCCTGAGCGTGGGCACGCCGCTGGACAACGCCGGGTTCGCTGGGCTGCACGTGGGCATGCAGGCCGGGGACGCCGTCTGGCAGGCCATGCTCCGCAACTACAGTGACCGCCCCGTCGAGCGCCAGTGGTGGATCGAGATCAACGGCGAGCGCACCGAACCGCGCCGGGCACAGCTGCCTGCCAACGGCACCCTCGCCCTCTCCGGAGCCCTCCCCGCAGGCGTCAACGCCCTTACGCTCGTGCTCGAAGACGACGCCTGGCCCATCGACAACCGCTTGCCCCTCGTCTGGCCCGAGCCCAAGCGCATCGCCTATCAGGTGCGTATCGAAAATGCGGATACGGCCTCCGTCCTGCGCAACCTTTTAAAAAGTCTGGGCGAGACCTACCAGGGCACCCTGAACGGACAAACGGACCTGCTCGCCGCGGAGTCGGACGGCCTGCATTCCCTCGACAGTGACGCACGCAACCAGATTCTCTTTGCCCCCGCGGGCACCGAGGGCACCCTCCCGCCGGGCCTGCTCAACGCCGAGGCCCACCCGCTCAACTCGGGTCTCAACTGGAACGGCCTCACCGTGCGCGGGGGCGTCCTCCCCCGCCAGCTCGGCCCCGGCGAGACGCCGCTCGTCTGGCTCGGCGGCACGCCGCTTATCTGGCTGCGTGAACGGACGGACGGACGTGACCTTATATTCAATTTTTCCCTACGCGAAAGCAACGCCTTAAAGCTTCCCGCCACCGTGCTGCTGATCGGGCGTTTCGTCAATCAACTGCGTGATGTTAAGCCGGGCTATGAGTCCGCGAACTTCGAGCTGGGCCAGCGCGTGAACGCCGCGCTTCCCGCAGACGCGCAGGAGGTCCTCATTAATGGCGAAAGCGTCGCCCCCACCCCACACCTGACCCTGAATGCGCCAGATCGACCGGGACCGATCACGATCACGGTGGACGGCGAGCCGCTGCTGCGCGGGGCCGCGCACTTCGCAGATGTGCGCGAGGCCGACCTGAGCCGGGCCGATAAGCTATCCGAACTCGCCACGCTCAGGCGAGAGCTGGCCGAAACAAACAGTGAAACCGACGCCCATCAGCTCTGGTGGGTCCTCCTGCTGACTGGTGTCCTGCTGGGCAGCTGGCACTATGCGGAAAGGGGCCGATGATGCACTTCGCACGACCCGAATGGTTTCTGCTCATCCCCGCCCTGGCTTTCATCGGCTGGTGGCTGCGCGGCCTGCGGCTGTGGAGACCGCTACGCGTGCTCTGCCTGGCACTGCTCACGCTCATCCTCGTCGATCCGCAGATGAACCAGGTCCGGCCCGGTCTGGACCTATGGGTACTGGTGGACCGTTCCGACTCGGCCCGCGCCGCACTGAGCCCCACGCTGGAAGAGTGGCAACAGCTTGTGGAATCAGGCCAAGGGGCTCGGGATACTCTGCATTATCTGGATTTCGCCGCAGAGGCGAGCGAGCGCCCAGCCGGAGCCGCCAGCGCCGAGATAAACGCCACCGCCCGCACCGATATCCCGCTCGCCGTGCAGATGGCTCTCGCCGGACGCGATCCGAACCGCGCGGCCAAGATTCTGCTGTTCAGTGACGGATACAGCACTGAGCAGCTCACCGGCATTGGTGAAAAACTGAGCCAGGCCGGAATTCCACTGTATTATCGCTTTCCCTCGTTGGATCGCTCCGCTGACTCACGTGTGGAAAAGTTCAACGCCCCCACCCGCCTCTCCCCTGGCGAACCGCTCCTGCTCGAGATAGAAGCAGCCGGGCCGGTCGGCCATGCGACACGCTACCGACTGATGCGCGACCAGGAGGTCATCGCCAACCGCGAATTTACCTTCGACGCGGACGGGCGGGCGCACTTCCGGCTGGTGGACCGGCATGCGCCGCCCGGCAGCCACAGCTACCGTATCGGCATACTGGATACGAATGATCCCGTCCCGGGAAACAACCAAGCCGAAACCTGGGTCATGGCCGACAGTGCACCGCGAGTCGTCCTACTGAGCCAGTACGCGAACGACCCAGTGGCCGGAGCGCTTGCCCAGGCAGGCGTACCCGTGCAGCTGATCACTGATTTTTCCACGCTCACCCCCGGCACCGTCATGGGGGCGCAGGCAGTCATCCTCAACGATGTTCCCGCCCACGTCCTGCCCGGTGACTTTCTCAATACGCTGCACTTCTATGTCACTGAACAGGGCGGCGGGCTCGCCATGATCGGGGGGCGAAACAGCTTCGGCTCGGGCGGGTACTTTGACTCGCCCATCGATGATATCCTGCCGGTGAGCATGGAGCTCAAGGAGGACCACAAGAAGCTCGCCGTAGCCATGGCCATCGTGCTGGACCGCTCGGGCAGCATGGGCGCTACGGTCGGAGGCGGCCAGACGAAGATGGACCTCGCCAACGCCGGAGCCGCCGACACCGTCGGGCTGCTCGGCGGCTATGACGCTGTCACGGTCTTCGCCGTAGACAGCGAGCCACATACAGTTGTCCCCCTAACCGGGGTAAAAGGCAACCAGTCTGAGATCACCAAACGCGTGCGGAGCATCGTCAGCATGGGCGGCGGCATTTTTGTCTATACCGGGCTCAAGGCGGCCTGGGAAGAGTTGAAAAAATCCGAGGTCGGGCAAAAACATATCATCCTCTTCGCCGACGCCGCCGACGCCGAGGAGCCCGGCCAGTACAAGGCGCTGCTCAAGGAAATCACCGGAGCGGGGGCGAGTGTCAGCGTGATCGGGCTAGGCAGCGAAGCCGACACGGACGCGGATTTCCTCAAGGATGTGGCCGCCCTCGGGAATGGACGCATCTTCTTCAGTACCGACCCTGCGGCCCTGCCCTCGCTCTTCGCGCAAGAGACGGTGGCCGTGTCGCGTTCGGCCTTTATCGACGAGCCGATCGGCTGCCATCCGAACGCCGACTGGCTGGAAATCTCCCCTCAGCCCATGAACTGGCCCGGGCAACTCGACGGCTACAACCTCAGCTACCTGCGCCCCCGGGCGGCCAGCGCCCTGGACACCACGGACGAGTATCAGGCACCGCTGCTGGCCTTCTGGCGGCGCGGCAGCGGACGCACCGTGGCAATCACCTTTCCCCTGAGCGGCCCGTATAGCGAGAGCGTCCGTGCCTGGCCCGGCTATGGTGACTTTATCCAGACTCTGAGCCGTTGGCTAATGGGGGCTCAGCCCCACCGTGATCTGGGCATCCGCACTCGACTCGACGGCAGCAGTCTCGTGCTGGATCTGTTTTATAACGAGGGATGGACAAAGGAACACGCGAACAGTTCGCCCGCCCTTGTGTATCAGAGACTGGATACAGATGAGCCCGGACGCGGCGTTTGGGAGCGTATGTCCCCGGGCCATTTTCAGACGCGCCTTTCACTTCGGCCCGGCAGCCCCTATCTGGGCGCGGTGCAGTGGGATGACGCCACTCTTCCCTTCGGCCCGGTCACTGTGCAGGAAAACATTGAATGGCAAACGCCCCCGGCCATGCTCCAAGCGCTCAAGGCCGCCGCGCAGACCTGCGGCGGCGGCCCGGCCAACCTGCTGGAGGACATCTGGCAGACCGACGCGCGCGCCCGCATGCAGAGTCTGCGCCCGGTGCTCCTACTCCTGCTCGCGGCTGCGTTTCTCGCCGAGGCCGCATGGTTCCGCTGGGGGAGTAACTAGCATCAAGTCTCGCCTGACTCGCGCGTGAATGGCTTCGTCTCCACAATAAGCTGAAAATCAATCGAGCGCCTCCAGGCTCATGTAGCGCACATCGACGTTTCCTGTCGCCGAATTGTTTTGCAGCATGATTTCCGCCCGGGAGAAACTCTCGGCGCCGAAAAGCTCAGCGGGATAGAACTCCAGAGCGACCTGAACCCATCCACTGCCTCCGGTCGGAGAACTGCCCGTCATCTTCTCACCGATCGGACTCGTGCCCAGGTAACCGCTTTCTGTGCTGAACAACTGGACCTTAAGCACCGCTCCTGACGCATCTAAATCCTGATAGCGCACCCATGCGCGCAAGCGCCAACGCGTGTTTTGGCGATTCGCTAATTCACTGCTCGAGCCATGCACCTGCAGGAACTGGTTGCCATCACCCGTCTGTGTCTTACTCAGGCGCACATAACGCGGAGTCGCGGCCCCGAAGTAGCTGACCGTCCCCGTCCCGTTGCAACGGCTGACCCAGCCATCGGGTGAATTGTCGGCCGGGGCAATATCCGCGAAATACGGGTTCGTCGCCTTGTTCTCACGATGTTGCAAGGTCGCTCCGTCGAAATCGGCATAACCACTGGCGGAGTGGTTCATCAGCACCAGCTCGGAATATCCGAATATCTCGCCGGCCAGGAGTTCCGCAGGCACAAACTCAAGCGCCAACGGCTCCCAAGAGCCGGCAGTATCGGCCGGGGCAGTTGCGCTGACCGGACTGGATGCGAGGTACGTGTTGTTCGCATTGAAGACTTGTAGCTTCAGGCGCACCTTGTCAGCCGTCGTGCCCGAGGTGCGGACATTGGCCCTGAAGACAAAACTATCATCCGGGTAAGTGCCGGACACGCCGTCCGCATCCAGCAACGCGTTCTTCCACTTGGGCTGAACCAGATTGACTCCTCCTGTCGCGGACGACGCCTGCAGGCGGACCACATTATCTCCATTCACCGAATCCGCTGCATCGGCGACGAGGACGGCGTTGCCGGTCACGCCAGAGACCAGCCGTACGATCCAGTCAGTCGGAATCTGCCGGAGGGTGCCGTTTTCAAAATCTCCGTTGATGACAAGGTTTGGCCCAAGGTCCAGCGCATTGAGCACTGCGGTTTGCGGGAGCTTGATCGATCCGGTCTCGTCAACCACATCCGTAGAAACATAGCGGCTCCACAGCTGTGTGTCATCATCGCCGCCGATGGCGTCGATGCGCATGATGTGCTCGCCCGTGCTCCATCCGGGCAGGCTCAGGCCAACCGTCCGGTACACCTGGGCACGGTTGACCATAAAGGCGCCCATGGGGCCGGTGCTTCCGTACTGATACCCGAAGGCCCGCACGTCGTAGTTGTAACCGGACAGGTTGGACGTTTCGATAGCGGTCTCAAGCACATCGGCCCCCTGACAAACGCGGGCAGCTAATTTTAACGCGTAGGCGATCGGCCTCGGAGCGAAGGTATCGCTCATCACATATTTCCCCGTAACGGGATCGATCTCGCTAAACAGGGACCACGGACTCTGTATGCACAGAGCGTGGTTGAGCGCCATCTGGACCTGAGGCTGCTGCTGCTGTTTGATCGTGTAATCGCTGACCGATACGGCTCCCTTGATGGACGTCATGGGAGGCCATGTGCTTGTATCGTCAACATCTGCGGGCCAACAGGCATTCTCCGTCAGAGCAATGGCAGGAGCCGTGGGGCTCTCCTCCTGGCCAGTGGCCCAATCGACCGCATCCAGCCAGGTACGCACGGTGTAACTGTCGATCCAGGGGATATGGCCCCCATCGTAATACGGGTGCATCGCAACCGCCCAGACATCTTGCCCAAGGCTGTCCAGAAGCGCGTTGTGCCAGTCGCGCCAACTGGACTGATCCTCATACACGGAGTACGGCGGGTTCGGCGCAATCGTCGGCTTCGCATCCCAGGCACCCGTGCGTCCATGGATGACGAAGTTCAGATACGGGTCGTGAGCCCGCATGGCGGCAATGAGATCCGCACACCGGTTAACGTATGTCTGGTAGCTGATCTTAAGGTCGAGTTCGTTGCCGAGTTCCCAGATCGAGATATTATAGGGAGCCGCATGGCCGTTGTTGGCGCGAAGCTGCCCCTGGCAGGTTCCGTCTCCGTTCCAGTCCTCATTGACCGGGGCATTGGCATACTCCAGCCAGCCGAGCTGCGTTTGCTTGAGTGCAGGCCATGAGGCGTCTGAGATCGGTGTACCATCTATGCTATAGATGTTCATCGTACAAGTAGCCTGCCCGCCCACGGCCTCGACCATCTCCATGAACTCGTCGAAACCGAAATAAACGATGTAGGTCTGCAGGCCTTCGGTACGCGTCACCGGGCTTCGGTTGGTTCCGACAGTCTTCTGCCATTCAAAGTAGTTCGCCTCGCCCCCGGGATAACGGTAGAGCGCCCCGGCAAAATCGCCTTTGAGGAAATTCACTAGCTCGGCGCTAAGCGTCCCGGTATTCGAGTTCCAGAGTTTTCCACACAATGTGGGCGCCCCCTGAAAACTTGCCCACTGAACATTGAAACCAAGCGTAAGGGGGTTGTCCGAATAGTCTCGGACTACCGTCGTTCCAACAGTCACGCTGACCGAGTCTGGCGCAGGACTGGGTACGGTAATCGTCTGCGCATTGAGTGTAACCGAGGAGAAGAAAACAGCTGCCAGGGGTAGTCCGGCAGCGATGAGGAGCCAACGAGATTTCTTTATCATAGGAGTTGTGTGTGATGGGGTATTATGGCGGTAATGTCAGGATGACTCCCCAAAAAAGAGACATCGATCCCGACAGCAAAATCAAGGGTAGGCCAGGTAAAGAACTACTGCCAGATATAGGGGGAATAGTTATCATCCACTCAAGTGAGCACACTCCAGTGAAGATATTCGTAGGTATTATCCGCGTAGATTTTATATTCCAATATAGAAATATAATCAGGAAATCAAGCTTTCAATTGATTAAAATCAGGACTTAGCAAAAACCAGTTGTACTGGCTCGATATTGATCGGCTCTTTTCACGTGCTGTATCTGAGGCCGAGAGTGGGATCACTTCACTCGATGTTATCCAGAACGATGCAAGACATGTAGGAGATACTCAGAAATTTTCCGAGCCATTTTATTCTCATATATGACATCGATATCACCGACTGGCGTCCAGAGTACAAAACAGTACACTGACAACGCGTCTGCCAGTGAGAGCACGAAAAAACCGGCCCCCCACGCGGGAGGCCGGCTCTCGATCAATACAGGATGCGTATTGGAAATCAACTACAGCCGAGCGAAGTGCCGCAGTTCAGGCAGCAGGCGCAAGTGCCGGTGACCTTGACCTTGCCGGAGCCGCACTCGGGGCAGGTCAGATTACCCTCGGACTGGGTGAGAAACTCGAGCTGCTCGGTATCGACGGCCTGCTGCGGCTGGGCTTCCTCATCCTGCTTGGGGATGGAGGCGCTGCCGGGGTGCTGGTCCTCGAAGCCGCCCTCAGACTGGAGCGCGGGCGACATGCGCTCCTTGTAGCCGGGGATGAATTCCATACCGAGCAGGCGCGCGACGTAGTCCACCACGCTCTTGGCAAAGGGGATGTGCGGGTTGCGGGTCATGCCCTCGGGCTCGAAGCGCACGTGGCTGAACTTCTTCACCAGCGTCTCCAACGGCACGCCGTACTGGAGGCAGAGCGAAACGAGCGTGCCTACCGAGTCCATCAGGCCGTTAATGGTTGAGCCCGCCTTGGCCATCTGAATGAAGACCTCACCGGGCTTGCCGTCGTCGAACTTGCCGATGGTGAGGTAGCCCTCGGTCCCGGCAATGGAGAATTTGTGCGTGATGGACTGGCGGGTGTCGGGGAGCTTGCGGCGGTAGGGCTCGGTCACGACCTGAATGACGGGCTTTTCTTCCTTCTTCGGGTCGTCCTTGCGGGTCTTGACCGGCGCGGAGCGCTTGGAGTTGTCGCGGTAGATGGCGATACCCTTGATGCCCTTTTTCCACGCGTGGATGTAGGTCTCGCGGATGTCCTTGACCGTGCACTCCTCGGGCATGTTGACCGTCTTTGAGATCGCGCCGGAGAGGAAGGGCTGCACAGAGCTCATCATGTCGATGTGCGCGGTGTAGGGCAGGAAGCGCTTGCCCATGCCGGAGCGGAAGGCCGAGTCGAAGACCGCGACATGCTCGTCCTTGAGGCCGGACTCGCGGACCTTGTCGCCCATCTTGATGTTCTCGACCGTGCCGTACTCCTTGACGTGCGCGCAGACCTTTTCGATGGCGGCCTGGTCGTAGCCGAGGGTTTCCAGCGCGAGCGGGATGGACTTGATCGGCAGGGTCATGAGGCCGCCGCCGGCGAGGGTCTTGTACGCGACCAGGCCGATGGCGGGCTCGACGCCCGTGGTGTCGCAGTCCATGAGGAAACCGATCGTCCCGGTGGGGGCGAGGACGGTGACCTGCGCGTTGCGGTAGCCGTAGCGCTTGCCCAGGTCGGAGGCTTCCTTCCACACCTTGGTGGAGAACTCCACCAGCGCCTGCGGGGAATTCTTATCGAGCGACTCGACGTGGCTCTTGTGCAGGTCGATGACGGCCTGCATGGAGGCGACGTTGTCCTGCTCGGGCGGGTTGTCCACGCCGTAGTGGGCGGCGGTGTGGTAGCCGGGGAAGGGTCCCTTGAGCGCGGCCATCTCGGCGGAGGTCTTGTAAGCCACGCCGGTCATGGCGGCGGTGATAGCCTTGGCCAATCCGAGTCCTTCGGGCGAGGCGTAGGCGTAGCCGTAAGACATGAGCAGCGCGCCGAGGTTGGCGTAGCCCAGCCCGAGCGTGCGGAACCAGTGGCTGTTGTAAGTAATGGCCTCGGTCGGGTACGAGGAGCGGTCCACGATGATCTCCTGCGCGATAATGAAGACGCGCGCGGCGGCGGCGAAGCGCTCCACGTCGAAGCCCGACGGGGTGCGGAACTTCATCAGGTTGAGCGAGGCGAGGTTGCAGGCGGAGTTATCGAGGAAGAGGTACTCGCTGCACGGGTTGGTGCAGTTCTGGCGGCCCGAGCCCTTGCAGGTGTGCCACTTGTGGATGGTGTCGTCGAACTGCATGCCGGGGTCGCCGCAGATGTGGGTGCCCTCGGCGATCTTGTCCAAGAGGTAGGAGGCGTCCTTTTCCTCGCAGGGCTCGCCGTCGGTCACGCGGCGGGTGAAGAACTTTTTCCCGTCAACGGCGGCGCGCATGAACTCGTCCGTCGCGCGTACGGAGAGGTTTTCGTTCTGGTACTTGATGGAGGCGTAGGCGTCACCGTTAAAGGACGGGTCGTAGCCCTCCTCGATCAGCGCCCAGGCCTTGCGCTCCTCGATCTGCTTGGCGTGGATGAACTCCTCAATGTCGGGGTGCCAGGTCTTGAGGGTGTTCATCTTGGCGGCACGGCGGGTCTTGCCACCGCTCTTGACCACGCCCGCGACCGCGTCGTACACGGCGAGGAAGCTGAGGGGGCCGCTGGGCTTGCCGCCGCCGGAGAGCTTTTCGCGGGTGGAGCGGATGCTGGAAAGGTCCGTGCCCGAGCCGGAGCCGAACTTGAAGAGCATGGCCTCAGCGCGGGCCAAGTCCATGATGGACTCCATGTTGTCATCCACATGCTGGATAAAGCAGGCCGAGCACTGCGGATACTCGTACTGGCTCTCGGCGCGCATGACCACGTCGTGCTGCTGGTTCCAGTAGAAGTTGCCCTTGCACGAGTCCTTCCCCACCCCGTAGGAGTGGTAGAGGCCGAGGTTGAACCACACGGGCGAGTTGAAGGCACCGTACTGGTTGGCCAGCAGCCAGGTCAGCTCGTCGGAAAAGATCCGCGCCTGCGCTTCGTCCGCGAAGTAGCCATCCTCCAGCCCCCAGGCGGTCAGTGCGCTGACCACGCGGTCAATGACCTGCTTGTAGGAGCTTTCGCGGCCGCCGGTCTGCGGGTCGGTGCCGTTGTCGATGTCGCCGTAAAAATACTTCGAGGCGAGGATCTTCGTCGCCAGGTCAGAGAAGGCGGCGGGCACTTCGATGTTCTCCTGTTTGAAGATCGCCTTGCCTTTGTCGTCGGTGATTTCGGCGGTGCGGTATTCCCAGGTCAGCTGGCCGTAGGGGTGGACGTCAGGGGAGGAAAAGCAACGGCTGAGATTGAGAGCGTGCTTCGGAGTCTGTTGGGAGGTCGAGGGTTGGTCTTTCATGCGAATAAAATGGTAATAGAATGTGAATTGAAGTGAGCAACTTACTACATATGGGGCACATTTAGCGGGGGTGCGCTAAATCTAGTGGTTGTATAAAAACACTCAAGACGAATAGTGCACGCGGAAAGAACGCTTTCCGGGCACTTTCAAACGGTAGTTAAAGGACACATTAGCCCGACTAATCGACCCTGTCCACCCGGGCAAAATTGCCTCTCCCCTAACCTCTTGATGACGAAACATAACGCGCCACCCGCATCCACGGAAGTGACAAAACGGGGACACGAAAAGTCCACCTCACCCTCCTGAATACGGATGATGAACCGTGACCGGAAGCGGGAGGCGCCCGGGTCGGAAAATGGTCTCGTTGAGACGGCTAGGCCCGCCCCTCGACGTGGGCGATTTCCTCGTCGCTGAGGCGAAAGTCCATCGCCCCGACGATCCCCTCCACCTGGGCAGGGTTACGGGCGCCCACGATGGCTGCGGTCACCTCCGGGCGACGGAGGGTCCAGGCGATGGCGGCCTCGCCGGGCGAACGCCCGTGCGTCCCGGCGACTTCGCGCAGGCGGTCCACGAGTTTCAGGTTTTCGGAGAGCTTGGGCTCGGTAAATTGGGGGTTCCCGCTGCGCCAATCTTCCTTGGGGAGGCTGGCGGCGCGTTCGCGGGTCATCGCGCCGGTGAGCATGCCCGAGCCCATGGGCGAGTACACGATGACGCCGACGTTATGCTCGTCGCAGTACGGGAGCTGCCCCTCCTCGATCTCGCGCTTGAGCAGCGAATACGGCGGCTGGAGCGAGGTGATGGGCGCGATGGCGGAGGCTTTCTCCAGCTCCTCGACGCTGAAGTTCGAGACGCCGATCCAGCGAACCTTCCCCTCTTCTTTCAGCTTGGCCATCTCGGCCCAGCCTTCGAGGGTTTCGTCCATCTCGTCGCCGGGCCAGTGCATCTGGTAGAGGTCGATAACGTCCACCTTCAGGCGCTTGAGGCTGTCCTCAATCTCGCGGCGGATGGACTTGGCGCGGACGGAGTAGTCCACCTTGCCGTCCTTGTCCCAGATGATGCCGCACTTGGTAAAGACGTAGGGGCGCGGGCCGGTCCAATCCGCCAGGGCTTGCGCCACCAGATATTCGGAGTGGCCGAGTCCGTAAGCCGGGGCTGTGTCGATCCAGTTCACCCCCAGTTCGAGCGCCCTGTGGATGGCGGCGATTGAGTCGCGGTCATCCTGATCGCCCCAGCCAAATTTCCAGTTGCCGCCGATGGCCCAGGCCCCGAAGCCGACGGGGGTGATCGCCATGTCCGAATTTCCAAGTGGTTTTACCGTCATAGAGTCCAGTATAGGGCAACCGGCGTCCAACGCAACCGGGACGGCACGGATTCGCCGCCACGCTCCTGCAACTATCAACGGAGCTGGCCGGTGCGATTAGCGCGGGTGCAGTTCCTTTCACCAATACCGGATGCAACCTCGCAAACCGTACAAAAGAAACGCCCCCGGGCGTTGGCCAGGGGGCGTGGAAGAAAAACGGGCGAACCGAGGGCCTACTTCTGTTTCTTGAGGAGGCGGAACTCAAGGCTGCCCAGGTCGAAGGAGCCGCCAGGAGTTTCGCAAGCGAGCAGGTCGTACGCATCATCCCAGCCCTTGGGCATCGTGACGCTCGCCGGATCGTAGCCAAGATTCAGTACGAAGAGCATCTCGTTGCCGTCGGCGTCGGTGGCGTGCTTCCACTCTACGGTCGGGTACTCCAGACCGTTCTCGAACTTAATGTCGATGTCGGGCAGGACACCGGCCTTCTTGAGGATCGGCTGAAGGGCCTTGCGGGCCTGGTCGCCATCGCGGAAACCGTTCTTGAAGGTGGTGATCGTCGGCAGGTCCGGCAGCGGCTCCAGCGGGGCGCCCTGCGGCGTGTAGAGCAGGCTGTCGCCGAGCAGCACGACACGGCCGCCCTTTTGGGCGAAGTCGATGATCGCCTGACGCGTGGCCGGATAGACATGCGAGCAGTTCGGCACGATGAGCACCTTTTGATCATCGAGAGCTCCGTCTTGGGCCATGGTCTCGCTCACGTAGCCGACCTGCATCCCGTCGAAGAACATGCCCTCGTAGGCACGGTCGGTCTGCGTCATCTGCGAAAGCGTGGTGCCATCAGAGGCGCGGCCGGAGTGCGGCGAGCTGGCATTGGAGTACATCAGCACGACGTTATTGGGCATATCCTGGAAGGCCGCCACGGCGGGCGCGGTGCGCTGGAGGTCGAGGGCGACCTCGCCGCTACCGAGCAGGACCTTGGCATCAAGCAGGATGGAGGTGTCCATGTTACCGCGGACCCAGACCCAGGAGATGGTGGCGTCAAGCCCGTGCATGTAGGACTGGTAATAGATGGCGCGCGCCCAGTTGTCCGGGTAGATGCGGCGGCGATTGACGTAGTGGTACTCGCCGTCACAGAGCGGACGATCACCGGCGATACTGCGCATGAGGTCGTAGTAGCCGGGCATCCAGTTGATGGTGGACATGGCGTAGCGGTCGCTCTGGTAAGGGCCGGAGGTGTCGCAACCGGCGATGTCCCAGTTGGCCATGTCCAGCTCGGGGTCGATGGCGTGATGGTAGTAGGCGCCCGCGTCGCGAAAGGTCCACACGTAGGGATAACCGCGCACATACGCGCCGGGGTCGTTTTCACGGACCTTGTCGGCGGCGCGCGAAAGCTCGTTGGCGATCATGATCTGGCGCATGCGTGTGTAGTCGTACTTCTGGGCCGGTTTCTCCGGCAGAGAGGTCGGGAAAGCAACCTCTTCAAAGGTGGTGTACTTGGTGCCATAGAGGCCGTTGAGCTCTTCGATACCACCGGGGTAGTTCTCCTCAAGGTAGGCCACCCAGATTTCCTTGTGGTGCTCGGGCTCATAGTTGACGTGCGGGCGCTGGCCTTCGACCGATACGTTATAGTCGAAGGTCTTGCCCTTGCCCATGGCCTTGATGTGCTTGCTGGCATACATATCGAAGACCTCGTGCAGCTTATCCACGGTCTGCTCTCCTTCCCTTCTTTCGAGCACTTTCCAGATATCTTCCGGGACCATGCTGTTGGAGACGGCCATCTTCTTCTCGGTGGCAACCTTCTGGATGTCCTTTACGGCCCAGTAGGGAATGTCGCTCATGGGCTTCATCGAGCCGTCGGGCTTGAACTGATGAGAAGCGTCCCAGCCGATAATGACGTAGTTGTAACCCATATCGCCCATCTTGGCGATGTCCGAGCGCACGCCCCACATCCAGGCCAGCGGACCAACGAGCAGAACCGGCTGCCCGTCGATGACGAAATGACGACCGTCGATCTGCGTATCGGCGTAGTTGAAGTCCGGCACCAGCATGCCCTTTGGCATGCCGTCGGGCGACTGCATCCAAGTGAGCAAGTCGTTCTCGGCATCAGTCAGGGCCTGGTCGATGGCTTCGG
Source organism: Verrucomicrobiota bacterium JB024 (assembly GCA_030673825.1). Classification (GTDB taxonomy): domain Bacteria; phylum Verrucomicrobiota; class Verrucomicrobiia; order Opitutales; family Cerasicoccaceae; genus Ruficoccus. The sequence continues at coordinate 49,896 of JAUTCS010000159.1, read as the reverse complement.
CGTTGTGCAGGGCCAGTTCGTAAAGCTTGTTGTCGGTGTCCTCCTCGATATAGCCCTTGAACATCTTCGCGGCGGTGAGGACGGAGAGCGGGTAGCGGGTCTGAATGCCCTTGGCGTCGGCCTCGGCAATAAGCTCTTCCAGCTCCTCGGTCTTGATGCCGATCTCCTCGGTCAGCCACTGGAGCCGCTCGGTATCGCTGCGGGTGAAACCGTGGCGCGCGAGCGTCTCACCGTCCTCATCCACGATAAGGAGCATGTGCTTGCCGGCGGGTATGTCGCGGGTAGGAATCGTGGCCGTGTAGGCTGAACCGGCGTCATCGACAGGCGTCAAGGGCTCGGCTTCCAGTTCGCTACCGTCCTCGAGGACCACCTGGTAAAGCATGTCACCCTGAACCTGATCAGGTCCGGTGGGGATGACGCGCACGTCCAGCCCGCTGGTACCGACCGTATCGCTGGCGCTCAGGAGCAGGCCACTGCCATCGGAACTCGGACTGGCACGGGAAAAGATCAGCTTGCCGAAGGCGTCGGGGTTCTTACCGGTGGCGACGCCGGGCGTCCACCCGAGGGTTTTCCGTTCGGTTTTGTCCCGGTCCTGCAAAAGGATGGTAAAGCCGATAACACGGCCGTCTTCAGGGTTGCGCAACGGAGCGAGCATGGACCAGTCGATGGCTGCTTCGTAGATTTGTCCCCCCTGTGGGTTATCCACGATGGCCATGTCAATGTGCTCGGCGATCCCCGTAGGCCAGCCGGAGGAGGAGTACCAGCGGTAGGCCAGCGGTTCCCCTTCGACGAGGCTGAAACCGTACTCGTAATTATCGTCGCCGTAGCCCTGCCCGCCGTCATTGGAAATATCCACCGCCCACTGGAAAGCATCCTGGCCGTGGATCGTGTGTGCCCGGGCACGTTTGGCATCCTGGACGATCATGTCGTCCACTTCCTCAATGGCCATGTAAAGCTTCTGGTCGTCCCAGGTGATGCGCACCTTCGCGTGCGAGTCGCTGGGGCCGCCCCAGGAACCGCTCACAACCTGGTCTTCCTGCCCCAACAGAAGGATGGGAAGGTTATCCGGCCAATCGGAAAGATCGCCGTCGATGGTCAGCGGATGCTGATTGTCCAGGCGATAGGCCGTGTATTCAGGCTTGGGGGCGCCCCAGAGACAGGGGGCCAGCAGCAGAAACGGGATGAGGGCTTTCATAAAGGGTCTGGGCATGAGGAGGTTATCAAGGGTGAACGCGGCACAAACAAGGAGCCGGCATCTCAACCGAGAGACGCCATGGATGCGGTCGATGTTTGCGGGTGTGCCACGAGAAAACCCGGCAGGGCCGGAGGGTTGGGTGTGTCAGGCTGCCGACTCTTCCGAGCGGCATTGTCTGCGTGAACATGCCGGGGCCGGAAGACAAGTCAACCTAAATTAAAAACGTTGTAAGAATATATCGAAAACGTTGTCAAGTTCAACCGAATAAAGGTCTTTACCCCAACTCAAGCAGGGCAACGCAGATATTAAAGAACGCGAAAGGGACGCCCATACCGGAGAGAATAAGGATAAATGTGGGGCCGCAAAAGGCGCCTCCACCGTTCACCCTTTCCCGCTACTGACAGGCCGGGACACAAAAAGGTCCAACCGCCCCAGCAAGACGAAGGCGGTTAGCGCAACTCAAACCAACTTCATTCGCCCCACGGCGAGGATTGAACCCCGGTAGGCAACAGACCATTGGCTGCAAGTCTTCGTACGGAACCGGAGCCCGCCGCGTCAGCCACTGCACTCAAGCGGTGATGAGAAACAAACCCGCCCCCGCGAAAAAGCCTGCCAGCGCGAGGAGGGAAATGTGTTTGAGGTACCACAGGAAGTCGATCTTCTCCATCCCCATGGCGGCCACACCGGCCGCCGAACCGATGATCAGCAGGCTGCCCCCGGTACCGGCCGACAGCGCGATAAACTGCCACACCGGCGCGTCACAAGGGTCGGTGTACATTCCGATCGAAGCGGCCACCAGCGGTACGTTGTCCACCACCGACGAGAGCATCCCCAGCAGGAGGACGACCGTATTTTCGCTCGGGATGACGACCTTCAGACTCTCGGCCATGTAGCGCAGCGAGCCCATCGACTCGCCGTTGACTGAGCCGTAAACCAGCGTCTCCAACACACCAACGGCCATGAGGATGCCCCAGAAAAACAGGATACTCGACATCTCGATCTTTGAGAGGGCGCGGTTGGAGGAGTAAAGGTAACGCCGGGCCTGCTTGAAATCTCGCTCCGGGTGAATGCTCTCGGAGACGGCCCAGACCACGGCCAACCCGAGCATGATCCCCATGTACGGCGGCAGGTGGGTGAGCGATTTAAACACAGGCACCGCCACAATCGCCCCAAGCCCGACCCAGAGCATCGTCCGACTGCTGAGCAGGCGCTCCTCCTCTTCGTCCGAAGCGTTGTCCACCGTGAGCTCTCCGCGAAAGACCGGCAAAAACGACGCAATCGCATAGGGGACCGCGAAACAGGTAATCGACGGCAGAATAATGTGCAGCACCAAGTGCCCCGCCGTCACCTTGTTGGCGATCCAGAGCATGGTTGTAGTAACGTCACCGATCGGAGACCAGGCACCCCCCGCATTGGCGGCAACGACAACCAGACTGACGTACCAGATGCGCTCCTCGCGGTTGGTGATGAGCTTGCGCAGGAGGGTTACAAGGATGATCGTCGCCGTGAGGTTGTCGATGACCGAGGAGAGGATAAACCCGCCGATGCCGGTGATCCAGAGAAGCTTGCGCTTGCTCTGTGTGCGCACGGCTCCCTTGAGGATGCCGAAGCCCTGGTGCAAGTCGATGATCTCCACGATGGTCATCGCCCCGATCAGAAAGATCAGGATCTCCGCCGCCTTCCCGAGGTGATGCAGGATCACGCCGCTGAGCCCCTCCATCGAGGCCTCTGCCGTCTCCGGTGAAAAGGTCAGCACTTCGCCGTGTTCGCTGACGATTGAAAACCAGCCCTCCTTGAACCCGCAGGCCAACACCGCCCACATAATCACCGCCATTGCCAGAGCCGGGACAGTTTTATCCAGCCGCAACGGGTGCTCGAGCGTGATGGCCAGATAGCCCAACACAAACAAAACCACTAAAATCGGTTCCATACCACCCCTACTACATTACACATTCTTATCTCAAGCAATCCCTGAATGCGACATGCTAATCAAAAGTCGAAAATTAAGGCAACGTTTGAGACTGTATTTGAGCGGCTTATAGCCCGGAACCTGACGCCGGGCCGGGTCATCCTTGACCGTCCTTGTCGCAGGGGAGGCTTTTTCTATGAACGGGTGCGGATTAGCTTGCCAAAACGGCAAATGCTAGCATTTTAGTTATGAACTATCGTTTTTGTAAGCATGAAAAATACCCGACCCAATATTCTTCTCATCACCAGCGACCAGCAACACTGGATGGCCATGGGGTATAACAACCCCGAGATCAAGACCCCCAACCTCGACCGTCTGGCCGCCCGGGGAATGATCTTTGACCGGGCTTATTGCCCCAACCCGACCTGCACGCCTACGCGAGCCAGCCTGCTGACTGGCATGTACCCGAGCCAGCACGGGGCCTATACCCTCGGCACCAAGCTCGACGAGGGCGTCCCGACGGTCAACGACAGTTGGCACCAGCTTGGCTACACCACCGCACTCGTCGGCAAGGCACACTTCCAGCCCTTGGACTCGACCCCCGAGTACCCTTCGCTGGAGGCCTACCCCATCCTGCAGGACCTGGAGTTCTGGCGCACGTTCAAGGGGCCCTTCTATGGTTTCGATCACTTCGAGCTGGCCCGCAACCACGGTGACGAGGCCCATGTCGGCCAGCACTACGCCCTGTGGATGGAGGAAAAGGGCTTCACCCAGTGGCGCGAGTGCTACCGCAAGCCCACCGGCACCAGCGAGAACCAGTACGGTCGCTGGAACATCCCCGAGGAGTACCACTACAACACCTGGATTTCCGAGCGCACGAACGCCCTGCTCGACCAGTTCGCCGAAAAGGACGAGCCCTTCTTTCTGTGGTCGAGCTACTTCGACCCGCACCCGCCCTACGTCGTGCCCGCCCCGTGGGACACCATGTACGATCCGGCCACCCTCACCCTGCCCGAGACTCGTCCCGGCGAGCACGAGCACAACCCGCGCTTCCACCGCTTTGCCATGGAAAAGGACGCCAAGCGGGAGGACTTCGGGATATCCGGACGCTGGATGCACGGCGTGGAAAGCCATGTCCACACCGAGGAGCAGCTCCGTCAGGACCTGGCCCTGTACTACGGGATGGTCTCGTGCATGGACCACGCCATCGGCAAAACCCTTGACCGCCTCGACGAGCTCGGCCTGACCGACAACACGCTCATCGTTTTCACCACGGACCACGGTCACTTCATCGGCCAGCACGGCCTCATCGCCAAGGGCCCCTTCCACTACGAGGACGAGGTCAAGGTGCCGATGGTCGCCGCCTGGCCCGGTCACATCCCCGCGGGTACCCGCACCGACGCCCTCCAGAGCCTGGTGGACCTGCCCGTGACCTTCCTCGCCGCCGCCGGGATGGACAAGCCGCAGAAGATGACCGGCGTGAACGAGCTCCCGGTCTGGGAGGGCGAATCCAAGGGCGTCCGCGACAACTGCATCGTCGAGAACAACCACGAGCCCGGATGCGCCGAGTTGAAGACCTATATCGACGCGCGCTACAAGCTCACCGTCTTCCGCGCCTTCGACGAGGGCGAGCTTTACGACCTTGAAAAAGATCCCGGCGAGTTCGAGAATCGGTTTGATGATCCAGAGTACGCGGCCGTTAAGACCCGCCTGCTCCAGCGCTTCCTCCAGGCCGAAATGGCCAAGGAACTGCTGCCGATGCCCCGTATCGCGCCCGCCTGATGATTAAGAGCCCCCCACCCTCCAAATCTTCCAAACCCTCGCTGCCCGCCCTCGACCGCGGGCTGGCCATCCTCGACCTGCTCATCCGGGCCGGGGGCGGCCCCCTGCGCTTCGGGGAGCTGCGCGCGCACCTGAGCGGCGTGCAGGACTCGACCCTGGCGCGAATCCTGAAGTCACTGGAGGGCTACGGGTACATCGAGCGCGACGCCGACACCGGCTACCGGCTGAGCACCCGCGTGCTCGGCTGGCGCGCCTACCTCAATGGCGCCCGCCCCGCGCTGGCCGACCTGGCCCGGCGCGAGGTGGACCGCCTCGCCCGCGAGGGGCACGAGTCCGCCTGCATCGCCCTGCTGGGCGAGGAAAAGATCGAGGTGCTCTGCTCGCACTCGGTCAAGGACGGCATCCGCATCATCCAGCCCGGCGACACGCTGCACTTCGAGCCGGACCACGCCGGGTCCTTGTCCATTCTTGAGCAGCTCCCGACCGAAGAGCGCGAACGCTACCTGGCCGGGCCGTTCAGCCGTTTCGACACGGGCGTCTCAGTCGAGACGTGCCTGGCCAAGACCCGCCGTTGCGGCCCCGCTCTCATCGACCACTCGCAGGCGCGGCCCGGCATCTGTCGCCTGGCCCGCGCTTTCCGGCACAACGGGCAACTCGGCACGGTGTTCTTCGGCCTCACCGAACAGGCGCTGAGCCGCGAACAAATCCGCCTGACCAGCCTGCTCGAAAGCGCCTGCCAGCGACTCGAAGAGTAATCGCTCCTACACGCGCAGCTTGATCACGACCTTTTTGGCCGGGGCATCCGCGCGGTGCGAGCAGCACGGCATATGGCCGTCCTGCGGGAAGAGCACGGTGAACATGCCGGGCGTCATAATGAGCGCCTGCGCGGCCTCTCCGGTGTAGAAGATCAGGTCCTTTTCCGGGTTATAGGGGACGGACTCCTTCAGCGGGCCCAGCGGGCTGTGGTAGATGATCTCCTCGCCGCTGACCATATACTGGAGGTCCACGTAGTTGTAGTGCGACTCGAACTGCCGCCCCGACGCCGGGGAGGTCTCATAGCTCTGCACGAGGGCGAACACACGGTCGCCGTCGAGATCGACACGCCCGTCCGGCGTCTCAGGGTCGAGCGTCGTCAGGTAGTCGAAAGCCAGGGCAAGGCCCGGGTGGCAATTACGGTAGCGGAGCTGCTGGTCCAGATGGTCGTAAATCATGGGTCGGTCGGGATATTTTGTGAAGGAAACGGCCTGCCCGCCAAGCCCACTGGCCAGCGGGAACAACCGTATCCGCTCATGTTGAGCACACGCCCCACCCTGCGCAAGGCAATTGGAGACTTACCGGCGGATGCTGTTCTGGATCATGAGGTGGCCCCGGCGGCGCTTGCTCAGCTCCTCGAAGCGGGCCTTGAGCCGGGCGGCGGAAGCTTCCTCGTCCGCCGCTTTCAGAAAATCCAGGTAAGGCGGCATGAACCGGTCAAAGGCCTCGATGTGCGGAAGGTGGCCGATGCCTTCAAGCTCGACCAGTACGGAATTCGGGACCGCGGCAGCGGCGGCGCGGCCCAGCTCGGGATAGTTACCCAGCTGCGCCCGCACCTCGGGGGAAACGAGGTTCTTACCCAGCGCGGTGGTATCGCGCTGGCCGATGATCAGCAGCACCGGCATGGGCAGGTTCTCCAGTTCATAGATGACCGGCTGTGTGAAGATCATGTCGTAGGTCAGGGCCTGATTCCACGCCACCGTTGGGTACTCCGGACTTTGATTAAAACTCGCCAGTTGCTCCACCCACGGGTCGTACGCGGGCTTCCACTGGCCATCGTAGTAGGAGTCGAGTTGGTAGGCCCGGATTTTCTCCGGGGTCTTTTTCAGTTCGGACTGGTACCACGTGTCGATATCCTGATAAGGCACGCCCTTGGCCTTCCAGTCTTCGAGGCCGATGGGGTTGAGCAGGGTCAGGCTCTCGGTCTGCTCCGGGTACATGAGCGCGTAGCGCACGGCGAGCATCCCGCCCATGGAGTGCCCGAGCACGTTGGCCGACTCCACCCCGAGCGACTCCAGCAGCCCGTGGGTGTTCTCGGCCAGTTGCTGAAAGCTGTACTGGTAGTGCGCCGGTTTGCTGGACTTACCGAAGCCAATCTGCTCGGGGATGACCACCCGATAGCCCGCCTCGACCAACGCCGCCGCCGTCTCCCCAAAGTACGAACCAGAGAAATTCTTGCCGTGCAGGAGTACAACCGTCCCCACCGGTTCCGACGGGGGCTTCACGTCCATGTAGACCATTTCGAGCGGCTGCTCCTGGCTCGTAAAGCGGTAGGTCGAGGTCGGGTACGGGTACTCAACGCCCTCCAGCCGAATCCCCGGCTCGGCGGCGTCCGCCCGGCCCAGCGCAAGAGCCATGACAAAGAGAAGTAGGGTTCGCATGGGGCCCAGTATGCCCGAAGGCCCGCGCGATTGCAACCCGACGGGACCGTTCCTACGCCCCCGTCTTCTCGCCCAGCACGAGATCGAGCAGTCCGGGGAAACGCGCCTCGAACTCTTCCCGTCGCAGCGAGGAGAGGCACTTCGTCCCCACGACCCGGGTCTGGATCAGCCCGGCCTCCCGGAGTGATTCGAAGTGGTGCGAGACCGTGGCCTTGCTCAACTGGAGCGGGATCTCATTACACGCGATCTCGCCCGTGTCCGACGCGATCACCGCGCGCAGAATCGCCACCCGGGCCGGATCGGCCAGGGTCTGCATGGCGGCGCTCAGGGTCACATCGGAGAGGTCGGGATGGGTATACTCTTTCACGGGACTGTCTTTTCATAAACGTACAGATTGTTCGACAAAAATCAAACATTCGATTTGACGGGGCGAAAAAACCGTCTATGTTCGAAAGGAATCGAACAATGAAAGCCAACACACAATCTCCTCTCTTCCAGCCGCTCCAGGCGGGCGCCCTCACCCTCCCCAACCGCGTCATCATGGCGCCGCTGACTCGCTGCCGCGCCGGTGAAGGCCGCGTGCCGACTGACTTGATGGTCGAATACTACCGCCAACGTGCGGGTGCAGGACTCATCCTGACCGAGGCCACCGCTGTGGACCCCATGGGCGTGGGCTATCCGGACACCCCCGGCATCTGGAGTGAGGCCCAGGTCGAGGGCTGGAAAAAGATCACCGCCGCCGTGCACGAAGCGGGTGGACGCATTTTTATGCAGTTATGGCACGTCGGCCGTATCTCGGACCCGACCTACCTCGACGGCAAGCTGCCGGTGGCCCCGAGCGCCGTCAAGCCCGCCGGGCACGTCAGCCTGGTGCGTCCGATGAAGGACTTTGAAACGCCCCGAGCCCTCGAAACCCATGAAATCCCCGCCATCGTCGAGGCCTACCGACGCGGCGCCGAGAACGCCAAGCGCGCCGGATTCGACGGGGTGGAACTCCACGGGGCCAACGGCTACCTGCTCGACCAGTTCCTGCAATCCGGCACCAACCACCGCACCGACGAGTACGGCGGCCCGGTCGAGAACCGCGCCCGCCTCATGCTGGAGGCCGTGGATGCCGCCATCTCCGTCTGGGGCGCGGATCGCGTCGGCCTGCATCTGGCCCCGCGTGGCGACTCCCACGACATGGGAGACGCGAACCCGGAAGAGACCTTTACCTACGTCGCCCGCGAAGCGGGCAAGCGCGGCCTGGCCTTCCTATTCACCCGAGAATCTCAGGAGAACCCCCGCCTGAGCCCGCTCATGAAGCAGGCCTTCGGTGGAGTCCTCATCGCCAACCAGCAGCTCGACGTCCCCACTGCCAACCGCCTGATCGAAAGCGGCGAGGCCGATGCTGCCGCCTGGGGCAAGCTCTTCATCGCCAACCCGGACCTGCCCGCCCGCCTGGCCGCCGGTGCCCCGCTGAACGAACCGCGCTCCGACACCTTCTACGGCGCTGGCTCCGTCGGCTACACCGACTACCCGGCCCTCGCCGCCTCGTAAGCGGCGGGCCGGGCAGGGCTCACCCGTAAAACTTGAAAGATTCGATTTACCACTAAAGACGCAAAGGCACACAGACTGAAATCCTCTGTGTATTCTGTGCCCTCTGCGGTTAATCGCTCTTCGCTAGTAGCTGATCCCCAGGCCGATGATGAGGCTGAGGTCGTTCCGCTTGGGCACGTTACCGCTGGAGTCGGGCGTGGGGTCCTGAATGCGGTTCCAGATCAGCGAAGTGTTGATGTCAAAGATGTCGTTGATCTCGTAGCTGAGCGTGGTGGTGAAGTTCGTTGTGAGCAGACCGGTCTCCTTATCCGTCACGATGAACTGGTAGTTACCCGAGAGAGTGAGGTCGTCGTTGATGTCGTAGCTGTAGGTCGTGGTGATCATGGCAGCGGGGCTTCCGTTGGACTTGCTCTGGCCGGGCTGCACGTTGTCGTAGATGTTATACTGGAAGGCCGGACCGGCCACCACGTCCCACTCGAAGTCCGCGTTCTTGACGAGCTGGTAACCAACACCCGTGCCAATCAGCCCCTGAAAATCGAGGTTCTGGAAGGGGTCCTGGTAGTACTGGACAAAGATCGGGCGGATAAACAGACGCTTGTCCCAAAAATAGTCGAAGTAGCTGTTCACGCGCTGATTGCTGGTGCTGACGACTCCGTCGTTACGCGAGTAGTTGCCCAGATAGGTGATGGAGAAACGGGTCAGCGCGGTACGCCGCTTGATGTCCACACTGGCGCTGTACGAAACCTCGTTGGTGTTGCCGCTCTGCACATCCATGCCGAAGCTCGCCTCGAAGTTCCAGCGCTTGAGCTCGCTCGTCTTCGCGGTGACAAGGGAGACCACGTCCTCGCGCTTGTAGGTCTGCGTCTCGCCTGCCGGTCCCTTGACGATGACGTTGTCGCCCTCCAGGCTGACCTGCCCGACCACTGTGGTGCGGTTGTCGAGGCGCATGCTCAACGGGCGCTTCGAGTGGATCTGCTTGATGTCGTCCCAGTCCAGGGTGAGGTCCCCGAGCTTGTCGCTGTCAAAGACCAGGCTCTCGTCGTACATGCGCTTGATCTCGCCGCGCAGAAGCTCGCCCGAGGTCAGCTCGATCCAATCGTCTTCACTCCCCTCCACCGGCCCGGACGGCGTCCAGCCGGACATATCCACCACCGGCGTATCCCCGGAAGCAACGGTGTCAGCCAAGCCGCCGTCCCCCCAGTCCGCCCGAATCGGGGCGGCGCACAAGCTCAGGATTAAAAGGGCGAGCAGCCCGGATGTTTTAGCATTCACGCCGCCATGGTGGGAACGTCCCCCGGCTTGCCAAGGTTTTATCGCGTAAAAAACACCTGCCTACCCGCGTCGCCAGAACTGACGGCCCTCCCCTGCCCGCGCGGATATCGGTTCTGCTCGATAAGCATCCCGACAAGCCAGCCGAAGCGTCCGCCCCGTTCAACCCGCGTAGGCCTGTGAACGCTTGCGGTAGGCGGTCGGTGTCTGGCCGGTCGATTGCTTGAAGCGCAGGCTGAATCGCTGCGAGTTCGGGAAGCCACAGCGCTCGGCCACGGCGGAGGTCGGCAGCGTCGTATCTGCCAGCAGGCGCTGGGCGAGATCGATCCGTACCCGCAGAATTTCCTCCAGCACGGAGCGCCCGAGCTGCTTGCGGAAGCGGGCCTTGAGTACAGCGCGGGAGACCCCGGCGGCGCGGGCCACGTCCTCGACGTACGGGTTCTCATGCGCATGCTGCCGGATAAAGGCAAGGGCTCGGCGGAGGGCCTCGTCCTCGATAAAAAGGATGTCGGTGGACTTGCGACGAACCAGTCCGGAGACCGGCAGCCGTCGGGTCGGCGCCTCGCGCTTGCCTGCCGTGATCAGCTCGTCCAGCAGCGCCGCCGCCTGATAGCCGATAGCACGGGCCGGCAGGGGGATACTTGTCAAAGGTGTGCGCTCAAAGTCCACCCAGTAGCTTTCGTTACCCGCCCCGAGCACGGCGAGATCCTCCGGCACACGATAGCCGAACTCCCGTGCGATGCGCATGACCGTGAGCGCGCGGGAGTCGTCGGCAGCGAAAATCCCCGCAGGCAGCGGCAGCTCAGCCAGCCAGGCGCGCAGCTTGCCCACCCATTGACGGGAAGTCCCCAGTGCGCGTCCCACCGACGGCTTGAACCCGTCCTCGGCCAGCCGCGCCGTGAAGCCCCGCAAGCGACCCTCCGAGTAGGGCTGCATCCCCATCCCCCAAAAGCCAAACACGCGGCAACCGTTGTCCAGCAAGTGCTCGGCGGCCAGACGGCCGACCTCCTCGTCATCCTGCGTGACCAGCGGCACACCCGGTGAGCCCAGCGAGTTTGACACATTAACGATCGGCACCGGCACGTGGGAAACGCGTTTGAAATCCGCCGCGCTGTGCATGGGGATGATCAGGCCGTGGATGCCGCGCTTCATGACCAGCTTTTCGATCCCCTCGGCCAGCTCGTGCTCCAGCCAGTGATCAGCGAAGCGCAGCCGCCCGGTCTCGAACCCGTAGTGACGCGCCCCCAGGGCCACTTCACGAAAGTAGTCCCACTGCAGGTCGGCCACCACCTGCACGAGGTAGGGCGGTGTCGGTCGGCGGCGCTTGATCATCAAGCCAAAACGATAAATCTATGAGCGATTTTGGCAACGCCTAAAATTGCCTCACCTGCTAGGATAAAACGCATCCCAGCCCATGCAGTTTTCCTCCCATAAAGTCCATTCCTTGTCCGGTGCCTGGACGCTCACCCTGAGCGAGCAGCCTCTGACCGCCACCACGATCGACGGCCTCCGCGCCAGCGGGGCTCCCGCCTACCCCGCCACCGTCCCCGGCAACCTGGAGCTCGATCTGCTCGCGGCGGGCGAGATCCCCGAGCCCTTTCACGGCATGAATATCGCGGACCTGCGGGCCTTCGAGGACTTCCATGTCGCATACGCCCGCACCTTCGAGTGGAGCGGAGAAGCGGAGGGACCGGTCTTTCTGCGCTTCGAGGGCGTGGACTGTTTCGCCGACTATTTTCTCAACGGTGAACTCATCGGCACGAGCGACAACGCCCTCGTCGAGCACGAGTTCGAAGTCGGCAACCGACTGCTCCCCGGCCTCAACGAACTCCTCGTACGCCTGCGGCCTGTCCCGCAGGAAGCCACTCGCTACGAGTACCCGGCAGCCGTCATGGCGCAGGGCTCCTGCTGGGAAGCGCTCTACGTGCGCAAGGCCCCGCACAGCTTCGGCTGGGACATCATGCCCCGCGCCCTCTCCGTCGGGTTGTGGCGGCCCGTGCAGCTCATCGAGCGCCCGGTGGAGCGCCTGGACGATGTTTTCCTGCGCACGGTCAAGGCTGACGAGTATCAGGCCGAGCTGTCCCTGCATGTGCGAGCGCGGCTGGGCCCTGTATCCAAAGATAACTACGAAGTCGAGATCACGGGCGTGTGCGGGAACTCGCAGTTTACGGCAAAGAAGAAATTCCTGTTCGAGGCAACACGTCTGCCGATCAGCGTGGACCAGCCGCTGCGCTGGTGGCCGCGTGGGCGTGGCGAGCCGCACCTGTACGCGGTCACCGTCCGCCTGCTCAAAAACGGCCATGAGATCGACCAGGCCGAATTCCGGCACGGCATCCGTACCGTGCGGCTGGAGCGCACGGACGCCACCGACGCGCAGGGCTCGGGAGCTTTTCAGTTTCACGTCAACGGCGAGCCCGTCTTCATCCTCGGCACGAACCACGTCCCCCTCGACGCCTACCACTCGCGCGATCGCGACAAGGTACCGGGCTTCATCGCACGGCTGATCGAATCGGGCTGCAACCTCGTTCGTTGCTGGGGTGGCAATGTGTACGAGGACGACCTTTTCTACGACCTGTGTGACGAGCACGGGCTGCTCGTGTGGCAGGACTTCGCGCTGGGCTGCGCCCTCTACCCGCAGGACGCGGAGTTCCAGGCGCGCCTCTCGGCGGAGGCGGTGAAGGTCGTCAAGCGCCTGCGCGCACATGCCTGCCTGGCACTGTGGGCGGGCGACAACGAGTGCGACGAGGCCGCCGGTTGGCCGGGCTTTGCCGGGGGCGACCCCAACGACAACGCGCTCACCCGCCACGTGCTCCCCGCCGCGGTCCGCGCCCACGACCCGGGCCGCGAATACCTGCCCTCCTCGCCGTATATTTCACCAGAGGCATACCGGCACTCCGCCGGATTGGACGCCCTGCCCGAACGCCACCTGTGGGGGGCTCGCGATAATTTCAAGAGCGACTATTACCGGCTCACCACCGCGCACTTCGCCTCGGAGATGGGTTACCACGGCTGCCCCGAGCCCGCCTCGGTGGCCCGCTTTATCTCCCCGGACAAGCACTGGCCGCCGCACAACGACGAGTGGCGCCTGCACGCGACCTCGCCCATCCCCGGCGTGGACCTGTACGACTACCGCGTCGAGCTGATGTGCAAGCAGGTGCGCGAACTCTTCGGCACCGTGCCGGACAACCTGGACGACTTCGCCTTTTCCTCGCAGTGCGTGCAGGCCGAGGCGATGAAGTTTTTCGTCGAACAATTCCGCCTGGCCAAGTGGCGCCGCACCGGCATCGTCTGGTGGAATCTGCGCGACGGCTGGCCGCAGTTTTCCGACGCGGTCATCGACTACTACGATGTGCCCAAGCGGGCCTTTTACGCCCTCCGACGCTCGCAAGCCCCGCTCTGCCTGAGCTTCCGCGAACCGCGCGACTGGCACCTGGAGCTGGCCGCCTGCAACGACACCCGCGAGGACATCCCCCTGCGCTGGCAGGTACGCGATCTCGGCACCGGCGAAACTGTCCTCACCGGCGAGCGCAGCGCGCGGGCGGACGCCGTGACCGTTCTCGGTCGCCTGCCCTACACCGCCTCCCGACAGACACTTTACCAGATCACCTGGCAGAGTGAGCAGGGCACCGGCGAGAACCACACCCTCGCGGGCAACCCGCCCTTTTCCCTCAACCAGTATCGCACGTGGATGCGCGAACTCGGCTGGCAGGACGAAGGCGCCCGGTAGATGCCACCCCTCGAAAAGCAACCCTTCACGTACACGATGAAAGCGACACGCACCTTGCTGGGATTCGACATCGGCGGAACCAAGAGCGCGGCCATCCTCGGCGAGAGCGCGGGCGACACCGTGCGTATCCTTGACCGGGAGTCCTTCCCGACCGCGCCCGAGCCGCAGACGGTCCTGCACCAGCTCGCAGAGACAGCGCAAGCCATGCTCTCCGAGCTGAACCTCTCCCCTGACGCAGTCGGCATCAGTTGTGGTGGTCCGCTGGACAGCCGCCGCGGACTCGTGCTGAGTCCGCCCAACCTGCCCGCTTGGGACGCCATTCCCGTCACGCAGTTTTTTGCCAAGACCTTCGGCGTGCCTGCCTTTCTCCAAAACGACGCCAACGCCTGCGCGCTCGCCGAGTGGCGATGGGGCGCTGGCCGGGGCACTAGCAACATGGTCTTCCTCACCTTCGGCACAGGTATGGGCGCGGGTCTCATCCTGGACGGGAAACTGTATTCAGGAACCAATGACAACGCCGGGGAAGTCGGCCACATCCGGATGGCCGAGGATGGCCCCACCGGCTACGGCAAGGCCGGTTCGTTCGAGGGTTTTTGCAGTGGCGGGGGAATTGTCCGCCTCGCCCATATGAATGGCTTCACCGCCGAGAGCGCGCACCAGGTCTTTAACGCGGCCGCCGCTGGCGACGCCGCCGCCCTCCAGTCCATCAAGGCGGCGGCGACCCAGCTCGGCCGCGGCCTGGCGCTGCTCATCGACCTGCTCAACCCGGAGCGTATCGTCATCGGCAGCATCTTCGCCCGCCAGCGGGAGGCGCTCTGGCCCATCGCGGGGGAGGTGCTACGGGCCGAGGCGCTCACCCTCGCGCAGTCGGTGTGCATGGTTGTCCCTGCCAAGCTCGGCGAGCAGGTCGGCGACTACGCCGCGCTCTCCGTCGCCACCCTCGCCTTTCAGAAATCTTCATGACTATGCGTATCCAGAAACTCATGACACGCCACCCCGCGCTCGCGCCGCTTCAGGCCGACATCGAGCAGGCTTTTACCATGCTGCGCGACTGCTACCGCACCGGCGGCAAGCTTCTACTGGCCGGGAACGGCGGCAGCGCCGCCGACGCCGACCATTGGACCGGCGAGCTCCTCAAGGGCTTCGCCAGCAAGCGCCCGCTCTCAGCCGCCGAGCGCGAGGGCCTTCCCGCCGACATGGCCGACAAGCTCCAAGGCTCCCTCCCGGCCATTCCGCTGACCGTCTTTCCGGCGCTGACCACAGCGTTCAACAATGACGTGGATCCCGAGCTGACCTACGCGCAGCTCGTCTGGGGTCTGGGCAAGCCCGGCGACGTTTTCATCGGACTGAGCACCTCCGGCAACGCCCGCAACGTGTGCGCGGCGGCGGAGGTGGCCCGCGCACGCGGACTGAGCTGCCTCGCCCTGACCGGGGCCGGAGGGGGGCGGCTCGCTGGCCTGGTTGACCTGTGCCTGCGAGCCCCGGCGACCGAGACCTATCAGGTACAGGAGTACCACCTGCCGATTTACCACACTCTCTGCCTCATGCTGGAAGACGAGTTTTTCGCGTGAGCGGTCCTGTATCGCGGTAGTCTGACGGACTGCATTTCCCGCCTGACATCGGCGTTTTTCCAGTCCTCTGCTCATCGCCTTTGGAAGTGATGCGCTGAAGACAGTTTTGCGACGTTCATTGACAAATAACTTTTGACGTCTTAAAATAAAAACGTTTGCAATATGTTGGTAATTGGCTCTATTGACCTGCCCGATACCCGAATCTGGCCCCGCAAAGACACCGGGCCAGCTTAGCCAACCTCCTCCTGAACCGCCGCGAGAACCTGTCCATGAGAATCCCGAGTGCCCTCCTCCTGTTATTGATCCCGTCTTTGCTCTTGGCCGACAAGCCGGAATACACCGCCTACCGGCTCGACAACCAGCATCCGCTGACCATCGACGGTGACCTGTCCGACTGGCCAAGTCTGCCCATCATCCTGCTGGGCGAGGAAAGCCAAGTCGCCAACGGCCTGTGGCGTGGGGCTCCGGATTCGCACGCCAAGGTACGCCTAAGCTGGGACGACACGTACCTGTACTTCGCCATCGAGGTGGTGGACGACCAGACCGTGCAGGACACTTCGCTCAGCAGCGCCAGCACCATCTATGAAAAGGACTCCCTGCAATGGGCGATCGATATCCGTAACGATGGCGGCGAGGGCTACAGCAACGATAATTATGAATACGGCTTCGGCGTCGCCGGGGGCAAACCCGTCGTTTACCGCTGGTACGCCACCGCAGGCTGGCCCGTAGGCATCGCCGAGCACGCGGACCTCGCTGTGAAGAAACAACCCTCCGGCGTGCTTGTTTACGAGGCCGCCCTTGAGTGGTCCATGCTCGCACCGCTGCGCGACCCGCAGGACGGGCAGCAGGTAAAGTTCAATATCGTGCTGCAGGATAACGATGGCAACGAGCACAAGGCTCTCGGGTGGACGCCGGGGATCGTTGCCGGCAAGGCCCCCGACCAGTTCGGGACGCTGACGTTCTCCAAGGCCGCCCCCAGCATGAACAACACCGGCCTGCTTGTCAGTGCAAATGCGACTGTCGGCACCGAGGGGCTGGACATGCGCGTCATCCCGCTCAATCCCCAGTCCTGGGACCAGCCACTGTTCTGGCGCCTGACCACGCCGGATGAAGAGACCGGCGAGACGCAGCCGCTCCCACCGGTTGACGCAGAACGCTCCGCCTACGCGCTTCACGCCGACAGCTCCGACTGGGAAGCGGGCGAGTACCGGATCGAGGTACTGGACGAGACCGGTCAAGTGCTGGCCACGCACACGGTCCAGCGCACCGACCTTGGCGAGCTTGACCTGCTGGCCGACGAGATCGCCGACCTGCGACTGGAGCTCGAGGATACGATCGCATACGCCCGGGAGCAGGGTGTGCAGACGAAGTACCAGCTTTCGGTGCTGACGGCGGCCAAGCTTTTCAAGAAGTATACCGAGGAAGACATCGCCAAGGGCAAGTACGAGCTCGCCCTGCACAATTCCCGGGTGCTGCGCGACAAGCTGGAGGCGGCGATCAACCAGCTGTTCAGCTGGCTCGACTCGCCCGACGGCACACCGGAGTATATGCGCGTGCCCGAGCTGGATTTTACCCAGGTGGAGATCGATGGGAAGAACCTTGCCGTCAACGGCGAGCCGAGCCTGCTGGTCGGCCCCGGCGGCTGGCTCTGGGAGTTGCACGGCGGTATCTTGGACATCGGCGACATCGGCTACAATCAGGTCGCGGTCGGGTGGCTCGCACAGGTGCACTTCGATGACAAGGGTCAGCTCAGGCCGCTGAGCGAGACGCTTTACCCTGTCGTCCAAGACACCATCCGCCGCGCGCACAAGAAAAACATGTCCGTAGGCACCCTGATGATCTGCCCCGAACAGGTCTGGATGGGGGCCACCCGCGGCGGCGACATTACCATGCCCGAGCTACGGAGCCTCGTCGATACGATCGCCGAGCGTGCCATCCCACTACTCGAGCCGCTGAATATCTTCGACTACATGATCATCGCCGAGACCCGCCGCGCGCCCGCTCTGTACGATGCGGGCATCCACGGCGAGCGCTGGGCGCAGTACCTGAGCGGCACCTACGGGGATATCAGCGATCTGAACCAGCTCTGGGACACGCAGTACACAAGCTTCGAGGAGGTGCCGTTCCCGGACAGCCTGCCCGAGCTGTCAGCGCCGAAGTACGATTATACACGCTTCCGCCAGATGTTGATCGCCGATGAGCTTTCGCGCACGGCCGACATTATCCGGGAGTATGATCAGGACGCCATCGTCCACGGTTATCCGTACTACCATAGCGCACGCGACGTCGGGGTCTACTACCGGCACGCCTGCGACCCCGAACTCGACGTGGCGAACATGGAAATGGTCGGGGCCGACAGCTCCGGTCCGCAGAAAAACGAACGCTACGCCATGGCCATGTTTACCTGGATGTGCAGCTTCTACGACCTGATGCGCGGCATCGCCGAGGACCGCCCGCTCAATGAGGGAGAGTTCCACTTCGCCAACCGGCGCAGGATCTACCCGGACAACTGGACACGGGCAATTTATTACCAGTGCTACATCCATGGCATTGACAGCAGCTATGGCTGGGTATGGTCCCACTCACCCAACATCGGAGCGGCCCTCCTGCTCGACGCCAATGTGCTGATCGAAAGCGGCGAGGTCTCGCTCGATCTGCAGCGCACGGCGAAGGAAGTCATCGCGCTCCAGGAAAAACCCGACGACGTGTACCTGCTTTATTCCAACGCCAGCACACCGCACGTGCGCACGGAGGACGGCGTCGTTCTCGGTCACTCGGATCAGTCGGGTATTGTTTACGAGAGCCTGTTTTTCGACGGGCTGCAGATCGGCTACCTCACTGACAAACAGGTCCAGGACGGCAAGCTTCCCGCAGATAAGGTCCTCATCGTCCCCAACAGCTCTCATGTCGCCCCCGAGACACGTGCAGCCGTTGAGGCGCACCTGAAGGCCGGCGGCAAGGCCATCTTTATCGGCGATGTCTTTACCCACACGCCGCACGGCGTCGAGCAGAGCCCCTTAGCGGACTACCCAAGCCTGCTCAGACTCGACGGTTTCAAGGACGCCGATGCCGCCCGTAGCAAGCTCATCCCCGCGCTGGCGCAGATGGGCGTATCGCCTGACGTACACATCGAGGTTAAAAACGGCCTGCCCTACCCGACTGTCGAGTGGCGGCATGTCGTGGATGGCGACCGCGAACTGCTCTACGTATTGAACATTGGATACGACTCGGCTGAGGTCACCCTTCCCGAGGGATGGGAAGGCGCAAGCGACGTGCTCACGGCGGAGACCTTTGATACGCGGACACTCAACCTGGACAGCCTCGTGTTTCATATCATCGAGAAACAGCTGTAAGGCGTGACGCTAGCGGCGTGGCCGGTCACCGCTGAGTGTTTCCGGCCACGACACTACTGCTCGTAGCGGGATAATCATAGAAGAGTTTGTAGCAGATTTCTTTGCCCGTACGCTGGTTATCCGCTGATCCCGGATAGAAGACGATGAGTGTCCGCATGCCCTTGTTGACGCCGACAGCGGAGGACAGGAAACGCTTCCAGCCGCCCTGCTCGCTTGAGCTTTCCGCAAAGCGGATGGGCAGGAAGGCGGCGCCGCCAGCGGCGGAGAGTTGCTTATCGTCCATGTTTTCCAGAACGACTTTCTGATTTCCCAGAAAGCCCGCGATCGTCTTCCCCGAGAGGTTCACGAAACGCACGGTGTCGGGGGGAAACGCGCTCAGGCTGTCATCCATGGCGAACACCTTGACATCGCCGCCACGCGGGTTCGGCAGCAGAAAGAGCAAGACCTGACTCCAGTTCGGACCGGCGACAAACTGCCCGACCGGACTCGCGTCGGTCATGTCCTTCCCGGGATAAATTTCCACCGTCGGGTCGCCCCGGTATTCATAGGCCCGCGAGCGCTGATTGACCGGCGCGTCGATCACCAGCGGGTTACCCGCGGTGGGAATGGTCAGCCCCGCCAGGGGCGCATCTGACCAGGTGATGGCGCGAAAGGAAAAAGACACGTCAGAGGCCGGTTCGGCCCGGGCGGAGCCCGTCAGGGCGCTCCCCAGCAGCAGGGTCAGCACGAGGGTGTTCATTTTATGCGTCATATCAGTTTAACCATTTGAAGTGGATGATCGTAAAGGCACGGCCAAAGTTATCGGCCACCGTGTAGTAATCCGGGCTGGAAGGATCGGCACCCGTCGGATTGAGCGGACGGGGAACGCGCTGCACGACGGCTTCGCAGCGGGCCTCGGCAACGACCTCCCCGCTGATCGGATCAGTGGTGTTTCCATAGGCGCGAATGATAAAAGTGTCGGAGCGCACCTGAATGAGCGGAGCCACCGCCGTGAGAATGTCGGCCTGCGTCAGCCAGCCCGGAGAGGCTGTCGAGCGGGCTCCCAGACCGGCGCTCGGACTGGAGACGGTACCTGCATCGTAGGTGGACACACGGGGAGTTTTCAGGTCATCGTTGATACCTGTCGGCGGATATTCGACACCGTCAACCGACACCGTCTCATCACTGTCGATAGCCTCCTGCAAGAGCCCTGAGAGCTCGCCCAAGGGCCGGTTGACAAACTCCTGCAAGGAGGTGAAGGGCGCTCCGCGCTCGCGGATACGGTAGACTATCTGCGCGGCCAGCCGCTCGATCTGCTCATCGCTAAGCGCGTGGTACCCGCGCCAATCCTCGCCGCCGGAGCCGTTGGGGTTGAGTGTGCGGAAAAAACTGCTGCCCAGATGAGCCTGCGAGCTCTGGCCGGTCTGCGTATTGTAGTAGTCGATGTCCTGCCCGTTGAAATTGCTTAACAGGGCCTTCCATGCCTCCAGCGAAGTCGAGTTCACATTGAAGCCGCCCTCAACAGTGACGGCCGCCGCCGCGCCCTGGTAGTTATCGACGAGTGTGTCGTCAGTATCGTCGAGCCGTTTAATGCGCGGGTTAAGTACCTCCCATTCGTCTGTAACCTCATCCCGTGTCAGGCCGGAAAAGAAATAGCGGTCCCAAAAGGCTTCGTTAAGTTCATAGCCGATGTCCTTGTCCTCCAGCGGGACAAACGGGTTGGCGTAGGAGTTTCCAAAGGGATAGGCGGGGTCCCAGACGCGAAGGCCCATCGGCGCGTGCTGTAAAAATCCCAGCGAAAGGATCGGCGTACGCGGCACGCTGAAGAGTGTCGTGACGCTTTCGCCGCTGGCGTCTGTGGACGGTCCCCAGAACCCCCGGGGCGCGCCGCTCGCGGTCAGTTCGTAATCGACAAACCAGTCCGCGCCGACGGGCAGCTGG
This sequence comes from Verrucomicrobiota bacterium JB024, assembly GCA_030673825.1. Classification (GTDB taxonomy): domain Bacteria; phylum Verrucomicrobiota; class Verrucomicrobiia; order Opitutales; family Cerasicoccaceae; genus Ruficoccus. The sequence continues at coordinate 29,217 of JAUTCS010000159.1, read as the reverse complement.
TTATTGGTGTTCCCCGCGTCGGCCATCCACAGCGGGTGCGAATTCCACTCGGGCGGGCGCGCATTTGCCCCATAGGCACGGGGGTTGAAGTCGGCCAGCCAACGCAATCCACTCCCCGTGTAATAATCCGAAACGTAGGAAGAGGCCGAGCTGCGCATGACCAGACGACGGCGGATGAGGTTGATCGAGGGGGGCATGGCACCCGCGCTCTCCGGCTCCAGGCTGACCTGGATCTTGGGCTGACCGGCGTTACCGACCTGGGAGGCGCTCGGGGACATCCCGATGCCGATCTCCTGAATAGACTGTAAGGGTGCCCAGGCCGCCCCTTCCAGAAGCCGGTAATCGACCGTCATTTTCCCGCCGCTGATCTGGAGGGTGACTTTGCCATCGGCGCTGCGGGTATAGCTACCCAGCTCGCGGCGAGTGTCTTTCCAGCTGTAGGCGACCGACGGATACTGGCTGCCCAGTTCGATGCCGTTCTCGCCCGCGTCCGGGTATTCCTCCGTCTCGATGGGACTGAAGACCTTGATCTCCCCCGGCTCGAAAGCCGCGTCGCGGATCGTCAGCGTGGGATATTCCCCGAGGAGGTTTTTCGGGTAAAATTCGGTGGGCCGCGTGTTCACCCCCTCCTGAAACTCGGCGGCAGCCGGTCGCGGCTCGGGATCGAAAGTGATCATCACCAGCCCCCGGCCCTCGTCCGGTGTCCACACGAGCTGATAGCTGGCGGGCTCCAACGCCGTGTCGTAGGGATTTACCAATACAACCACGGGCTTCATGGTCAGTAAGAGCGTGCTACCCGGTCCTGTGCCCGAGCGGATCGCCCCCCACCCCATCTGCACCAGTACGGGAATCGGGAAAAGGCCCGCCTGGTCACTGCGGGGCGCACGCGGAGCGACCTGAGGATAGTTTACCTGTGCCTGCGCCCAGGTGTCCCACGGGTTGGCGAAACTGCGGAGAGCGCCCCAGGTAATCATGGGGGCGTCGGCATCCTCGATCAGTAAGTCCGACTCGCCATAGCCCGGCGCATAGAAACCCGGCTCCAGGATGCGGGACAGATCAAGCTTTAACCCACCGCCGGAGGCATCCACTGCCAGCGAGTTCGATACCAGCGTCGCGTCGTGAGTGTGAGACTGCCAATCGATGGCGGATGCGTCCCCCGAGCTCCAGCTCTGGAATAAGAGGGGAAGCTGTGATTCGGAAACGAGCTGCCCCAGCGCATGCCCCCAGCCGGAATCGCCCTGATAGTCCGCCAGTGGATGCCACACGCTCATCGCCTCGATGCCGAATCTGCCGGAGACCTGCCGTCCGCTCTGGACGGCGGCAGCCTCGGAGCTGTTCCATCTCGTGTCGTCGAGGTTGATGCGCGCCTTAATGCCCTCATCGGCAATCCAGTAGGCGTAGTGCCCCATCGTATCGCCCTCCACGCTCTCGATGCTGACGAGCGGCGCCTCGACGGCACCGGCCTGGCCTTCGCTGCCCAGCAGCACCACGGCGTTATCCGGCTCCAGGTCAGGCGTAAAGTCCACAGGATGCTGAGAACTGGCATTCCCGGACACGAGCCAGGTCTGGAGTGTGCCGTCAGTCGTCGACCACACGCCGGTCCAGTATTTGTTCACCGGATCGGCAGACCCGAGAATGTCCGCGCGCGCCGTCGCCCGCTGGTCAGGACCTGCGCTTCGCTGCAGGTGCGCGAGGGCTGTGAGCAAGCCCAGACGAGCGTTTTCCCGCGCCAGCGTCGCGGTCTTCTGCGAGCTGCTCGTCGCCATCTCCAGCCGTGCCGAGGTGGCCAGTGACACAACCAGCAGGAAGATAAACCCCATCAACGTCAGGGCAACCACGAGGGCAAACCCGGGCTTACAGTAGCGTCGATGGCGGGAGACCCTGTGGTACATATTGCTCGGTTTTTGGCGGAGTTCGAAAATAGGCATCACTCAATTATTTTATTGAATGAAACAATCAAGCACCCGTCATGCCACTTCTTTCAGATCAATGTGTGAGTATAATTATTTGACGGCTATGGTCAAAGGGGCGGCGGTACCATTGAAGTGGCGGGCAGACCGCCCCTTGCAGAATCGCGCCGGGACCGGGGAGGCATCGCCTCTCGTTGTTCCACTGGCTTGATGATTAGGGGTTGAGGCCGGGGGGGCGAGGAGAGAAAATCGGGGTGGATAACCAGGTAGAAAACGCGCTCCTGACAGCGCTAGGTAATGCCCTTCGCAAGCGCGCTGTAGATGTTTTTGTGAGAGAGGTTTCCGTTTGCCTGAGCGCCAGAAACGGCGCCCAGGCAAACGGGGAAGACGGACTTAATTGGTGGCCAAGTCGGTGGGCTTCACCGGCTCAAGCATCGGGCGCAAGGTACGGTAGCAGTGCAAGTTGATCCCGCCGAAGGCTGGATCGCCCTGAAGCGTCGCGTTCAGCTCCTGAACAGCGGCGATCAGCTCCGCGCCATCGCGCCCGTGAAAGGTGATGGTGGGTGTCTCAGCCAGCGGCACCGTCTCCAGCGAAAGATAGACGCTCCCGCCCGTCAGACGGGCATAGGCCATCTCTTCCTCTGTAATGGCGACCACCGAATTGCCCCCGGTCATTTTCGTGCGGTAGGACATGATGCCGACGCCATCGGCCAGATCCTGAATGTGCTCGTCGAGGTACTTGGTCTCGCCGTCGAACTCCACCGCCAGCTCATCCCGACCGCTGTACCAGAAGGGAATGTCGTGGGTGATGGTAAGGTCCGGATCGGCGTCCTCCACCTTTTGGCAAATATCCTGCATCGTCTCCAGCAGTTCGAGTGCGACCTGCTGCTTGTCGCCGGTCTTCCAGCGACCGGTAACATAGGGCTCGATGTCGTAATGCAGCCCGGAAAAGCCCTCCCCCGCCGGGAGCGAATCCTGAAAGGCCAGGACCGCGTCGAGCTTGGCCAGGGTGTCGGCACGGTTGTTCGCGAAGCCCATGTCTCCGGCCCCGTCGAGCGCCTCCACCTGAATACCCGCCTCGTGGGCCTGCGCCAGAAACGCCGCCCACGCCTGCGGATTCTCCATCTGGTAAGCTCCACCCTCCTTGTTGAGGCGCACCTGAACGAACAGGCGGTTAATCCCGAAGCGCTGGCAGAAGCTGATCAGGTCGGCCCGCGCCCCGGCGTCATACACCGGTTGCGCGTGCCAGACCCACATGCCCAGCTTGGCGCCGGGGGCGATCAATGAGCCCGACTGCTGCTCCGACTGGGGCATTTGCGCAGCGCAACAGGCATTCGCATCCGAGCCGCGGGCGTACAGGGGCAAAGTCAACGCAGCGGCAGCCAACCACACGCGCAGGCTGCGCGCGGGTTGCCACCGGGTTAACCTAACTCTCACTCCTGATAACATCAGAGAAATAAACATAACTGGATTTGTTTGGCGATGCAACCGCCCTCAGGCAGCCTTGGAAATGTGCAAAGACGAGAGCACGGAGGTTATCCCTGACGACAGCCGCGCCGACGGTAAACCATCGTAATCAGGAGCACACCAATCGCCGCGAAGGAAGCGTAGTGTTCGGCCTCTGGAACCGTCACGGCGACGATCGAATCGATATAGGCATCCTGAATCACATTGCTCTCGACCGCATTCTCAAAGCGCAGGCGGATGGACGTAATGGCGGCCAGGGTATCGGTCAGCGAATCGCTACCGCCAACGCGCTCCATGTCGGTCGTGTTGAGCGTAAAGCCCACCGTGGAATAACTCGTATTACTCAGGCTGACAGCGGCGGCATCGGTCGTCTGCCAGATGGAGTCATTGGCCCCGCCCTGGATCACGAGTTTAAGTGCCGTGGGATCGGTGGGGGCACTGAAGCCATCGCGAGTGACGATATACAGAGTCACTTCAACCGAGGTGGCCGCACTCAGATCCTGCACGCCGGAGGGGACATTGAACATCCGCATATTGGCGTTGTTACCCGCGCTCCAGACCAGACCATAACGCGCGGCATTCGTGCCGCCCACGCCTCCACCGACGTTCAGAGCGGGAAGGCCCGCGCTGGCCGCGCCGAAGGAGTTCCAGTAGGTCTGCAGTTCCGCCGAGGTCGTATAGCTGTCAAAATTATCGATCGTAACGTCAGAGAACAGGTTCCCGGAAGCGGCCACGACCGCGAATAGCGTACATAATATTACCTTGTTCATGTCTTTGTGTTTTTGAGTGATTTGAGTCCGTTGGTGAGAGAGAGTCTTTTATTTCATTTAATGAATTATTTGTTTTCAGCAAATCCGTCAACGTTTTTTGCAAAAATTTAGCGGAGTAAGGCGAAAGCGCCTGTCGTGTAGCTACTTACTCGCGCTGAGAATATGGCCGCCCAGCGCCGACTCCAGGCACGCATGCAGGACCCACAGGGCGGTGCCCTTGGAAAGATCGGCCAGACCGTTCCGAGCGAAGCGGATGCTGAACCGGCGCTCGGTGATAGGGATCAACGACTGACTGAGCGATGATTCCAGGACCTCGAAATGCTCGCGCTCCATCGACACCTGATCGGAGGCGATGACGAGATGGCCGATGTCGAGCAGGTTGATCGCCGAGGCGAGCAGATGGCCCAGCCGGGAGAAGAAAACAACGGTATCGACGCCGCCACGCTGGCCGACCTCTTCCAAATCGGGCGGGATGAGCACGGCGTCGAGCTCGCCTGCCGCGTCGTTCGCCCCGCGGTAGATCTCGCCGTTGACGTTGATACCCAAGCCCAGCGAAAAGGGCGACTTCAGATGCGGCATGGAGTTGAGCTTGACCAACAGGTAACCGGAGTTGTCCCAGTACTCATCGGGATTCATATACTGCTCATAGTAGGTGCCGAAATTCACATTGCGGTCCACGAAGACGGGGAGATTAAGCTTCTCCTGCAAAACGTCGCGGATCGGGTAGTTCTCCAGCTTAAGGGCGCGGGAGAGGATGACCATGCCCTCATCAGGGTTGACGATACCGGGGATGGATACCCCTACCCCGTTGATCTGAGGCATCGTCAGCCCGGCCCGGCGGGCCACGGACTCGATCTGCCGGGGCAGCTGTCCCAGCGTCCGGTTACTCCACTCCTTCTCGTAAACCTCTTCGGCGATCAGTGTCCCGTCGCCGTCAAAGATACAGATCTCGTGCGCGAAGGTGTGGAAGTTGATCCCGACCGCGTAGGCCGCGCGCGGATTGATGTGCAGGATCGTTTCCTTGGGCCCCACGCGGCTGCTCTCGCGCGCCTCGCCCTCGACCACGAGGCCGGAGCTGATCAGCTCGGATACGATGTTGGAAATGGTCGAGGCCTGCATCTGTGTCTCGCGGACGATGAGGCGCTGCGAGTACTGCCGGCGGGAGTAGATCAGGCGCAACACCCGCAGCCGGTTGGCGATCTGTGCCTGCTTGCGGTTGTTTTTCGGCTTTTCAAAGCCAGCCCCAGCCTTGCCCTTCGGGGTCGGCTTCATCCCCCCCAACATACTTTCTGAAGAATGCATACCCCCTGTTCTTTGGGGAACGCTTCCGGTGGGCAAGACTAATAGTTCAGCCAGAGGAACAACAAACCATTCCGCTCCCATCACTCCCAATCCCTGCGCGGATATTCATGCGCACGGGCCCGTGGACATAAATTCATTGAATGAAACATTTACCTTGACCCCCGCGCACATCCGCTTATCAATAAGAGCCGTAAAGCTAATCGGCGTGACGGTCCTGGGCGGTAGAACTCCGCCCGCGAAGACCTTCACACCACCTGCCGGGAGGAACTTTCCCCCGACCGCAAGCATGAGCAAGATACACGGATTTATGATCGACAGTGCCCGGTGTCTGGAAAACCGGGACTACTACAAACGCCTGATACGCTTCAGCGCGCAGAGCGGGATGAACACGCTGCTTTGGCACTTCACGGACGACCAGGGCTGCACGCTGGATTTCCCCAGCGCCCCCCGGGTCGGTGACCCGAACGCCTACTCGCCGGACGAGATGCGGGAGCTGATCGACTACGCACAGGCGCAGGGGATTACGCTCATCCCTGAGCTGGAAACGCTCGGGCACTCACGCTACCTGACGCGCCACCCGCAGTACCGGCATCTGCTGGAGAACGATCACGACTTTACCGCGATCTGCCCCGTCCACCCGGAGACCCGGGCCCTAATGAGAAAGCTCCTGCGCGATGTCGCGGAAATTTTCCCCTCGGAGTATATCCACGCCGGACTCGACGAGGTGCACTTCGGCGGGCACCCGCTGACGGCGGAGGCCCTCCGTACCCGCAGCGAGGTGGAGATATTCGCGGAGTACACGCGCTTCATCTACGATGAGATCAAGCGGCTCGGCCGGAAAATGATCATGTGGGTCGATCAGCCCAGTTACGACACGGGACTCCTCGATCATCTGCCCAAGGACATCGTCATCGCGGTCTGGCAATACACACCGGGTGTGTCGGACGCGCTCGCACAAGCAGTGCTCGACAAGGGCTTCGGCGTGCTGCTATGCCCGGGGCTCGTCACCTACGATCAGCAGGCCTACCCGGGCGACTTCGCGCTGCCTAACATCGCACGCATGAGCTCGTACCAGAGCCTGCGCGGAGCCGGAAAAGTCCTCGGCGCGCTCACCACGGTGTGGACGCCCATGCGCTACCTGCACGACTGCCTCTGGCCCTCGCTGCGCGTGGCCGCCGACGCCATGACCGGAAATGGCCTGACGCTCGCGCAGTCATTGGCCCGTCACATGCAGGACTTCCACGGGATCGTCCCCTCTTCGGCGCTGCTTCGGGCCCTGTGCCGGTGCTCGTACATCGCCCCGCAGCGCCAGGAGTATCTGGGCATCCTCAAGGGCTCCCCCGAGGAACTTGACGCCGCGCACCTCACGGAACGCGCAACAGCCTGGAGCGAGATTTACAAGACCCTGCAAGACTCGGTGGACCTCGTTCGCCGCGAGCACCGCGCCTACGACACGCTTTGCCGGTTCACGGGCTGGATGGCGTACCTCTACCGGCGCTCGGCCCACTTGGCCGCCAGAGAGGCGAACGCCGAGACCGGGGAAGCACTCACCGCCGAGGGCCGCCAGTGGCTGGAGTGGCTGGAGCGGGTGTGGGATCAGGAACGCTTCCCGGACGACCCGCGCAAATACAGGCCGGTTTTCCCCTGGGAGATCAATGAGTACCTCCTGATCAACTTTCGCAACAGCCTGCGCAAACAGGCAGCCAGTCCTGAGGCCCCCGCCCTGAGTCTGCGCTAAATGTAACCAACGATTTTCAACTAACCACCATCACTATGTCAGTCAACGACTCCACTTTCGACCGGTTAAAGGTCCACACCGCCGCCGACCGCCCAACCCAGGGCGAGGCAGCCGCCAGCCACGTGCTGGCCACCCTCAACGACACCCTCGCCCGGCAAGGGCACGCGCGGGTCATCTTCGCCTGTGCGCCCTCTCAGGACGATTTCCTGCGCGCCTTGGTCGCGCAGAAGGACGCCGTGGACTGGCAGCGCGTTACCGTCTTTCACATGGACGAATACATCGGGCTCTCCGCGGACCAGCCCCAGAGCTTCCGCTACTACCTGCAGGAGCACCTGCTGCGCCATGTCCACGTGCGCGCGTTTCACGCCATCGGCGGGAACGCCCCGTCCATCCCGCAGGAATGCGTACGCTACACGGCGCTCCTGAAAGAGGCCCCCGTGGACCTCGTCTGCATGGGCATCGGCGAAAACGGCCATATCGCCTTTAACGATCCGGGCGTGGCGGACTTTGAGGACCCCTTGACGATCAAACCCGCCGAGCTCGACCGGGAGTGCCGCGTGCAGCAGGTCAACGACGGCTGCTTCCCCACCCTCGACGAAGTGCCCACGCACGCGCTCACCCTGACTGTCCCCACCCTCTTTAATTGTAAGCACGTCTCCTGCGTCGTCCCCGGCAAACTCAAGGCCGCCGCTGTCCGCGAGACCCTGCTGGGCTCGATCAGCCCCGCGTGCCCGGCCACCATCCTGCGCACCCACCCCTCCGCCCGACTTTTTCTCGACCCCGACGCGGCCTACCTTCTGGACACGGTCGCATCCTGAGCCTCCCCCCGTAACGACCATGGACTATTTCCGGCACGACTCTCCGCTCTTCGACCTGCAGGTAAACGGCTTTGCGGGCATCGATTTCCAGAGCCCGTGCCTGAACCAGTCCGCGCTGGAGTTCGCCTGTGAACAACTTCGCCGACGCCGGGTTGGCGGCATCCTACTGACGCTGATCACGGCTCCCGTGACTCAGCTCTGCCGCCAGCTCGAAAAAATCGAAGCCTGGCGCCAGGCTTCCCCCCTGATCGCGGAAACCATCGCCGGTTACCACCTGGAGGGCCCTTTTATCAGCCATCTGCCCGGCTACTGTGGCGCGCATCCTGCTAAAGAGACGCGCGACCCGACGCCGAAAGACATCTTACGGCTTGTGGAGGCGGCGGATGGTCAATTGCGTCTGATGACGCTCGCGCCCGAGCGCCAAGGCTCCGCAGCGGCGATCCGGGATCTCGTCGATATGAATGTAGTCATCAGCTTGGGACACACGAATGCCAGCCATACCGACATCGATCAGGCAATCGAAGCCGGGGCCACGCTGTGCACCCATCTGGGCAACGGCGTCCCGCTGAACCTGCCCCGCCATGACAATATCATCCAGCGGCTGCTTTCCCGTGACGAGCTGACGGCCTGCTTCATTCCTGACGGCATTCACATTCCTTTTCACATACTGAAGAACTTCCTCCGGGCCAAGCCACCCGAACAGGTGATTTTCACCACCGACTGCATGGCGGCTGCCGGCGCCCCTCCTGGGGACTATACGCTGGGCGAACTGCGCGTCCACGTGGGCGCCGACGGCATCGCCCGTCAGCCCGATGGCGGTGGACTGGCCGGCTCCTCCCTCTGCCCCGACGAGGCCGTGGACAACCTGACCCGCCACCTGGGCTACACCCATACCGCCGCCACAGCGACCCTCGGCTCCCGCGTGCGGGAAGTTCTCGGCATCAGCGCCCCCTTACTTGCCAAGCCCCCTCAAACTGCCCGACCAACCAAAAATTAACCTAAAAGGTAAAATGGCGATGAAGACAATGACAGGGACTAAAATCGAAGGCACAGATTGGACAGCGGGCGCTTTTGCGGTTAACGCTTCCCCAAGCACCACCCATCGTAGTATACTTTCCGGCAAGATGAACCGACACCCAGCAGAGCCCGGCCACCGGAAGCGCGCAGCCGGTGCGTTCAGTCTGATCGAGCTGCTGACGGTGATTGCGGTCATCGGGATCCTCTGCGCAATCCTGGTCCCCGCGGTCAACTATGTGCGCCAGTCGGCCCGCGAATCCACTTCTGTCAGCAACCTGCGGCAGATTGCCACCGCACTGAATCTCTACGCCTCCGAGCACGGCGGGCTCTACCCGATCAGCTACTTTTACCAGCCCGGTCAGGGCGAACGTAACTGGGTGGTCCTGCTCTCGCCGTACATGGAGCAGAAAACCGCCTCTGGCGAAAGCTCCCGGAACATCTTCGTTTCCCCGCTGGCCGAAATCCCCGTCAGGGACGGCAACTACAACGCGGGCTACATTCCCTCCACCTACTCGCTGCACGGGCTGATCTGCCCAGACTCCAGCAGTGGAGCCGTGCCCATGCGCCAGTCCATGATTCAGCGTCCGGCCGAGATCATCCTCGTCGGTGAAAGCACCCAGCGAACGAACAGCACCTACGCCAACGCCAGCTTTTCCAATCCCACGGCCTTCCGTCGCGCGAACAGCACGGAAAGTCTCGACGCCCTTATCCCGACCAACTCCGACGTGGATGGTGTGGGCGGGGCGCTCCGCTACCGTGCCCGCGGCTTCGCGCCGGTGGCCTTCGTGGACGGCCATGCCGACCTGATGGAAAAAGGCACCGTCACCTACGCCAACGTCATTGCCGACCGTTAAGGCCCGAGCGCGGTCCCGCGCAGTGGGAACCCACTTGGCCCAACCAACGACTCTCCACCTGCAACAGCAAGCATCCCCGCCACTCCGGCGAGGGTGGCCGTCACTCCGCGCGCCTGAGTTCGGAGGGGGACTTACCCGTTTCGCGCCGAACGAAGCGGGTGAACGCCGCCGAGGAGCGGAAGCCGACCATTTCCGCGATCTGGGCCAGCGACAGGCGTTGATCGCGCATCAGGGCAAGCGTCCGGTGCAGTTGGTAGTTCGCCCGGTAGCAGCGGATGGAGACCCCTGCCTCGGCCTCGAAGCGCGTGCGCAACTGCCGCTCGGAGAGGCCGATGCGCCGTGCCACCGCCTCCAGCGTCCACCCTTCCAGCGTCGCCTGCAGAACCAGTTCCTGCGCCCGCGCGATCCAGGAGCTTTTCGGGTGGGCGCGGGCTTGCTCCTGTTGAGACTGGTCAAGCAGGCGCAGCAGCAGCCGGTCGAGCACAGGGAGGATTTCCTCGGCGGCGCTCTCCGGCCCCTGCCAGAGCCGGACAATCGTCTCCCACAGCGCCAGCGCGGCCTCGTCCTGAGGCAGGGCGCGGTAGCTGAGCGGGTTCAGCAGCGCGGCCCCCTGCTCCAGGTCGAAAGTCACGAAAAGCCACCGCAGTTTATCCGCGGCCAGGTGGATATAGTGGTGGAACTGGAACGGCAGCACGAGCAGCGCCTCGCGCTCGCGCAAGGGGATTTCCACCCCGTCCACCAGCACGGAGCCCGGCGTGTCCAACGGCAACATGAGCACATGGCGGTGGTGCGAGCGGTTCGTGAAGTGCTTCTGCTGCAAGGAGGCCCGGTCCGTCCGCATGAAAACGATGGCGTTCTGGCTGACCGGACGCACGGAGGCCGTGACCCCGTGGAAGTAACTGCGGGGCGCGGGCAGGGAAGCTGGAAATCGCGACGGCATCGACTTCCGAAATAATCAATTTTTCCGCCGAAATCAGCAATCATAAACCCTAAAAGATTTGCTATACTGGTACCATGAAGAAAACAGAGATCAGCGAGCTGTCGCAGCGCGAGAAGATACAGACCCAGATTTATGCGTCTGCCGAGGGCGCGTGCACGTTCGTCGCGGACGCGATCACGGCGCTGATCCGCCAGCGTACCGCCGAGGGCAAGCCCGCCGTGCTCGGCCTGGCCACCGGCTCGACCCCGGTGCGACTGTACCGCGAGCTGATCCGCCGCCACCGCGAGGAGGGACTGTCGTTCGCGAACGTCATCACCTTCAACCTCGACGAGTACTACGGCCTTTCCGGCAGCCACCCCGAGAGCTACCGCCGCTTCATGCAGGACCAGCTCTTCGACCACGTGGACCTGAAGCCGGAGAACACCCACGTGCCCGACGGCCTCGCCCCGCGCGACAAGGTCTTTGCCTCGTGCCAGAGCTACGAGTCCGCCATCCGCCAGGCCGGGGGCATCGACATCCAGATCCTCGGCATCGGCCGCACCGGGCACATCGGCTTTAACGAGCCGGGCTCCGGCCCCGACAGCCGCACCCGCCTCGTCACCCTCGACAGCCTCACCCGCCGCGACGCCGCCCGCGACTTCCTCGGCGAGGAGAATGTGCCCCGCCACGCCATCACCATGGGCGTGGGCACCATCCTCGACGCCCGCCAAGTCTTTCTGCTCGGCTGGGGCGAGGCCAAGGCCGGGGTCATCGCCCAGGCCGTCGAGGGCGAGCCCTCCGCCGCCATTCCGGCGAGCTTCCTCCAACTGCACCGCGAGTGCGTGTTCTGCATCGACGAGGCCGCCGGTTGCCACCTGACCCGCCTGCGCCACCCCTGGCTGGTCGGCCCGGTGGAGTGGACCCCCGCCATGATCCGCAAGGCCATGGTCTGGCTGGCCGGGATCACGCAAAAGCCCCTGCTCAAGCTGACCGACGAGGACTACACCGAGAACGGCATGGCCGACCTGCTGACGGAGAAAGGCTCCGCCTACAAGCTCAACATCGACATCTTTAACACCACGCAGCACACCATCACCGGCTGGCCCGGCGGCAAGCCCAAGGCCGACGACAGCCACCGACCCGAGCGGGCCAACCCCTTCCCCAAACGGGCCCTCGTCCTCAGCCCCGAGCCGACTGACGACGTTTTCTGCCTCGGCGGGACCATTCACCGGCTGGCCAATCAGGGCAACGACGTCACCCTCGCCTACCTGACCTCGGGCAACCTCGCCGTCCCGGACACGGACGCCCGCCGCTCCATCGAGCTGATCATCGAGCTGGGCGAGACGATGCGCAACGCCGACGAAGTCAAGCACGCCCGCGCGGTGGAAAAGCAACTCGATGGCAAGGGCGCGTTCGGCGAAGACACCCCCGACATCCGTCATCTCAAGGGGCTCATCCGGCGCGGCGAAGCCCGCTCCTCAGCCCGATTACTGGAGCTGGAGCCCGATCGCCTACGCTTCCTCGACCTGCCCTTTTACGAGAAGGGGCGCTACCGCCGCTTCCAGCCGCAGGCCGAGGACGTTTCCGCCATGGTCGAGCTGCTCAACGAGGTGCGCCCGCACCAGATTTTCGCCACCGGTCTGGGCCACGACCCGCTCTCGGTCCCGGCGCTGTGTTTCGAGATTCTACGCGAGGCGCTGAAGGCCTGTGCCGGGGCTGACTGGCTGGGCGAGTGCTGGATCTGGCTCTACCGTGGCCACGGGGCCGAGTGGGAAATCCACGAGCTGGACATGGCGGTCCCGCTCTCACCCGACGAGCTGACCTTTAAGATCCAGGGCATCTATCAGCACCAGACCCAGCGCAGCCAGTCCCCGAGCATCAGCCGCCAGAGCGAAAACTCCTGGAACCTCGCCAGCGAACTCAACCGCGCCACAGCGAAGACCTACGATGCGCTCGGCCTGCCCGAGTACGAGGCCATTGAGGGCTTCAAACGCTACCTCCCGCAGAGCTGACCCTTTACCAAAGAATCCGATGCCGCACCATCCGCCTCTGGACCCGGACTTCGTACCGGCAGCCCGCTGGAACCGCGACTACCGCGCCGACGCGGCCCGGACCGCCGGTTCGCGCACCGTCCATTTCACGCTCGCCCGACCCGACGGGCAGACGTGGACCTTCATGACGCCGATGCTCCCGGACCTGCCCGAGCACACCGAGCGCAACTGGCGTTACGCCGAGCGGCTGGTCAAGACCCTGCTCTGGGCCCGGGGGGGCAGCCGCATCCGCGTGCAGGGCGCCCGCGAGATCGTCTCCCGGCTCAAGCTGGCCTACCGCCCCGAGGGGGCGCGCGCGTTCGATCATGACTTTATCGGAAAGACCTGCTTTGGGGAGGCGATGAGCATCGGCGAAGGCCGCCCGCAGCCCCGCGCCGCCCATGCTCCCGGCCTGAGCGTCGAGCACAACCTGAAGGGCTGCCGCATCGGCTTCGACCTGGGGGGCAGCGACCGTAAATGCGCCGCGCTCATCGACGGCGAGGTCGTGTACTCCGAGGAGGTCAAGTGGGACCCGTACTTCCAGTCCGACCCCGCCTACCACCTCGAAGGCATCCGCGACAGCCTCCAGCTCGCCGCCGCCTGGCTGCCCCGCGTCGATGCCATCGGAGGCAGCGCCGCCGGGATCTATATTAACAACGAACCCCGCGCCGGCTCGCTCTTTCGCGGGGTTTCGCCGGAAGATTTTGACCGCAGCATCCGGGGGCTCTTCCGCCAGCTTCAGCAGGAGTGGGACGGCGTCCCCTTCGCCGTGGCTAACGACGGGGACGTCACCGCGCTGGCCGGGGCCATGTCCCTCAAGGCCAACGCCGTCCTGGGCATCTCCATGGGCACGAGCCTGGCCGCCGGGTACGTCGATCCGCAGGGGGAGGTCACCGGGTGGCTTAATGAGCTGGCCTTCGTCCCGGTGGACTACCGGGACGACGCCCCGAGCGACGAGTGGAGCGGCGACCACGGCTGCGGCGTGCAGTACTTTTCCCAACAGGCCGTGGCCCGGCTGATCCCGGCTTCCGGCCTCACCGTGGACGAACGCGCCTCGCTGCCCGAGCGCCTCGAAGCCGTCCAGTCCCGCATGGCCGAAGGCGACGAACGCGCTGCCGCCATTTACCAAACGATCGGCGTGTACTTCGGCTATGCGCTGGCGCACTTCTCGGACTTTTACGATTTCACCCACCTGCTGCTGCTGGGGCGCGTCAGCTCCGGCGAGGGCGGCCGGATAATTCTCGATCAGGCACAAACGGTCCTGCGCGAGGAGTTCCCGGAGCTGGCCGCGAAAATCCAACTCGACACGCCCGACGAACAGATGAAACGTCATGGGCAGGCCATCGCCGCCGCCAGCCTGCCCCGCCTTTAAATTTCCACCCACCCGTACCATGCCCATCTTTTCCCAAGCCAACGCCGACCTGTTTATCCCCGACGCCCTGCCCGCGCAGGACGCCCTCGCCCGTACCACCCACCTGGGCATCGGCGCGCATCAGGACGACCTGGAGTTCATGGCCCTGCACGGCATTTTGGAGTGCTTTCAGCGCACGGATCGGTGGTTCGGCGCGGTGACCTGCACGGACGGGGCCGGGAGCGCCCGCACCGGCGCGTATGAGAATTTTACCGACGAGCAGATGAAGGCCGTGCGCGTGCAGGAGCAGCGGGCCGCCGCCGTCATCGGGCAGTATGGCTTTGTCGCGCAGCTGGCCCACCCGAGCTCGGCGGTCAAAACCGCCACGCCCCGCGCCCGCGTGATCGAGGATTTACGGGCCATCCTCACTGCCGCCCAGCCCGAGGTCGTTTATACTCACAACCCCGCCGACAAGCACGCCACCCACATCGGGGTCTTTCTCGCGGTGCTGGCGGCCATCCGCTCGCTACCGCAGGAGATGCGCCCGAAAAAGCTCCTCGGCTGCGAAGTCTGGCGCGGGCTCGACTGGGTACGCGACGCCGACAAGGCCGTGCTCCCCGTCGGTCGGCACCCTAACCTCGCCGCCGCGCTCAACGGCGTCTTTGACTCGCAGATCACCGGCGGCAAGCGCTACGACCTCGCCGTCGAGGGCCGCCGCCTGGCCAACGCCACCTTCTTCGATGCACACAGTGTCGATGAGCAGGACAAGGTGACCTACGCCCTCGACCTGACACCGCTACTGGAGGATGACACCCTCTCCCCGCTCGCCCTCGTCACCGGGCACGTCCAACGTCTCCAGCAGGACATTGAGGCGCTCTACATCGACTTGGCGCAATAGGTCGCGGGTTTCAGTCTGCCTCGATCATTCCCGACTGCTGCGGCGGCCACGCAACCGGATGCCAGTACTCGCGCAAGTGGTAATTAGCCTCGGGAAAATCAGGCGTGGCGGACAGCACCGGCTCGTCGGAGTCCGGGCGTATGTCGTAGCGAGCGAAGGAAAACCTCAACGGCGACGGGCCCGGCTTTCCCTCTCCGGAATACTCAACTGTATCCGAAAAACCACTACACCTCGACGCCAACCCCAGGCTCGTGTAGGGGATCAGCAGAGTAACCGTCCAGTAGCCGACAGGTGAGTCGATGGATGTTTCGCTTTGGGCAAAGCTCTGCTCATCGATAAGTGCGGTCGCGAAAGGGATTTCCCCCGCCCGAAACGCCCGGTAGGTTGCCGGACTCCACCGCAGGAAGAGATTCTGGTTCTCGGGGGTGACGTGGAGCTCGTAGTACCGCTCCAGCCCGGTCTGGATGAAGCATTCAAAGACGTCGCCCGTTTCCCATGTTTTTTGGTTAAAGCCGTCCGCCGCGTTGTGGATGGCCGTGTCCTTGAGCGCAGCCAGGACCACGAATCCCTCGGCGGTAGCGTAGAGCCGGACCAACCCCGGCTCGAATCCCGCCTCGGGCGGTACGCTCCAGGCCTGACGCAGGGGCAGCGCCAGCAGCGGCGGGCCGCTCAGCTGATGATTGCGGGCGAGCGTCTGCATCACGCCGGGCAGCGAGTCCGTCGAGGATGCGCTGCCAACGGAAGCCATGGCCATCGGCAGGAGTAACGCGAACAGGCAGATTTTAAAAAAACGCATCACTCAATCGCTTTCCTGTAAATGCTCGTCGCCGCGGACGGTGCCGTCGTCGGAGGCGTCGCGCTGGATTCCCTTGAGGTGGCGCACGAAATCAAAGAGGTCGCGAAAGCCGCCGATCAGGAACCAGACGGTCGCGATCAGCGCGACAATGATCGTGATGACGACCTTGAAGCCCCACCAACGGATCCAGCTTTCATCGGAGATGCCGCTCGTGACCGCGATGGCCGAGCCGACGAGGAAGCAGATAAACCAGAAGAGCGCGAAGCAGGTGGCGAACAGGTAGATGAACCGGTCGCCGCGCGTGAAATCGCGGTTGATGCCCAGCACGCGGTAGGCGCGTTGACGCCAGCCCACCGGCATAGGGTCGGTCGCCCGCACCGGGTTGTCCGCCGCCCCTTCGGGATGATGCCCCACCGCCTCGACCGCGTACGCGCCACGATGCAACAGCTTGTCCATGTTGACGGGAGGCCGCTTCGACAGCAGCGAAAAGACCACGTAGGCCAGCGCCGCCGACACCGCCGCGATGAGCGACATCTGCACGCCATTGAGCGGAAAGGCAACCGGCAGGTCTTGCAGCCAGGTCGTGCCGGGGTGAGCGAGCTTCCAGTCCGGCAGCAGGTAGGGCCAGATAAGGTTGCGCAGCACGATGCCGGATACCGCCACCACCGAGCCGATGATCATCGCGGCCCACGCGCCCTCGACCGAGCCGCGTTTCCAGTAAAGCCCACCGAGGATAACCGCCCCCGCGCCACCGAGATAGATCGCCCCGGTGATCTGGAAATACATGTAGATGTACTCATTGAGCGGGAAGAACAGGCTGAAGAAAAACGCAAAGGCCGCCACGCCCACGATCGCCCCGCGCAACAGCCACATGTGCGCCCGCTGGCTGAGCGGTTTCTTGCGCAGCGGCATGACCACGTCCTGGATAAAGATCGACCCCCACGAGTGCAGGTAGGTGTCGTCCGTGGAGACGGCGGCGGAGATAATCATGGCGACAAAGAGCCCCATCACCCCGAGCGGCAGCAACTGCGAGAGGCCCGCAGGCACCCGCATCTGGCTTTGAATTTGCGGGCTGTCGATGGTCGAGAGGATGCTCTGCACCGCGTCCGCCTGTACCGAGAACTCCTGCAGGTGCAGCATGGCGAACACAAACAGCGGGCACAGCATCGACAGCAGAAAGAGCACCTGCGCCCGAAACATGCCCAGGATGTTCGCCATGCGCGCCTCGTGCGGGCTCTTGGGGGCGGCGTTGTAGCCCTGGGAGCCCTGCCAGGCCTTGAAGCCGTACACGTTCAGCACAGCGATCATGACGAAGAAGGCCGGGTTAAAGCCCTTCGTGTCGCCCTGCTTGAACGGGTTGATCCGCGAGGCCTGCTCGGGCGCCATTTGCAGGCCGCTGATCAACTCCGGCCAACTGATGCGCGAGAGCAGTACAAAGAAGCAGATCAGGATCGTGATCTGCACCATCTGCCCCTGGAAAAAGTCCGTGATCATGACCGCGATCTGCCCGCCGGAGAGGGTCAGCGTCAGCGCCACGGCCAGCAGCAAAAACATCACCGGGGCGATGCCGGGAACGGTAAAGCCCATCACCTCATAGCTCTGCGGAAGCCCGCAAAAATAGACCAGAAAGCGCGCCGTCACGGCGGGGAAGATCCCGTAGTTCAATACGCCCGAGAAGAATGCCAGCATTCCGGAAAACACGCGAAAGCGCCGACTGTAGCGCATCTCGAAAAACTGTGCCATGGTCAGTGCGCGGGTCTCTCGGTAGCGGTAGATGACGAAGCCCGACAGCGCGAGGATCAGCCCCAGCGGCGCGAGTATCTGCTCCCACCACGCACCTGAGAAGCCGGACTCGTAGAACTTCTCGAAGTTCGCCGCGATGGAGATGGCGCCCAGCCCGGCCATGCCGTCGGCCATAGTCAACAGGTAGCGCCCGGCGCAGCGGTTACCGGCGAGAAAGTCGGCCACACTGCGCGTCAGCAGGTGCGTGCGCACCGCCACGCCGATCAGGAAGGCCAGCAAGGCCCCGACAATCAGCCAATCCATCCACTGCAAATTCATAAAAATGTTTCCTTTCGACTGAATACACATGAGCCCGAACCGCAAGACACCGGTTTGGTGAGATATGTGGCCAGCCTTTTTATTTCATTGAATGGAATATTTCGCATCATAGAAACAAACTGTCAACGGAAAAGCGGTAAAAGCGAGCGAGAGCAGGATCAACACTCGGAGGGAGTTTACTGGAATACCGAACGCATTACTTCATTGAATAAACTTTTTAATTGATTTGTTCTCTATTCCGTGTAGGCTGACGATCCATGAGACACTTCCTCCCGTCCATCGCCGTTATCCTGCTCACCTCGGTCACCACCGCTGTCGGCGCGGAGCAACTCGTGATCGACGATTTCAGCGGATACGCCACGACCGCCGATCTGCAAAAGAGCTGGAACTCCTTCGGTAAGGCCGCCTCGTCCGGCCCGGCCAGTCTGGCCCCGGGCAAGGGTGAGGCGGGCACGAACGCCGCGCTGTTTCAACTCAACTGGGACGCGGGGGACAACGCCAACATGCGTCTCATCGCCTTGCCGCCGGAAAAGACGGACCTGAGCGGCTACACCCAGGCGAAGGTCATCCTGAAGCTGGCTGACGACGCCCAGGGATACAGCCAGCCCACCAGCCCCACAGCGCTACGCCTCGTGATCAAGGGCGGACCGGACGACTCCATCTGGCAGACGGACACGGACGTCATGCCGACCGTCGCGAGCGGCAGCTACACCACCGTGATCATCCCGCTGTCGGAGGCGACCATGGTTCGCGAGAGCGGGCACAGCTCGCTGCAGCAGACCCTTTCCCAGGCCAGCGATGTGCGCCTGCGCTTTGAAAACCAACAGGCTCCTGATGCACGCCAGGACGCCTACATCGACATGTTGGTTCTTACTGAATGACAGAAGAAACAACGGCAAGGCTTGTCCAGGCGAACGCAAGAGCACCAAGACGATGACTCCTCTCTCAGGACAGGGAAATTCATAGGCGGAGCTTGAGCGTCCGTCTGGACTGCCCGTTCATGGCGATCATTCTCTCACCGCCGCGACACGAAGCGGCCCACGCGAAATCCAAATCCTCCGCACCCATCATGAGACCTGCACAAGACATTAGCGTGGACGAACATCCCGCCGCGCCCGCGCTCGGGAAACTGAAAGCCTTTGGTTCGCCCCCGGCGGAGCTGGCCGACGCACTCGCGGAAATATCCAAGCACTTCGCCCATCGCTTTACCGGGGAGCCGACGGGCTGGGAAGTCGAGTTCATCCCCCAGCCTGCGCCTAAGCCGGGCTTCCGTCTCGAAATAGATGCCACGGGCTGCGTGCGCATCCGCTATACACAACCGGCAGCAGCCTTGCGTGCCCTGGGCATCCTCATGGGGCAGATCGAATCCGGGCATAACCCCTCGCCTCTGGAGCAGACAAGCAGCTTTCTCTCAATCGGCGCAATGCTCGACGTCTCCCGCAACGGCGTGCTGCGCATCGGCGCGGTGCGCAAGCTGATCCGCCACTTTGCCCTCATGGGCATCAACCAGCTGATGCTCTACATGGAGGACACCTACGAGATCCCGGGTGAGCCGGTCTTCGGGTACTTTCGCGGGGGCTACAGCCAGGAGGAGCTACGGGGCATCGACCGCTACGCAGCCAGCTTCGGGATCGAGGTCGTGCCGTGTATCCAAACTTTAGGACACCTGGAGCAGGTTCTCCAGTGGCCGTGCTATAACCATCTCAAGGACACCAACGGCGTACTGCTGACCGGCGAGGCCGAGACCGACGCCTTTGTCGAGAAAATGATCACGGCCGCGTCAACCCCCTTTCGCAGCAAGCGTATCCACATCGGCATGGATGAGGCGCACGGGATCGGATCCGGTATCTACCGCCTGAAAAACGGCCTGCGCCCGCCCTTCGACATCCTCTGCGAACACCTGCAAAAAACCGTGGCCACCTGCGAGCGCCACGGGCTTCGGCCCATGATCTGGAGCGATATGTTCTTCCGACTCGGGTCGAAGACCAACAGCTACTACGACCTCGACTCGCGCATCGAGCCCGCCGTCGCGGAGCAAATCCCCACCGGCGTGGAACTGGTGTACTGGGACTACTACCACACGGACAGCGGCTTTTACGACGAGTGGATCCGGCGCCACAAGCAGATGGGCAAGACGCCGATCTTCGCGGGCGGTATCTGGACGTGGAACCGCTTCTGGACGCAGCTCCCCCACTCCCGCGACACACTGCGCGCGGGCATGGCCGCCGCGCACCGGGAAAACCTGGAGGAGGCCCTTGTCACGATGTGGGGCGACGACGGGATGGAGTGCGATATCTTCTCCGCCCTGCCCGCGCTGCAAATCTTCTGTGATCTGGCGTACCGGCAGGAGGAGGCGTCCTCCGTCTGCTCTCACGCCGACAATTTCCTCGGCAGCTCGGAGGGGTCGTTCGAGAGCTGGTTTTGCGCCAGCGAACTGAGCCTGGTGCCAACGGCGAGCACGGCGGACTACGAAGCGAATGCCAGTAAGTGGATATTTTGGCACGATCCGCTGCTGGGGCATTTCGAGCAGCAGATCCGCCCGGAGTACCTCGATCATTTTAAGCATATCGCAAGCCTGCTCGCCCGCGTCCCGATCGCCCACCGCGAGGACAGACGGTTGATTTTTGTCCAAAAGCTGGCGGCCACCCTGGCGTTAAAGACCGAGCTCCACCTGACACTGCGTACGGCCTACCGGGAGCGCGACCTCCCCACTCTGCGCCGCCTGCGCGATGCGGTGGTGGTGGAGCTGCGCGAGGCTGTCTCACAACTGCGCGAACGCCACGAAACCCGTTGGCACGAAAGCTTCCGGTGCTTCGGCTGGGAAGTCATCGAGCGCCGCTACGCCGGACTGCTCTCACGCCTCGACACGCTCCGACGCAAGCTCGACGACTATTTACTGGATGCCTGCCACCGGATCGAGGAGTTGGAATGCGATCCTCAGCCGCTCTGGCCCGAGGAGCAGACACAGACTCTGGCCATTCCGTACCGGCAAACGTCCACACCGACCTATATCGCGTGATGTCATAACGACTTGCCACCCGTGTAGACGGTGCCGTAGGCACGTCAAATGGCGAGGCCGATGAGGGTGGAAACGAACCTTTGTTACGCAGCCAACCCCACAAGGGGTAGACACGCAGTGTCGCAGGGGCATAGCCCCTCAATGTCCTGTGCGGTCACGCACTGGCGGAGAGGGAGGGATTCGAACCCCCGGTACCTTGCGGCACAGCGGTTTTCAAGACCGCCGCAATCGGCCACTCTGCCACCTCTCCTTCGGTAAAGGCGCGCACGCTAGAGGATTTTACCGGCCAGGGAAAGGGCAATTTTAGCCTTAGTGCCACGGAATGCGCGCGTGAGGAGGGGTTCGGCAGACCGCACAAGTGGAGGGGCGGCCTCGGACACTTCGGATTTGCAAGACGGAAGTATCCGGCTATCCTTGCAGTTCCGACATGTCAGACTGCTGTTCACACCATAAACACGAGGAAAAACCGGCTCCGCAGGCAGAGCCCGCCAAGAAGCCGTGCTGCTGCCACGGGGGCGGACACGACCATGCCGCGAAAAAGTCCGACGCCCCGGTCATTCCCGGCGTGACGATTTTCATCTGCCCGATGCACCCGGAGATCCGCCAGGAGGGGCCCGGCGAGTGCCCCATCTGCGGGATGGCGCTGGAACCGGAAAACCCCGCCGCGGTGGACGAGGCCGCGCGCGAGGAGTACCGCGCGATGGCCCGGCGTTTCTGGGGGTCACTCGTGTTCACGATCCCGGTCTTTCTTCTGGCCATGCTGCCGATGGCCTGGGGCGGATTCAACGACCTCGTCCCGCACGGCATCAACCGCTGGCTCCAGTTCGCGCTGACACTGCCGGTGGTTTTCTGGGCGGGGAACTTCGTCTTCGTGCGCGGGGTGAAGTCGCTGCGCGGGTTCAACCTGAACATGTTCACGCTGATCATGACCGGGGCCGGGGCGGCCTTTATCTTTTCCGCCGTGGCGCTGATCGCACCAGGGATCTTTCCGGAGTCGTTCCGGGGGCACGGGGGCGAGGTCCATGTGTACTTCGAGTCCACCGCGGTCATCCTCTCACTCGTGCTGCTGGGGCAGATGCTGGAGGCCCGCGCGCGCGGGCGCACTGGCGAGGCGTTGCGGGCGCTGATGGATCAGGCGGCCAAGACCGCGCATGTCGTCCACGACGACGGCAGCGAGGAGGAGATCGCCGTCTCTGAAGTCGAGGCGGGCATGTGGCTGCGGGTGCGTCCAGGCGAGAAGATTCCCGTGGACGGCACGCTGGTCGAGGGCTCCAGCGCGGTGGACGAGTCGATGCTCACCGGCGAGCCCGTCCCGGTTGAAAAGCAGATGGACGACGCCGTGACCGGCGGCACGCTCAACGGGCGGGGCTCGTTTATCATGGAGGCGAAGCAGGTGGGCGCGGACACGGTGCTCTCGCACATCATCGCGCAGGTGGCCGAGGCCCAGCGCAGCCGCGCTCCAGTGCAGGCCGTGGCCGACAAGGTCGCGGGCATTTTCGTCCCGCTCGTGGTGGGCGTGGCGATTGTTTCCTTTATCTGCTGGGCGGTGTGGGGCCCCTCCCCCGCCCTGGCGTTCGCCTTTGTCAACGCCGTGGCGGTGCTGATCATCGCCTGCCCCTGCGCGCTCGGGCTGGCCACGCCGATCTCGATCATGGTCGGGGTCGGACGCGGCGCGAGCGAGGGCATCCTGATCAAGAACGCCGAGAGCCTGGAAAAGCTCGAAAAAATCGACACCCTCTGCCTCGACAAGACCGGCACGCTGACCGAGGGCAAGCCCGCGTTGACCGATCTGGTCGCCGCTGAGGGCGAGGACGAGCAGGAGGTTCTTCGGCTGGCCGCCTCGCTCGAACAAGGCAGCGAGCACCCCTTAGCCTCGGCCATCGCCCACGCGGCCAAGGAGCGCGGCGTCAAGCCTGCCAAGACGGAGGACTTCGAGTCCGTGACGGGCGGCGGGATCCGGGGGAAGGTTGACGGACAAGCCGTGCGCGTGGGGAACCTGGCCTTCGCTATCGAGGAGGGGGCGCAGCTTGCGAATACTTTAAAGGAAACAGCGGACGCGCTCAGCGCCGCAGGCAAGACGGTCATGGCCGTCGCCCGCGGGCAGGCCGTAGCGGGGCTCATCGCCGTCGCCGACCCGATCAAGGCGAGCACGCCTGAGGCAGTCAAGTCGCTGCAAAAGCGGGGTATCCGGCTCGTCATGTTGACCGGCGATAATGAGGGCACGGCCCGCGCCGTGGCCGAACAGCTTGGGATCGAAACCTACCGCGCCGGGATCAAGCCCGGGGACAAGATCGAGGAGGTCAAACGCCTGCGCGCCGAAGGGCGGCGCGTGGCCATGGCCGGGGACGGCGTCAACGACGCCCCCGCACTCAGCGCCGCCGACGTGGGGATCGCCATGGGCACGGGGACCGACGTGGCCATCGAGAGCGCCGGGGTCACGCTGGTTAAAGGCGACCTGCGTGGCGTCGATCACGCCATCGCGCTCAGCCACACCGTCATGCGCAACATCCGCCAGAACCTGTTTTTCGCGTTCATTTATAACGGAGTCGGCGTACCGGTGGCCGCGGGCATCCTCTACCCGTTCATCGGCGTGCTCCTGAGCCCGATGATAGCGGCGGCGGCCATGAGCCTCAGTTCGGTCTCGGTCATTACCAACGCACTGCGCCTGAAGTCCACGCCGCTGAAGCGCTAGGCGGGCTAGACGGGCGGCTAGCGTTTAATTGTCAGTCGGTGTTTAACCGCGAAGGACGCCAAGGGCGCGAAGGCCTTGCCGCAGGCGGGAGCATCGCGTGTGTTGACGGGACGCGGAGGCGACAGGGAGGATTTTATTGCATCGCCATTTCCGGCTTCGGGGACTAACCCCTGACGGCAGAAAACCCGTACCGCCCGAACGTCCGTCATGCCCTCCCCCACGCCACCGCCCCGCGAACACCTGCTCATCGACGGGTACAATCTGATGCACGCGTGGCCGCAGACGCGCCGCCTGCTCAGGCGCGACATCGACGGGGCACGGGATCGCTTTCTGGACATCGTGCGGATCATTCACGACATCGGCGGCACACAGACCACGGTGGTCTTTGACGGACGCGGGGCCAAGCCCGAGGTCGAGTACCCGGGCGGGCAAAAGACGTTCGCCGTGGTGTTCTCGCCCACCGGACTCTCCGCCGACGGGGTGATCGAACAGCTCGTCGCCCACTCGAAAACGCCCACCGCCTGCTCCGTCGCCACGCGGGACAACCTCGTGGCCGAGTCCATCCGCGCCTCCGGGGCCGTTGTGCTCACCCCGCAGGACCTCCTAGACTGGGTCGAACGCTGCGAACGCCAGCAGGCCGACACCCTCCGCCAGCGCCGCCGCAAAGACCGCGCCGCCTCCCCCGACCCCAGCCCCTGGGACATCCTCGGCTAAATAATATTGGGGGCTCCGCGCCCCCAACCCCTGCGGCAGGCAGATTGCTGGTCCAGCCGGACCCTGCACTTTCGATGCTACGCATCGTGTCAGCGATTACTGAAATGAGCTAAGCTCATTTCAGTAATCGCTGAGCGAAGGCATCAAAACTGAGTTGCACCCAATAGTCTTTATCCAAGGCACCAAGGCTAACGACGCACAAGGCCCCCGAGCTCCGGGCTAGATGAGGACTGTTGGGGAAGAAATACGTGCGGAGATCGCGGACACGCCAAGGGTAGCCGCCTTTCTGGCGGCGTAGGGGCGCAGCCCCTCAGTGTCCTGTGCGGTCACGCACCCTAGTTGACGCGGTTTTCCATTTCGCGGATGAGGGCGATGAGGAAGGCATTGTTGCCGCCGAGCTTTTCGCAGGCGGTGACGGCGGCCTCGGAGTGCTCGTGGGCCTTGGCGCGGGAGGCGTCCAGGCCGTAAAGGACCGGATAGGTGGACTTGTTGTTCTCGGCGTCGGCACCGACGGGCTTGCCGAGGGTTTCGGCGTCGGCGGTGGCGTCGAGGATGTCGTCCACGATCTGGAAAGCCATGCCCACGTGGTAGCCGATGGTGCGCATGATCTCGACCGTCTCGGCGGGGGCATCGGTCAGGCGGATGCCCATGGTGAGGCTGGCGGTGATGAGGGCGCCGGTCTTGTTGCGGTGGATGAAGTCCAGGCGCTCGGCGGTGGGCTCGAGTTTTTCGCCCAGCAGGTCTTCCATCTGGCCACCGATAAGCTTTTCGGAACCGGCGGCGTCGCCGAGGTCGCGGACCAGGCCGACGGCGGTAACGGGGGCGTCCTGGTACTTCTCAGCCAGAAACCAGAGGGCCCAAGTCAGGAGGGCGTCACCGGCGAGCAGGGCGGTGTCTTCACCGAACTGGACGTGGCAGGTGGGGCGGCCACGGCGCAGGTCCGAGTCGTCCATGCAGGGCAGGTCGTCGTGGATGAGGCTGTAGGTGTGCAGACACTCAAGGGCGACGCAGCCGGGCATGGGGTCGAGCTGCGAGGGGAACATGGCGTGGGCGGCCTGCAGGAGGACGGGGCGGATACGCTTGCCCCCGGCCTGGAGGCTATAGCGCATGGCCTCGTGAAGCACGGCGGGGCGGGTATCGGCGGCGGGCATGAGCGCGTCGATGGCGTTTTCGACCTTCTGCTGGTACTGCTTGTAGGTCGCCTTGAAATCCATGGTGTCAGTCGTGGGCATAGAGTATGATCTTACGCTTGCGCTGCCGGAGGGGCGGCCTAGGATGGGCCCGAGATCAACCTTCGACTCAATGGGAATGGCAGACACTCGATCACATCCGGAGCTGGCAAGCTTGGAAACGATTTGCGCAAGGATATTTGCGGAACAGAGCGCGTGGCGTAAAGTCTTAATTGGCGGCCTGTTGTGCCTGACGGTGATCGGGCTGCCCTTCGCCTTCGGGTATTTGTGGCGCTACCTGGCGCAAATCCGGGCCGAGGGTGACTTTTCGCTGCCCTCGTGGCACGAACCGGCCGAGCTGCTCATCCCCGGCCTGAAGGCGCTGGCGGTGTTCGTGGCGTGGTTCTGCCTGCCGTGGCTGGTCATGCTGGCCGTGCAGGGCTTCCTCGCGTGGGTGTTCGGCCCGCTGGGCCTGCTGGGAATGATCGCCGCCTCCGTCGTGCTGTGGGGCGTGTGCGGGCTGTTCTTTTCGGCCTTCTGGGCCTTCCAGCGCAACGAGAGCGACTGGACCGTGCTGGTGAACTTCCCCCTCATCTGGAAGCCCTTCGCCCGCAACTGGCGGCGCCTGATCATCCCGGGGCTGGCCTTTCTGGGGCTGACGGGCTTGTTTTTCCCGCTGCTGCCCTTTGCCTTTTTTAGTGGATTTCTCCCGTTGCTTGGCTATACTACTCAGGTTTATATCCTTACCCAGGAAGCCAGTTAACCAAGCGAATCATGCCGACTTACGATTACCATTGCAGCGCCTGCAACAAGGACTTTGAGCATTTTCAGTCCATCACCGCGGAGCCGCTGACCGAGTGCCCGCTCTGCCAAAAGAAGGGCAAGGTCCAGCGTCTGATCTCCGGCGGCGCCGGCATCATCTTTAAAGGCAGCGGTTTTTACGAAACCGACTACAAATCCAAGAAGGGCTCCGCCAGCTCCGAAAGCAAGAGCGAAGGCGGCCACTGCTGCAGCGGCAGCTGCGGCTGCAAAAACTGATTTTACAACTATGCCACGCAAAAGCCCGCAACAGAAAGACGCCGAAAACCGGGGAACCGGCAGCCTCGTTATTTCCCTCGTGCTGGCGGTGCTGTGCGTGGCGATCGGCTTTCTGGCCGGTGTCGTGCACCTGGCGCTCATCCCGGTACAGACGGTGCGGGCGATGCCCAAGGAGACCGAGCCGCATACCGTTTACTACGTGCAGAACACCAGCGGCGCGGCCCCCTCCTATAAGACCAAGCAGACAGCCCTCGTCGATGCGCAGGGCGGAACGGTATCCGTTTCCACTGCGGAGCTGAATACCTGGGCGGCCGACACCTTCCGTTTCGCGAAAATGCCAGGCGAGCAGGAAGGCGGGCTCGTGCTCATCCCCTCCGCCCCGAAGTTTAATATCTCTGACGGCACGCTGAACATGGCGGTCATGATGGAGGTCAAAACCTACGGCAAGAGCCACAAGGTACTTTTCCAGACCCAAGGCACCTTCGCCCAAGGCGCCGCCGGGGTGGAATTCGTCCCCGAGGAGTCCTACCTGGGGTCGGCCAAGCTGCCGCGCGAGGTCGTAACACCGCTGGTAAGCGATTTCATTTATCGGATATTTACCCGGGCCGAGGCCGCCGATCCGGTCGTGGACGCCTGGAACGAGCTCTCGGATGTCCGCATCGAGGGTAACGCACTCACCTTGACCAAGGGCTGAGCCCGCGCGCTCGGGATCTCGCCGTGGCTGCGTTGAAATTATTGTCAGTAGCGATTTTGGGATGGGCGGCGCTTGCCCCGGGATTCGCCTACGCGCAGGAATCCGCCCCCTCCGCCGCACACAATTCTCCGGCTGATACCGCTCAAGCTACCGCTGAGCCTGCCGTACAGGCGAACGCTGAGTCCAGCGACGGAACATCCACGGCCCCCTCCCCCCCCACGGTGCCCACTGCCGTCCCCGCGCGTGAGACTCCGCTGACCGTGGGGCCCGTCCTCGACGTATGGGGGGTGACGGACGCCGCCCAGGAGGAGGACGCCCAAGTACCCGAGGCCCCCTCGGTCCAAGTCCGCATCACCCAAAACAACTACTTCCAGATTGCCGGGGAGGACTACATTTCCGTGCAGTACGTCACCCACATGGCACAGCAGGCCGGCGAGTACGGCTCGTCGCTCGTGCCCATGCCCAATTCCCTGCCCCTGCCCATCCTGGTCGAGCTCATCCCGCCGGACAAGGCCGGCTTTGACAGCCCGTTCCTCATCCGCCCGCAACCCAACGGAGATGTCCATGTGCGCATCCTCTGGGGCGAGGACACGGAGTTCGCGCAAGTCTGCCAGGCGCTCATGAGCGGCTATCTCGTGCGCTGCGCAATCTGGCGCTTCGGGACGGAGGCTTCCGCCGAGGTGCCCGACTGGTTCGAGCTCGGAGCGGGTCTGGGTCTGGAACTGGAGCTGCGTCCGGCCCTGATCGACGAGGTCGTGCTCCGCTCGCGCGAGGATAATCCCTGGCCGCTCACGCGGCTCTTCGCGCTCAAGGGCAGTGAAAGCGACCCCGAGGCGCGCCGCCAATGCCTGTGGCTGCTGCGCTTCCTCCAGAACCAGTCACCCGAGCGCGACCACTTTCGCCGCCTGATGGCCGGCTTCCTGAAAAACCTCCCCCCCTTCCACCTGCTCGCCTCCGCCTTTCCCGACCAGTTTACCAACCAGAAGGATGCCGAACTATGGTGGGCGGTCGGCTATGAGATGGCCATCCGCGCACGCAGTGCACCCTTCTACTCGCTCGACGAGTCGATCCGCCTCATCCGTGACAGCGCGTCCATCACCGCCGAGCTTAACAACGGCGATGTCCGCGCCCGCATCCACGAACTCTTCCCCTACCGGGGTAACCCGCTCATGCAAAAGGCAGCCCTCCAGCGCCTGCGCGAAATCAAGCTCGAGCTCCAGAAGGTGAACCCCGTCTATTATAATTCGCTCCTGACGCTCGGCACCGTGTACGAAGCGTGGATGGCCCTGCCCTTGCCGGACGTGGATTACGACCCGAATGCCGAGCTCACCGAGGCCGAGCGGGCATACTTTCAGTCGATAGAGCTGTTTCGGTCGGACTATCAGGCCGCCCAACTGCTCGACCTTGAAATCAAGCGCCTCCTCAACTGGTAGGCAGGGCATGGCCCTGCACCCTCGGTGCTGCGCACCGCAATGGGGCTCCGCCCCATCGGCGACAGAAGGCGCCTGCCCCGGGAAGAAATACGGCCCCGGGAGAGACAAGGTTCTCAGATTTGAACAAACTTGGCGAAAAGCTGGCCCGTCCCGCGGTTGCTCTCGATCAATGGGACCGCACTCTCGTACGCTGTCATCCTGAGCAAGTCCGCTTGCGGACGCGTCGAAGGATCTCCCTGTGCGGCGTATCGGACGGGCGCGTAAAAATCCGTACCGGGAGATCCTTCGACGCGCTACGCTCGCTCAGGATGACAACGGAATGGAGTAATCCTCCAAAACAAAGAAAGCATCCGCTTCGAGCCCCTCCCCCAGCCTGCCCAAGCTCGGAAAACCAGACATCAAAAAGGCCGTCTTCCGAGGAAGACGGCCTTAATGGTATGGGGTGTGGGCTTGAGAAAAGTTATCTAACTGATTCGCGTGGCATTCGCATCAAGTGCGAGAATTGACTCCAGTGTAGGGGTCGTCGG
>JAUTCS010000158.1 GCA_030673825.1 Verrucomicrobiota bacterium JB024 | reverse complement strand
CGTTTTTTTTCGTGCGTGGGAATCGCTCAGTCAATTATCTTGAGCCCCAAACGTTTATGTTGGGAAAGTTATGCGTCAGTATAGCTACAATGTCGTTCCGGCGTTTGGGCGCAGCCCGGACGCCGGACCGAAAGTGCAGGCTCTGCCTGCCGCAGGGTTTGGGGGCGCGGAGCCCCCAAAAACCTACAGTTGCGCGTGCTCCTCGATAAAGGCGCGGACGGCGTCGATGTCGGCGGGGAGTTCGTGGCGGACGATTTCCTTGGCCTTTAATTCCTCCAGCGCGAGCGAGGTCGGCTCGATGCCGGTGGCCTCGGTGATCGTGTCGGGGAACTTCGCGGGGTGCGCGGTGGCGAGGACCACGGCGGTCTTGGCCGGGTCGCGCTCGACGAAGCCGCAGGCCGTGTGCGGGTCGGCCACGTAGCCGTACTTTTTATACACCTCGGCGATGATCTCGCGGATGCCCGCGTCGGTCGTGCGCGAGGCGGTAAACACGTCCGGGTCGAAGTTCTCGAACTGGTAGCGTCCGGAGTCGCGGAACTGCCCCATGACGGCGCGGACCTTCTCGGGGTTGCGCCCTTCCAGATAGTAGAGGAAACGCTCGAAGTTCGAGGCCACCTGGATGTCCATCGACGGGGCCAGGCTCGGCACGACTTCATCGACCTCGTACAGGCCGGTGGTGAAGAGACGGTAAAGGATGTCGTTCTGGTTCGTGGCCACGCGGAAGGACGCGGCGGGCAGGCCCATGCGCTTGGCCAGCCATCCGGCGAGGATGTTCCCGAAGTTCCCCGTCGGCACGATGAACTCGACCGCCTCGCGCCGCTCCTTCGGGAGCTGGAAGTACGCGTAAAAGTAATAGACGCACTGGGCCAGAATGCGGGCCAGGTTGATCGAGTTGATGGCCGAGAGCCGGTACTGGCGCTTCAGGTCGAGGTCACCGAAAAGCTCCTTCACGATGTGCTGGGCGTCGTCGAAACTGCCCGTGATCGCCAGCGGGAAGACATTCGCCGCGCCGGTAGTCGTCATCTGACGCTCCTGCAGCGGGGAGACCCGCCCGTCCGGGTACAGGATGAAGATGTTGACCCCGTCCTTGCCCAGCAGGCCGTGAATGGCGGCCGAGCCGGTGTCCCCCGAGGTGGCCCCAAGCACGTTGATGTGCTCGCCGCTGCCGCTGATCTGCTCCTCGTAGAGGTTGCCCACCAGTTGCAGCGCGAAGTCCTTGAACGCCAGCGTCGGCCCGTGGAAAAGCTCCAGCACGTAGAGGTCTTCGCTCAGCCCGACCAGCGGAGCGATCTTCGGGTGGGTGAAGCGCTTGTAGGAATCCTCGACCAGCCGGCGCAGGACGGCCTCGTCCATGTCCGTGGCGAAGACTTTTAAAAACTCGAAACACAACTCGGGGTAGCTCAGCCCTTCCCACGCGGCCAGCTTGCCGGAGAGGTCCGGCAGCTCCTGCGGCAGGTACAGGCCGCCGTCCGGGGCCAGCCCGGCCGCCACCGCCTGCGTGAAACTCACCGCTTCGCTCTTTCCGCGTGTGCTGACGTATTGCATAGGCCCTCCAAGAAACCGCCCCCCTCCCCTTCCGACAAGGGGAAAGTGCGGGGATTTCGCGCCAGCCGCCCTCGATGCCCATCACGCCCACGGACTCAGTCCTGGCCGGTAGAGGGGCTGTCCGCCAACGGGTCCGCCCCGGGACGCAAATCCTTCACCACCGCGATGGGCAGTCCCAGACGCTCGATCCGGTAGACCGTTTCGCCCTCCCGTATGGTATCTCCATCCATCCGTGTAAGGCTCACATAAAAGTCCCCCTTCTCGCCTGGTTTAGCCAGCTTGAAGCGCCTCGGCAGGTACATCCGCAGGCGTGTTCCCGCCAACGAATCCGCGACCGTGTACTCACCCTCCGGCGCGTAGGCGTCCAGCCACCGGGCCGCCTCCAGCAGCGAAGTCCCCCAATATTCGGAGTCGTAGCGTCCGGCCTTGGCCCCGATGCCACCGCTGAGCTGGTTGAAGTACACGTACTCGTAGGGGTGCAGCCGGACCAGCGTGGCGAGCTCCACCGCTACCAGCATCGCCAGCGCTCCGGCGGCAAGCACCCGCCAGCGTTTTCGGTGTTTTAGCCGATCGAGCAGGCTCACCCAGGCCAGAGCCGCCAGGCACGCCAACGGCGGAAAGATAAACAGCATATGCCGGATACCGTGGTAGAGTACCGACCCCCGCGCGATCACGTAAACCAGCGGAAACACCGCCGCCACCGCCACAACCACCCACGGAATGCCCTCCGGACTCAACGCCCGCTCCAACAACCGGCGCGGCCCCAGCACCACTAACACGAGCCCGCCCGCCATGACGAACCAGAAAACATCCGGCAGGGTGATCCCCAACCACAGCGGCGCATAGTACCAGGGGATGTCCGGGGCGGCGTATAGCTCCCCTTGCAGCAGGACCGTCCCCTCCCAGGGATAAGCGGAAATCGTTCTGAATGCCTCAGCGATACGTCCCAGGGGATCACTGTGGATGTACGGCCACCAGGGATAAAGTACTGCCAGTGCCACCAGCACCGCCAGCAAACAGTGCCCACCCGCCCGCAGGACATGCCCGAGCCACAGCTTCGTCGTCACGTCTCCGTTCAGCCGTTCCCGCAAGAGGACAATGGCCACGTAGCCGCCCAGGTAGGCAAACAGCACCAGCCCGCCGATCCGGATCGCCAGCGCCAAGCCGACTGCCACCCCCAATGCCAGCGTCAACCCAATCCGGGGCCTGGGCAATTCCCTGCCCCAACGCAGCAGAAAGTACAGCGCCCAGATCATCCCGGCGGCAAAAGGGATGTCCTTGGGATTAAAAAACATCTGCCCGTAAAAACGCGGCATCAGCAGCAGAAACAGCCCGCACCAGAAAGCCAGCCTCTCGCCCCCCAGCAGCCGTCCCACCGCCCAGGCACCCGCCACCGTCGCCAGCCCGAAGGCGAGGCTCAGTCCGTGCCCGAGCGCCAGAATGCCGAAGGGCGTCACCTCCGTCAGCACGGCCAGCGTGAGATCGAAAAAACCCGGATAGGCGTCCGCCTCTGGCAGGAGAGCCTGCGCATCCTCACCCCGGAAAAGGCTTTGATAGTAAACGAACTTCTGCTGACCACCTTCCCAGCGGTAGTACTCGTCCCAGCACATGCCGTAATCCGGCAGCGTGTAGAGAGTCAGCATCGCCACCGCAGCAAACAGCAGAAGCGATACCCGACGGTACAAGCGGTCAGTCGCATCTCCCACGCCAGGAGCAACTCCCTCGGGAGGAACATTTGTCTGCGTCAGAGCCGCCATGCGTCCATCACTCTAGCGGGGCGGATACAGCCAGCGAGCGAAAATCCGGCTCAGGAACGGCATGACGAAAAACGCCATGAGAAAGCTTACGATGGGAACGGACACCAGCAGCCGCGCCCAGACCGGGAAACCGCCCATGAACGGCCCGATGACGAGCAGCGTCAGGTTGACCAGCGGGTACACGCACAGGAAGGTCACGACCCACATCTTCCACTTGTTGGGCCGGGGTGCGCAGCTGAAGGTCTCCGGCGGCGGAAACCACGGCTCGTAGCCCTGGAGCCGGGACATGCGCTCGTCCTCAATCATGGGCTCAAGCTGGGTATACCACTGGTGGCAGGTCTCCGACTCCTGCCATGCCATCAGCGCCTCCACGCTGTCGAAGTGCACGATCACGTCAAAGGTGTCGCGTCGCTCGCCATGGCGCTCCAGCGTCTGGCTGCCCAGGTAGCCGGGGAAACTGGCGACAGCTGCACGGATGCCCTGCGTCCACGCCTCCATCCGGTCCTCATAGCCGGACTTGACCCGGCGGGAGATGAAGAGCGTGACCGGCTCGGAGGGCATGGTGTGTGAGGGCGAGGCCGAAACGGCCCCGCTGCTACTGGTTCAGCCCGAAGCCGTCGTGAACGGCCTGGCAGGCCTTGACGGCGTCTTCCAGGGCGATGGCAACGGAGATGCGGATCTCCGAGGTGGTGATCATCTGGATGTTGATCCCGTTGTCGGCCAAAATGCTGAACAGGTCGGCGGCCACCCCGGCATGGCTGCGCATGCCCACGCCCACGACGGAGACTTTGGCCACATCGCCGACGTAGTTAACCGTGCCCCCGCCCATTTCCTTGAGCGCGTCTTCCACGGCCTCGACGGCGCGGGACACGTCGTCCTTGCTCACGGTAAAGGTCAGGTTGGCGGCGCCCCCGCGGCCGATATTCTGCACGATCATATCGACCAGGACGTTGGCTTTACCCAGGGCCATGAAGACCTTGGCAGCGGTGCCGGGCAAGTCCGGCAGGTCGCTCACGGCGATCTTCGCCTGGTTCTGGTCGAGTGCGACGCCGCTCACGACGACATCTTCCATGGAAGGGACTTCGGCTTTCACAATGGTTCCGGGGTTGTGGTTAAAACTGCTGCGGACTTCAAAGATGACGTTGTGCTTCTGGGAAAACTCGACCGCGCGGGCCTGCATGACCTTGCTGCCCATCGAGGCCAGCTCAAGCATTTCCTCATAGGAGATTTCATCGATCTTGCGGGCATTGGGGACGACGCGCGGGTCGGCGGTGTAAACCCCCTCCACGTCGGTGTAGATCTGGCACACGTCGGCCTTCAGGCCGGCAGCCAGCGCAACGGCGGACAGGTCGCTGCCCCCGCGCCCGAGCGTGGTGATCTCGCCGTCTTCATTCTGGCCCTGGAAACCGGCCACAATGACGACCTTGCCCTCGGCCAGGCGGGCGGGGATGTCTCCGCCCGTGATGTCGCGGATGCGCGCGCGGGTGTGGACAGCGTCGGTTTGAAACCCGGCCTGCGAGCCGAGCCGGGAGACGGCGGGAATGCCCAGGGCGTGCAGCGCCATGGCGGTCAGGGCGATGGTTTCCTGCTCGCCGCAGGCCAGGAGCATGTCCATCTCGCGGTCGTCGGGCCGCGGGTTGAGCTCCTTGGCGCGGGCGACGAGCTCGTTGGTCACGCCGCCTCGGGCGGATACCACCACCGCGACCTGGTGACCTTCGTCCACCGTCTTCTTGATGCGCTGGGCAACGTTGCGGATGCGATCAACATCCTTCACCGACGTGCCGCCGTATTTCTGTACAATCAGGGCCATGGCAAAACCGCCAAAGATGGTCAATTTCCCGCCCGATTCAAGCGAGAAAGGAGTGAGCGCCCGCGAGGGGCGCTCTTTTTCTCACACGGAGCGCACGGTGGGCACAGAGGTTAGAGCTGGCCGTTGACCACACGACTGATTCCCGACTTCATCAACTCTTCGCCAAAGTTTAGCAGATACCCCAACTTCAGGCCCGAGAGCTTAAGATATGTTAAAAGCTGCTTGTGGTGAAGTCGGGTCAATTGCTCCACCGATTTCAGTTCAAGGATCACTTTACCTTCAATCAGGATGTCGGCACGAAAACCCTCCTCTAGACGCTCGCCGTCAAAATATATCGGAACCGGATATTGCCGTTGCACGGCAAGTCCACGCTTGGCCAGTAACCGCGAAAGGGTAATCTCGTAAACGGATTCCAACAGTCCCGGCCCCAACTCACGATGAAGCCTTATCGCGGTCTCGACCACGATGTCGCCAATCTGGCTCTCTCCCCACTCCGTGCTCACCGTGTCCTCCGTGTGAGAAATATCCCCCTCTTCCTTCTCCCGCCTACGGCTGAAAAATCCGCAGCAGGAAGGGCTTTTCGACGACGGAGCTGAGGCGCTTGAGGTTCTTCAGGGTGGCGGCCATGACTTTTTCGTTCGATTGGTGGGTCGTGAACAGCAGCGTCGCGGTGCCGGTCTTGGGCTCCTGATGCTGGGTCATGGTGGCGATGGAAACGCCTTCGCGGGAGAGAATGTCCGTCACGCGGGCGAGCACGCCGGGCTGGTCCTTGACGTGCAGGCGCAGGTAGTAGGCGGAGCGGATGGACTCCGGCCCGGCCAACTCGACGCCTTCGCCCAGATCGGCGTAAATGTGCTCGTCCTCTTCGCAGATGCGCGGGGCGGGCCAGCCCTGAAGCGCGTAAACGGCATCGGCGATGTCGCTGATGACGGCGCTGGAAGTGGCATCCTGCCCGGCACCCCGGCCCACCAGCAGCGTGGTGCCGACAACGTCGCCGGTCAGGCTGACGCCATTGTACACCTCGTCCACATTGGCCATCATCTCGCGGCGCGAGATCAGGGCCGGGTGCAGGCGCACACTGAGGCAGTTGGCGTTAAAGTCGCGGGTGATGACGGCCAGCAGCTTGATCTTGTAGCCCAGCTCGCGGGCGTAGGCGATATCGTGCTGGGTGATGCCCCGGATGCCCTCGACGAGCATTTCCTTCGGCTTGACCCAGCGCCCGTGCGCCAGATAGGCCAGGATGACGGCCTTGTGGGCGGCGTCCCAGCCGTCGAGGTCGAGCGACTCGTCCGCCTCGACATAGCCGAGCGCGCGGGCGTCCCCGAGGATGTCCGGGAAGCTCAGCCCCTCGCGCTCCATGCGGGTCAGGATGTAGTTGGACGTGCCGTTGAGGATACCAAAAATGAGCGGAAAGCGGTTGGCCACGAGCCCTTCGCGCAGGGTCTTGATGATGGGGATGCCCCCGGCCACGCTGGCCTCGAAAAAGTAATGCGTCCCGTGGCGCAAGGCCGCCGAGAACAGTTCCGCGCCATGCTGGCAGATGAGCGCCTTGTTCGCCGAGACGACGA
Source organism: Verrucomicrobiota bacterium JB024 (assembly GCA_030673825.1). GTDB lineage: Bacteria > Verrucomicrobiota > Verrucomicrobiia > Opitutales > Cerasicoccaceae > Ruficoccus. Next base: position 36,925 of record JAUTCS010000158.1, on the reverse strand, counting down.
TCTTGCCCGCCTTGAGGGCGCGCAGGGTCAAGGTGCGGGCGAGCTTCGTGCCGCCAATGAGCTCGCACACGATGTCGATCGTGGGGTCGTCCACCACCGTGTAGGGGTCGTCGGTCAGCTTCGAGGCCGGAATGCTGACGGCGCGTTTTTTCTTCAGGTCCGAGACCGCGGCGCGGACCAGTTCGAGCTTCACGCCCAGCCGCCGCTCCAGCTCCGAAGCATCCGCCCGGATGTGTTTCCACACGCCCTGCCCGACCGTACCGAAGCCCAACAGCCCGATGCGGATAACCCGTTTGCTCTGTTTTTTCTGTTCCACGAAGCGGATGATTTAGACGGATTTTTCCCCCGGCGGAAAGGGAAAAGCACGCGCCACCGGAAAAGTTCGCACGAATGCCGCCAGCCAGTGTTTCCACCCCACCTCAATCCGTAGCGCCCGGACGTAGCGTGGTCCCCTCGTGCCAGCGGCTGGGTATACCGATCACGACCTCGCGGTACTCGTCGCTGCCGCGCTCGTGTTCGAGCAGCGAGGCCAGGTAGCTGACAGCCTGCTGGCCGTGACGGATATAATCGACCGTCATCCCGCTCTCGGGCCGTCCGGCGACCGTGTCCACCCGGCACAAGCCGACATCTTCCGGAAACTTCCAGCCCGCCTGGTGCAGCCACTCGTACGCGATCATACCGTTGACGATGATGACCTCCGGCTCACGGAACCGGATCCACTGGGCAAGCCCTTCCGGGGAAAACTCGTAGCCATCCTCCCAAAGAATCCCACACAGCTCCATGCCCCGGTCCCTGCGTGTGAAAGACAGCGTCTCGGCCAGGAGCGGCCAGCGCCGCATCGCTTCGCCTTCATACACCAGAGCCAGCCCGATGCGCCGGTAACCACGCCGCTTGAGCTCCACAAGCATCTCCTGCATGTCGTCGTGGATGAGCCTGTCTACCCGCGGGAAGTACGACTGTTCGAGCGTGTGGGCGATTTCTATCCCGCGGAACTGCTGCCACTCAGGGATCAGCCGATAGCTGCCCAGCGGCGTCTGCGGCGAGAAAATCACCCCGCGGATGCCCCGGGCGTGCAGCCGCCGAATGAAGCGACGCTGCCCGTCCTCCGATAGCGGGATCAACAGCTTCTCGGCCTTGTACCCCAACTGCGCAGCCCGCCTCTCAATCCCTTCCCAGAACTCCTGCTTCCAGGGGTGGGCGGTCGGCTCTCCGGGTGCCTCCACCACCAGAAACACGATCGTCTCCTTATAAATCGGCTGCTGGGAACGCCGGGCCCGCGACAGCGCGGTGGACAGCAAGGGATCACGTGTGTACCCCAGGCGTTCCGCCGTGGCCAGCACGCGTTCCCGCGTCGCGGGATCGACATGAGCCAGCCCTCGCAGGGCACGCGACACTGTTGCCACACTCACTCCCGTTTCTCGCGCCAGTTGCCGGATACTGACTAACATGTAACTGTTACATGCGGAAGCGATTGCGAAGACAAGCCATTTTGTCTGAGGTTTAAGCCACTTTCGCACGCCGTGCATTCTATCGCCACACAGATGACATCGGTGTAATTTATTCAACCCCACCACACTCGAATGATGAAAACCATGCGACACACCCTCCCACTCCTCGCCGCCCTCTTGGGCGCCCCTCTGGTAACCTCGGCCACCCTGATTGATTTCAACGCCACGGCCTACCCTTCCGTCCCCACTTCCCTCGCGGTTGGTGACACCCTGCTGGATACGGATGGTAATACCACGAATTTCAGCTACATCGGGCAGGTGAACAACACCGGCACCGTGACGACCGGACACTACCTGAGCATGACCTCCGACACGGTGAACTCCTCCACCTCCTGGGTCCGGGATAACGCGGGGATCGCCTTCAGCGGCTCCGGCGCACAGGACATCTACCGCTCGGTCAAGTTCAACGTCAGCGCAGTGGGCAGCGGTAACGGGCTGACTGTGGGACTGCTGACACCTTCGGCGGTCGGCACGGCCAACGGTATCAACAGCAGCTCCGGCTTTATTCTGTCTATCTCCGCGATCACCGCCCGGAACCAGTTCCGCATCCTTCGCCAAACCGAGACAGGGGCGGAGTTCTGGACAGGCAGCGCTTGGTCCACCGACGCCAACAACTACATCGGCAGCTTCAGCGGCGGCACCAACTATCAGGTCGTCATGGAGTTCGACGTCGATTCCGGTAACTTCAGCCTGTCGATCATCGACGAGACCGCCAACTCCGTTCAGGGTACCGCGACGACAAACATTTCCGATTTAAGCAGCGCCGCCACCACGGACGGCTCCCTGATCATGGCCGTTGGCGATGTGTTTAACAACTCCGGCAACAGCTGGACCACGAACATCACCGAGATTTCCACCGTACCCGAACCGGCCCAGATGGGACTGGGGATACTCGTCCTGCTGGCCTCGCTGATTGTGCGTAGTCGCCGCCAGTAGAACGACCGAATAAAGCGGGGGACTCTGCCGGCACTACGTCATCTTGCCATCAGCCGGGCTCCCCCTATTCTTTTGAATAACCACCCGCGCCCTTTGCTTCCCAGCCCCATGAGACTGCTGAACGTCGTCCCTCTTGCCCTGCTTGCGGCCATCGCAGCCCATCCTCTGTCGCTCCGCGCCGCCGACACCCAAACCACACCGACCGAAACCGATCGGATGCTGCTCAATGGCACCTGGGAGCTGACACTCAGCCAGAGCGAGTCGGAGCAGGACCTGCCCGGCGCCGACAGCCGCTGGATCGACATTCCCGTCCCCAGTCTCTACACCCGCGTCCATCCCTACCCGCTGGAGCTGACAGGTGTCCCTAAGGACTGGCAGCAAGTACACTGTCTACGTGTCGGCTGGTACAAGCGCACCCTCACCATCCCCGCGAACTGGAAGGACAAGCGCATCCTTCTGCGCGGGGATCAGGCCACCTTTGCCATTGACGCGTACCTCGACGGGCAGTGGGTGGGCCAGCACATCGGCGGACAAACTCCATTCACCTTTGACCTCACACCCTACGCCCGCCCTGGCACCGCGCAGACCCTCCTCATTGCCGTGCGCAGCGTGGACCATTTCAAGGTCGGTGAAGGCGTCCCCAACAGCCCCGCAATCTTTCCCGGCGTGACGGTGGACGGCCAGCCCATCCAGACCCTGAACGAAGACCAGGTCGGCGAGATCATCCGTAGCAAAAAGCCACGCGACATCTACTGGTTCGAGAACCCCGACAGCCACAACCCGAGCGCCGGGTTCGGGCTGCGCTCCGGCATTCAGGCGGACATCTGGTTAGTGGCCCGCGGACGCGACCTCGACATCACCCGGCAGAAGGTGGAAACGACCGTCAACGGCGGCAAGCGCCTGCGCACGCAAACCTGGGTCCGCAACCGCCTCGACCACCCACAGGTCGTGCGTCTGGAGCGCACCGTTTATGACGCTCAGGGCAAGGTCGCCCTGGAGCTCCCCACCAGCGAAGTCATCATCCAACCCGGCGAGGAGTTCCTTTTCACCGACAACCGCCCCTGGGAAGACGTCCGCCTGTGGGGCATCGGTGGCGACTACGGCGAGCCCTATCTGTACTGGCTGCGCAGCACCGTCCGGCTCGACGGCGAGGCCATCGACAGCGACAGCGTCCGCTTCGGCTTCCGTCAGTTGAGCGTGGGCGATCCGCTTTACACCGACGCCGAGGACGAGCCGCAGGACCCGCTCAAGCTCTACCTCAACAACCGGCAAATCTTTCTCCAGGCCGACTGCGTCGGCTGGATCTCTCACGGAATGGAGGGCGTCAACCGCCCCGCGCTGGAAAAGTTCATCGCCATCCTGCAAGGGATGGGCGTCAACACCCTGCGCCCGCACACCCATCAGGTCATGCCGGATATTTTCTACCAGGTGGCCGACGAGATGGGCATGATGATCGCAGACCAGTACTCGCTCGGCAGCGGCTCCGTCCCCTATCTGGACTGGCAGGTTCCCGCCGACGGCGACCCGCGCTGGGTGGGCTACTACGACCACCTGCGCCGCGAACTGCGTGCCTGGATAGAGGGGAGCTGGAACCATCCGAGCATCATCTCGTGGGTGCCGGAAAACGAAGTCATCAGCCACAACCGTCTGATGCCCGACCGCGCCCAGGGACTGAAGGACCTGATGGACTTTATGCGCACGGTGGACACCACGCGCCTGATTTACAGTGAAGGCAGCCGCAGCATGGACCTCGCGGGCAGCGGGGCCGATCTCGCCGTGCTGCACTACCCCTTCCCGCGCCGCATCGACCCGGCCACCGGCAACATCCAGGGGCGCGACAAGCACTGGAGCGAGGTCCTGCAAAAGCCCACCATCATCGGCGAGGATGTCAGTTGGGAGGAGTTCCTCGCCGCCATGGAAATCCGCGGCCGCAAGTACGAGAACATGGAACAGGAAACCCGCGACCTGGAAACGCACGGGCGGGAGTTCCAGCAGCGCCAGCAACTCGCCCGCGACCTGGGCTTCAGCGGCTACTCGTACTGGCACATCAGTAACTACGCCTTCGGCGGCGGCCCGGACGCCCGCACGCCATGGGACATCCCCTTCGGTGCCTCTCCCCAGACCGTGGCCGTCACCTGGCCCGCGCAAAGCGGCTTCGGCTCGCGCCCCGAGCAGATGACGACTTTCGTCCGCCGCCCGAACTGCCGGATCAACTGGTACGATCCGACCCTGCCGTTGTTCACCCCCAGCCCCTTCTACGACGATGTGGTCGATGTTTGGGCCGATACGCCCTACGCGCCCTGGACACAGGGACACTACCAACTCTCGCCCGAGGTGATCGTCGCCACCGGCACGCCGGGAGCCTGGGTCACGGCTACGCCGACCAGCGCCTTCGCCGATTGGGAGGCGCTCACACTCCAAGCCGACAGTGAAGGCCGCGCCTGGTTTACCCTGCCCTTCGCCTCCGATTACACACTCACCTGGACGAACGCCGACGGCAACCCGCGACAACTCGACTATCAAGCACAGTACCGCCACAATGTCTCCCTGGAGCCCGGCTACGCCTACATCCCGGTGATTTCCCTGCCTGTCACCGACGGTCGGTAATTTATTTCGCGCAATACATTCCCTCACCATGCTCCACTCCGCGACCACCCCGGTTTCCGCCGAGCCGATCCGATGCAGCGCCACGCATGCGCGCTATTTCCAGTGCGGCGACACGACCTGGATTCCGGTCGGCGCCAACCTCTGCTTCCCGCGCTTCTATAACTCCCCCGAAGACGGTCTCGCCACGCTCCGGCGCTACCTCGACGCTCTCGCCGACAACGGCGGCAACTACACCCGCTTGTTCCTCGGGCACCCGCTGTTCGACATCGAGGCGAACGGCCTGGGTTGTTTCGACACGGGCAAAGCGCAGCAACTGCGCGCGTTACTCGACCACGCCCACGCCCGAGGCATCCGCGTAAAGCTGACGCTCGAACTGTTCCGCACCATCGATCCCCAGCCGCAGGCGGAAGTGTTCCCCGGCGCATTGAATTTCTCACGCCCGCTCTACCACACCGCCAACGGAGGCAAGTTCGACACCCTCGACGAGTACCTGCAAAGCGAGGCGGGGCACAGACACTTTCTGGCCAAGCTCGACTGGCTGATCGAACGCCTCGGCGACCATCCCGCAGCCTTCGGCTGGGAACTGTGGAACGAGATGAACGCGCTACGCAGCCCCCACTGGCCCGCGTGGACCGACGCCATGCTGCCCGAGCTCAAGCGGCGCCTCCCGCAGCGCCTCGTCATGCAAAACCTCGGCAGCTTCGACCGCGATGACAAGCGCGTCCCCTACGATCGGATCATGCCCCTGCCGTCCAACGACATCGCCCAGGTCCACCGCTACCTCGACTTCGGCGCGCCGTGGACGATCTGTCAGGGGCCGGTGGACATGATGATGGCCGACGCCATCACCGAGCTGCGCCGGATCGCCCCGGGCAAGCCCGTGCTGCTCTCCGAAGGCGGTGCCGTCGAGCCCAACCATGCCCGCCCCTGGGACCTGTACGCTAAAGACCGCGACGGCATCGTCATGCACGACGTGCTCTTCGCCCCCTTCTTCGCAGGCTCGGCAGGCAGCGGCCAGCCATGGCACTGGCACGAGTACATCGACCGCAACGACCTGTGGTGGCACTTCCGGCGCTTCACCCGCGCCATCGAGGGCATTGACCCGGTCCGCGAAGCGTTCACCCCCGCCCGTCAGGACACGCAACGCCTGCGCGTGTACGCGCTCCGGGGCAAAGACACCTCGCTCCTCTGGTGCCGGGACACGGCCTGCGATTGGCAAACCGAACTGCGGGACGGCACACCGCCCGCGCCCGTCACCGGCGAAACCCTGAAGCTGCCGCACGGGAACGGTTCCGCTCCGCCCACAGTGCTCGATGTCTACGATCCCTGGACAGACGCATGGACCTCCACCTCCCCAAGCAACGACACCATAGCGCTGCCGACATTCACACGCTCGCTGGTGATCCGTGTCCGCCACTGACCCACCGATCAGCATACGCCATCACCGGACAAACCGCACAAACGACGAAGGCTTTTCGCAGGCCGCAGCCATCTTACCCGACCGACGAGGGAACGCGGTCCGGAACAATGGAGGCGGCTTGCCCTTCATATGACAAGCCGAGCGGCTGTTCCCTTATGACTCAGCCCGCACTCACTGCGGGCTGGTAACACACTTCAGCCCGGAGCCTGCCATAAAACCGAAATCAGATGAACGAGCCGGGATTACGAAAATGAGACGCTTGCGTATGCGGCGACTGAGGTGTCTCAAGCGTGGCATCAAAACCAGTGACGTTCAGCGCCGGCCCAGAGCCAGTCAGTATCACGGAGCGCTCATCGCAGCGTCCGGCCCGACTCCTATTGGAGAGACAGGAAGCAACGGCGCACTCACTTGTGCGGCGCCGACATCCTTGCCGCTTACAGGACGCGGCAATCCAAATATATCCTCCACGACACCGGGGAAATCTCCCTCTGCGCCTCCGATAGCCGGACTGCCTTGCTGCGGAACCTGAATGCCGCCCGGTAACGCCACCAGCAGCAGATCCTCGTAGCGAAATCCGCCCGGATCGGGAATGCCCAGAGCGTGGCCGGAGTAAATATTCCCGGAGATGGTCCAAGTGCTCAAATCATTGTCGGGCGAATGGACCAATGAACCTTCCGGACAGGCGAAAAGGTTATTGGCCAGGACAACCCGCAGAGGTGGTTCGGTTGACTTGCTGGTGTACCGCAGCCCCACCGTCAACCCCAGCGCACAATTCACGATGGTATTGAAAGCAATAGTCGCATCCTCGACACGTTCATACTTATCGTCCGGGTCGCCGTCATGGAGAGAAATTGCACTGGCCGTCAGCCCCTCCATGTAATTGTTGATCACCGTTTGATCTCTGCCCTGAAAACGGATGCCTCCCGTTCCTGCCACCCCGGAGCCGAAAAACACATTGCCGACAGCCGTGTTTCCATGTCCGTTACGGAAGGTCAGCATCCCTTGGCACTCGACAAAAACATTATGCCGGATGACGTTGTCCGAGCACTTGACGGAGATAATTTCAGGCTCTCCGTTGCAACGCTCAAAATAGTTGTATTCGATGAGTGTTTGCGAAGAGCCCCGCCCCCTGACCTTGCCCTGATGGAGCTGGATCGTCTCGAAGCCGTTGCTGCTTCCTCCCCGGGATATCTCAGCGAAGTAGTTATGGTGAATCCAGTGGTGATCCGGCCCGCTGGCATCACTGCGCCGCACTTGCACCACTTGCTGCCCCTTGATCTCCTGCGAGTTATCATCGTGCGTAAACGAGCAATAACCGATCTCACAACGGGTGGCCTCATCGTCAATGCGTACCCAATGGCCGGCTCGGAGGGCATTGAACTCACATCGTAAGATCCGGTGCCCCGTCCCTTCCGCAATGGTGACACTGCTCTCCAGACCAAATACGAAACCTTCGAGGCTCAGGTAATTCCCCTTCAACGTAACAGGCCCCTCCCAGCCAACTGAGCCTTGGCGCTCCGCGCGGATCGTAACCGGAGATTCTCGAGTGCCCTGGCCCTCGATATCCAGATGCCCTGAATAACGACCAGCGGTCACGATTACCATATCCCCCGGAGCCGCTGCGTTCACGGCATCTTCGAGATCCTCTGCCGATGAAACCTCCGTCATGGCAGCCCCAGCCTGACCGAAACAAAAGGCAAGCAGGCAAAACGCAGTTAAAAGCTTTTGAGCGTATCTCAATCTGGAAGAGAAACACCAGGTATGATCGGTGGAGTATCGGTTTTGCATATCTTAGGGAGACCAAGGGAGAATACATCTCTTCATCTATGTGATCTCCCGCCGGGAGGAAAGAGAGACCTGCTTCACACAGTTTAAGCAAAGCTGGGCTGCGGGCTCTCAACTGAGTGAGGCAGGGCCTCGTTGCCTTTTATGAAGAAGCGAGCCGTGATCATGCCTGCAAATACGCACTCACGAGACGCTGAAAAAAACGAATCCACGAATCCTCCCGGGTGGCTCGCCGATGAGCTTGCCCGGCCAACCTCTTCACCCACTCTATGAAACTTGGCTTTGGCCTCTATCGGCATATGTTGAACACGGAGAACTTCCGCTTTGCCCGGCAATGCGGATCCACTCACTTAATCGCGCACCTGTGTGACTATTTCAGGGACAGCCGCGCCAACGCATCCTCGGATCAGCCGACAGGTGACCTGCGGGGCTGGGGGCGGGCCGGAGATCCCGACGTGCTGTGGACATACGACGATTTTGACCGGCTCAAGCGCGCAGCAGCCGCCGAGGGGCTGGATCTGTACGCGATCGAGAATTTCGATCCGGCCCACTGGTACGATGTTCTGCTCGGTGGGCCGAGGCGTGCCGCTCAGCTCGACGGGCTCAAACACATGATTCGGGACATGGGCAGAGCGGGTATCTCAGTGATGGGGTATAACTTCAGCCTCGCAGGAGTATCCGCGAGAATCCGCGGCCCATTCGCCCGCGGGCAAGCCGAGGCCGTCGGCATGAATGGCCCCGAATACACGCCCATCCCCCGAGGCATGGTTTGGAACATGGTGTACGATCCGTCGGCCCAAGATGGGACGATGCCCCCCTGTTCGAGCGATGAGCTATGGGAACGACTCTCGTACTTTCTGGAAGAGATCCTCCCGGTGGCTGAGGAGCATGGCGTACGCCTGGCCCTGCATCCGGACGATCCGCCACTGGAAACCGTGCGCGGCACCCCTCGGCTTGTCTGGCAGCCGCAGCTTTACCAGAAGCTGATCGAGCTGAATCCCAGTCCGGCCAATGCTCTCGAATACTGCGTCGGCACACTGGCGGAAATGCGCGACGGGGATATCTATACCGCCACCGAATGCTACGCGGGCCAGAACAGGATAGCCTACGTCCATCTTCGCAACGTCCGGGGCAAGGTTCCCTGCTACAGCGAGACCTTTATCGACGAAGGCGAGGTGAACGTGCCCCGCATCCTGCGCATTCTGTATGAGCAAAACTTCGACGGTGTCATCATCCCGGATCACGCGCCGCAAATGTCCTGTGCGGCTCCCTGGCATGCCGGGATGGCCTTCGCCATGGGCTACCTGAAAGCCGAGCTGGACCGCCTTGATCGCTGATCAATCTCTCCTCCAACAGCACATCAGTCCTCAACTGAGTGAACCCATCCGGCATCGTCACCCTAAGCGGCTGGGCTAAGGATGGCTAAATATGAATATGGGAAATGAGCCGTTTTCACCTTCTGTCAATACTCCCCCACCCGCCTTGCCTCTTTTGAGCCCGGTGACGCTGGGCACTTGGTCGCTGATCGGCGATGCCAACTGGGGTCAGCAATCCCGGGCGGATTCCGAGGCAGCGATCGAAGCGAGCCTGGAGGCCGGGATTACCGCGTTCGACACTGCGCCGATGTACGGAGACGGTGCCTCCGAAACCCTGCTGGGCGAGGTCCTCAAGCACCGCCGCGAGCAGATTTTCCTGGCCGATAAGGTCATGGCTCCGCTGACTGCTGCCGGTATAAAAGCTTCCTGTGAGGCCAGCCTGCGACGCCTGCAAACGGACTACGTGGACCTGTTGCAAATCCACTGGCCTGATCGTGATACGCCGATGGGCGAGAGTGCCGAGGCCCTTATTGAACTCAAAGAGGCAGGAAAAATCCGTGCTATCGGCGTGTGTAATTTTGGTGTGGAGGATCTCCGCGAAGCCTCCGACCTCATGCCGATATCCACCAACCAGCTCCCCTACAGCCTGCTCTGGCGCGGCGCAGAGTTCGAATTGTTACCCTTGTGCCGACGACTCGGCATCAGGCTGATGACTTACAGCTCGCTCATGCAGGGCTTACTCACGGGTAAATTCGCCTCCGCAGCCGAGGTACCCGAGGGTCGCGCGCGCACCAAGCACTTTGCCGCCGAGGGTCGCCCCAGAATCCGTCATGGGGAGGCCGGTCACGAAAAAACCACCTTTGCCACGATCAAGAGCATCCGGGATATCTGCGAAGCATCCGGCGTCTCCATGTCAACGGCAGCACTGACCGTACTCCTGTCAAAACCGGAGGTGGTTACCGTGATCGCAGGGGCCCGCAACGCGGCCCAAGCCCGGGAAAATGCCAATGTCCTGCAAGCGCGGCTTGATCCGGTGTTGATCGACCGCTTATGGCTGAGCAGCGAAACGCTGAAAGAGGAAATCGGCCCGGAGGTGGACCCATGGATGACGCCCTCGCGCCTGCGCTGAGAGACGCCGCACATCAGGGAAGTATATAGCCCAATCGGGAAGCGTCTTCGCGCAAGTCAGCTTCCACCCGTGGTGACTGCGATCATCGGACTTTTTGTAAAAGGCTATCCTCGTGCTTGCCCGAAACCATTCAGACAGACGCCCTCTCCTGCCCTACCCAGTCGTTTCCTGGGGCTCGGCGATGGCGGAGGTCTCGGTAGAAACATTGCGGGCGCGCCGGCGGCGAGCACCAATCAGGCAGAGCGTGCTCCCAATCATGGCCATACCCGCCGCCAAGGCCAAAATGCAAAGCCGCCCGCTCCAGGGATTGGGGAGCAAGAGCAGCAAGGCCACAAAGACAGCGACCGCCAGGGTAAAGCGCCCCATCAGGATTAACTGCCGGTGGTCGGACCCCTCTCCTACCTCACGTTCGAAGTCCACAGGGGTGTGCATTTTGGTGAAGAAACCCTCCACTTGACGTCGATACGATTCGCTGGTCCGCCTCCAAAACAACCGCGTCACGAAAAACCCGAGTGTACCCGCCAGCACCGTGAGCAAGGTTCGCTCTTGGAAGGACCAGCTTTCGGGACTGATCAGAGCGGCAATGGGCACGGTCACCGCGCACAGAATGGAGAAGACGGCTGACCAGGGCGGCACACGCCGTACAAACAGGCACAAGACTGTGGGAATGACAATGGGGATGGAAACAACCGCCCCGAAGTTAATCATCAGCTCGAAGATCCCCATCACTGTCTGCATCGAGAGGTACTCGGCCAGCAATACGATGACGATACCACAAAAGAAAGTGGCGATCCGCCCCCAGCGCAGAAGCGTTTTTTCCGGCACCTCCGACCGCCAGAACAATCTCCGAAGCGCCGGAATGACGTCCTTGACGATGATGGCGGCATTGCCGTTGATCCCAGCGTCCATCGAGCTCATGGTGGCCGAAAACATCGCCACCACCATCATGCCGATCAAGCCGTTGGGCAGGAGCTGCATGCTCGTGACGGCGAAGGCCGCCTCAGCCGGTGTACCGATGGGGATGCTCTCCACCGTTCCGGAGAAAAGCAGCCGCGCAGTCATCGGAGGGATGAACCAGAAAACAATGCCCAGTAGCATCATGGTTGAGCTCAGCAGAGCGGCCTTGCGAGCCTCGGCCCCGTCCTTGACGGCGAAAAACTTGACGGCGTTGCTGGCCCCACAGTTGAAAATGACGGACATGACAAAGGCCGCCCAGAACCAGCCAGAAGTGTAAAGCCGCTGGGGCCCGACTCCTTCCGGTTTAATGGCGGCAAACGTGGTCCCCAGATCCATTTCGTGAATGCGGGCGAAGAACCCATCGATCCCGCCGAGCTTGACGAGACAGAGAATACTGACGAGGACGCACATCGACATCATGATGAGCCCCTGAACGAAATCCGCCGCCAGCACCGCCCACTTCCCGCCCATCGCTGAGTAGAACAGGGCAACGGCGCCGAGCACAGGAATCACCACATTCACCGGCAGGCCGAAAACCGCTGCACTGAAGACGGCCAGGCCGAAAAGCCAGAGCGATGCGTAAATGGTGAAGATGAAAATCTTCACAAAGGCGAACAACTGCTGCGTGCCCAGACCAAAACGCTCACGGATAATTTCCGGAAAGGTCGTCGCCCGCATCTGCCGAAACCACGGAGCCAGTAGCAGAGCCTGGATAAGCATGCCGGTAAAATTACCTAAATAGACGGCCAGCACACTCCACCCTGCCTCATAGGCCGCCCCCCCATTTCCGGTGAAGGTCACCGCGCTGATCCCGCTCATGAAGCAACTCATCCCAACCATCCACCAAGTCGCCTGCGAGCCGCCCCGGAAGAAATCTCCCGAGTTCTTGTTGAAGCTTCGAAAGACGATACCGATGATAATCATCAACACCAGATAGGCGGCGATAACACCGTACTCGAGGACGTAATTAATAGAGGGATTGGACATGAATTCAGAGGATACGAACAGGTCGGCAGAGAAGACATAGCCCCTGTGCTTGCCCCCTCTAGGAGCAAGGTAGCAGTCGGAAGGTCAACTCTCTCGAAGGCTTAGTAATATTCGTCGAATTCTGGATCTTCGGACTGAAAAGTCTCCACATGACCATCCAGAAAAAGGATGTTTCGACGGTCTTGATGGGACGGCAGATCGTCCAGTTCGGCGAGATTCTTGTTGGTGATGATTGGAATGCCAGAAAACGGAATCGTCTCCGGTACCTGGCTCAACCGAAGGGGTGAACGTTTGCTCTCGTCCTGACCGGTATAACCAGCGTAGCCAAAGATATTCTGGCCCTTGATAAACGTCGCGGATGTTTCGCGGGGTTTGAGCTGAATGACACGATAGCAGGTTGCATTGTAAACATCCGGATCCGCAACGATCTCTTCCCAGACTGGGTCAACCATCAGGCTTAAAACACGAAGCTGGTCGTCCGGTGGAGGCGCGTCGACATACTCTGGCAATATACTTGAGAGGTGTCCAGAGAAGCTCCCTGCCCGATAGTGTGTCATTTGATTGGTGTACAGCGGACCAGGCAGCCTCAACTCGTGATCGTGGGCATAGCTGAATATGCCGAGGCCGATTTGTCGTATTTGATCAGCATCCTTCACCACCATGGCGTTACGCCGTATATGCGAGATGGCAGGAATAAGGATAGCCGTCAGAATGGCAAAAACGGCCATGACCGCCAGCAACTCGATGAGGCTGAAGCCCTGGCGCGACGGACAATGATGATAACTCATCCGGGGCATGGGACAGATAACGGGGTTAACGGGATACGTATGAAGAGGCGATCTTATAAACCGGACCGGAATCGCAACAAGGCCTCCGGTCGGATTAACCGCGTCGTTTGAACCGGGAACGACCGATGGCTAACGCCCCCAGGATCAATACGGTCATGATGAAAGAACTCGCGGCCGGCTCGGGGATCACGGATACGTTGATGTTGTCAAAGGTGATCGTATTGGCGGCGGCGGACTGAATGCTGATAGCAACAGTGTCGAACTCGGTAAAAAGAGAGCCGCTATCATCGATCAAGGTGTGGGTGATCCCGCTGAGACTTCCCCCGGTAATGGACTGGGTCATGATAATGCTCGTCCCGGTATACGTCAGGGTAAGCGTACTGGTGTACGTCGTATTGTTTTCCAGCGTGAAATTCGCGCCGGTAGAGCCGAGCGAGCTATAGGCCGAAGTCGTGCCAAGCAGCGCGTTGTTCGGCAGGTTGTCACGCTTGTTCAGGCCGATATTAGAGCCGTCACTGTCGAGGTTGGTCAGAGTCGCATAGCCGCTGTAGTTGTTGAACAGGCTATTGGCGGCCCCCTGGCCCTGCTCGGTCAAGCGACTGCCACCGGAATCAAAGAGCCCGAAGCGAAAATATCCAACCGAGCTATCAACTCCTGTCACGCTAAAGACGAAACTTAACGTCAGAGTTTCTCCACTGTTCAGGCTGACTGTTCCCGAGTCGGTGAAATAAGCGGTGACCAATCCGGAAGTCGTACCGCCGGCAGTGCTCAGCGTCATCGAACCGGTGGAGGCGGTCACATTATCACTCGTGGAGCCGTACCACTGCGCGGTATCCGGCAGGCTCTGGGGGCCGATGCTTCCGTTGTCGAAACCATCGTTGAGCAACGTAGCAGCCGAAAGAGGCGCGGCCAGGATGCCGCACCCCAGCATAGCGGTCAACAGGAGGGAAACGCGTGAGGATTGATTTTTCATATTCTTGGATATTTGGGGTGGTTATTTTAGGGCGCTAAAAGGCGAAACTTGGGCAAAAACGGCTAACTGATTTTTGTCATTAATATTTGGATACACGTGGTGTTTATAGCAAAGAGTCACAGGAGATGTTATCGACCCACAAGGATCCATGCGTATGGACCTTGGCCGTGATGCTGAAACTGTCCAGGCGGACACCGGTCTTAATGCCACTGCCATCAGCCCCGCCGCTCTTGGCCAAGCCTGAGCCTGCGCACTCACCGTCCAGCCAGACATCCATCTGACCCGCAGAGAGCTGGCTGCGCTGTGGCCCGTAGACGACGGGCTCCTTGCTGTTGTTCATCACCAGCGTCAGGTGGTGGACAGTCCCGAGAGAGATGGACGCCAGCGGTGTCTTCGTGGGATTCACACCGGTACCGCTCGTCGGCCAGAGAGCGCCATCGTTCAGGCAGATGGCGAAGGCAGTATTGGCATTACCGGCGGCATTTCCGACGCGTAAGACATAGCCCATGCCACCCGGGGCATCGGCGGACGGGAGCAGGAAATCCAGCGTCAAAATGATCGTTGGGCTATGCGCGAGACCGTTGACAGCGACGTTCTGCGTATCGCCGTTACCGGATGAACGGCTTAGCCTCAGATAATGGTTATCCGCACCTTGCGCAAAGAGGTTGCCCCTATCGCTTTCAATGCGAGTGATGACAACGCCACCGTCATCATTGGTTTTTCCTTCAGGACGAGCCAGCCAAGGGCTACCCCCGGTCTCTTCCGGCAGAACGCCAGGAGGGTAAGCCTGAAAATCTTCCTGAAAAGCCGCTGCCATCGAGACAACGGGCATCAATCCAAACAAGATGAGACAATAGATGGAATGGGGTTTCATGAACGCGTTGGGGGAAAAGGTAGTGGGGAGATAGAATGAATGTTGATCACGACGACTCCATCCGCAACGGGCGGAGGACTCACACAGTTGCGACAAGTGGAGCCATACAGATTCAGGTTGAACGGTCATAGATTTCCAAGGTGAGTAAATTTTCCAGCGGCTCACCGCGTACAAAGCGTTGGAGATTGACCAACGCTTGCCGCCCCAGAGCCGGGAACTGATCGATAGTTGGACCGGCGATATGCGGAGAAAGAATGATCTGAGGAACATCGAGCAAGACGGCTCCCGGTTGGACCGGATCGGACACGCACACATCCAGCGCGACATGAATCCGCCCGGAGGCGGCTTCAGCGATCAAGGCCGGTTCGACCACAACCTTGCCCCGCCCGACATTAACAAAGACCGCGCCATCGGGCAACTGAGCCAATAGTTCAGCGTCAACGCTGTCCTCAGACCGGATGGTCAGGGCCTCGCATTCAAAAAGCACCTCGCTGCGGTGAAAAAGCTCGGAGAGCGAGGCAACCGGTTGAACGTCCATCTTCCGCATCAACGATGCGGGCACTCCCTCCGAGTAGGCTTCGACCGTCACTCCAAACGGCTGAAGCAGCAGCACCAATGCGCGCGCGACATGGCCAAAACCGTGTATGCCGACCCGACGACCATGGAGCGTCTGTGTCTCGAGGTTCCGCCAATCGCGGTCCCGCAAGGGTGTCATCATAAACTCGCGCCAGACAGACTGCTTACGTAACGCCGAGAGGGCGAGCAGCAGGGCATGTTCGGCGACCTGGGGAGCACACAGCGCACCCCAGTTGGACACTAGCCCTCCGCTCTCCAGAAAACATCTAGGGAGAAACTTGCGAACCGAACCGGTAATGTTGCAAATGTAGGCCAGACGACTGCGCCCGCTCTCGAACCATGACGCGGGTAATACCGGCGTGGCCCAACCAGAAAGCAGGATGTCCGGATTAAACGTCTCCAGCTCCTCGAGCCAGGAATCCGGACGCATGCTCATCTCGGCGATCTCGCAACCATCCACCCTCAGTCCATCCGGAAAAAAACGCCTGCGGTCCCGTTCCAAAATGGCACAAGCCAGGCGATGGACTTTCGGGCGCGGTGGTGCCTCCGGTAAATTTTGGGATAAAGGTCTGTTCATGAAAACAGACCCACTCTGACTCGATCAGAATACGCTGACGATGCCGGGTGAGCTCACACAGTTGAGGCGACTCGTTGCTTGCGCACAGTTTTGCCCGGGACCCAGGTTCCCTCCACCAGTAAATGATGGGGATGCTGGGGGATTCCGCGCTCTCCGCGATGGATCATGGCGACCAGAAAGTCCACCGCCGTTTTTCCGATCTCAATCGAGTTCTCGCACAATCCGCTCATCTCCCCTTCCGTGGTCTCGAGACAGGAACAGGCCAACCCGACATCCTCCGGCACCCGTACACCGTGTTCGCGCAAAATACCCAGTGTCAAAGGGTCTACCGTCACTACCACATCCATCTGGTAGCGCTTAATCCACTCCAACAGCGCTGGATGATCCCGGCGATGATCGACCGTCAGGGGCGGAACGTTAAAATGTGCGCCATGCAGGTAATCATCCACGACATAGGCAGCTAGATAACTGTGATCCACCCGCCGATCGGTTTTTTCAACCAGAGCGAACCCTATTTTTCTGTAGCCGAGCTCCCGCAGCTTGCTCAGGACCAGAGCAATCCCCCGATACTGTGTCGCCGTCACTCGGTGAAGGTTCGGTTTTTTCAGGGTATAGCCAAAGGTTACCGCCGAAAAGTTCTCCCAAGGCAGGTCAATTTCCCCCTCGGCCGTCGGCTGCGGACAAAGCAGGATGCCTTGGATATTGCGGGCCAGCAGAATATTCGCCATCCGCCGCGGCGTCATGCCTTCGCTGTTGATGTCATGGACCTCCAGGCGGTATCCATGCCGTTGGGCCTGAGCCTGCGCCCCCTGAAAATACTGACGGTACAGCGGCGGACGCTTCCAGTCGAAACCACCCGCACTGCTGAAGACCCAGGCCAGCGTGCCCTCAAAGTTTGCGGGGCGATTGCGCTCTCGATAGGCCGCCAATGCCGTCAGCATGGGATCAGGCTGGTAACCGAGTTTTTCGGCCAAACGGGCAACCTCCTGGCGGGTGGCAAGAGAAATACTCGGATGATTGCGCAGGGATAAGGACACAGTCGAACGATGCAGGCCGAGCTTCGTCGCAATGTCCTGCTGGGTAACACGCTTGTCAGCCATTTTCAACTGTGTTAGTCGAGAGATAGTTTTCCGTCAAGGGGACAAATGCTAAACCTGGATCATGATAACCGCAGCACTCCGGCCCATCAAAACCCTGACCTGTTTACTAAGCCTTTTGCTGTGCCTGGTGGGCAGCTCCTGCCGGCAAGGCACGCGTCCGGACTCCTCCACTGCCACCCCCTCGGCTCAGGCGAAAAATGATGCGCATCCCCCATCCGCTGCCGACAAGACAACCACGCCGTCATCCATAACCACTCCGACGGCAACACCGGAAACCAGTCTTCCCAAGCAACTCGGAACTACCTATTTACCCGTGCACATACTCGAAGAGGCATTGGCCACCCCTGCCCCGGCCTGGCACTACGAGCACACCGTACGCTCCCACCGTATCAACGAGTCTTTTGCCCTCTACACGCTCTGCCTCGAAGCCTACTTGGAGCAGGAAGAAGGAATAACGCCTAACACGATCATCGTCGAAGGAGTAACCGAACGCCTGCGCTCAGTCATGGCCGGTGGCCAGGAACCCGAATGCCAAGGCGGCCTGGGTGGATGGTCGCACGGCTCTTTTGCCTGGTCGCTGGGATTCATTCGCCATACCCAGGCGCTGTGGGAAGCACTCTCCCCCGCCGAGCAGGCGAAAGCGGACCTGCTGATGCAGGCCCTGGCGGTCGCCTCCTGCTTTTGCATGGATGACGACAACGACTACCGCACCATGCTGGATGGAGACCGGAACTTCCGCAAGTACATGAACCCGAATCACCAGGAGGGTTATGTCGCCGCTGGACTGAGTGCCGCATGGTACTTCGGTAACGACGAGTTGAACCGCCGCCTGATGCAGTTCGATTTCGATGCGTTCCTTGAGCAGCTCCGACAGGCGGGTTTCACCAACATTGTGGCCTGCTGGACACGCATCCCCGAAACGCGCCGTGTGCTCATGGAAGGAGGGGCTTACCACGGTGAAGAAGACCTCGACTACGGCAGCGGGGCTGGTGTGCACGGCAATCACTTCACCTACAAGGGTCTCGAACTCAGCGACGCCTGGGGCATCTACCGAAAGATGGCTGCCCGCCTGTTTGACCACACGGCTCAGACAGAAATCCCCGTCACCGGCATACCGGAGCTTTTCACCCACATCCTCGAACGGGACGCTGAGGGCAACTATCTCATCTCCCCCTACGAGGGACAGTTCGGGATGTGCCATGAGTTTAAATCCACCAACGCCGAGAAACGCGGCAGCAATTTCCGCAGTTCGCTCTTTTATGTTTATGAGGGCTGGATGAACAATATGGCAACCGCCACAGCCATCATCGCCCGCGGCCAGTGGGACCCGCAGGGAGACGAAGATGACGCGTTGTTGGATGCCATCCGGGTCGGTACCGGCGACTTTCACTACAAGGCTGAGCACGGCTACTTTGGCTTTGCCAACGGCAAGGAACAGCCCGCGAATGCAACCGCCATCGCCAAACACACCGGCGGCTGGAGCTTTAGCCATTGCTGGTGGGAAGAGATTGTCGAACCGGCTCTTGAATTCTGAGCCCTCATCCATGCTCAATTCCTGCGGCTCGTTAAGCGCACGAAGCAGGTTGTCTATTGGAGTCCATTTTCTAAAACATATAACATGAGAAAGCCCCATATTATCCTTATTAATGTCGATCAATGGCGTGGCGACTGCCTCGGTATCGAAGACCACCCGACAGTCCGCACGCCCTACCTAGACAGCCTGGCCCAGGAAGGGGCTCGCTTCGGACGCGCTTATGCAGCCACACCCAGCTGCATCCCCGCACGTGCTGCGCTGCACACAGGGCTGACACCACGTTCACACGGACGAGTAGGTTATCAGGACGGTGTGCCATGGAACTACCCGGTCACGCTGGCAGGCGAGTTCACTCGCCATGGCTATCAGACTCAGGCCGTTGGCAAGATGCACGCCTATCCGGAACGCGAGCGCCTCGGCTTCGAAAACGTGCTTCTCCACGATGGCTACATGCACTTCGGACGGCGACGGGACCGGACCTGGGAATCTGTGGACGACTATGTCCCCTGGCTACGTGAGCGTTTCAGCCCAGACGCTGACTACTTCGAGCACGGCCTGAACTGCAACGCCCTCACCGCCCGTCCGTGGGACAAACCCGAACATCTCCACCCCACCAATTGGGTGGTGACACAATCGATCAACTTTCTGACACGACGCGACCCGCGACGCCCCTTCTTCCTCTACCTGTCCTTTCACCGCCCTCATCCCCCTCTCGACCCCCCGGCATGGGCTTTTGAGCAATGCCTGGACATGCCGATGACCGATCCCCCCGTGGGCGACTGGACGGACATCTTCCAGTCCACTCATACCTCTCACCGCGCGGACCTGAACGCCGGGCTGCTCAAGCCAGACCAGCTCCGGCTGGCGCGCGCAGGATACTACGGACACCTGCTCCACATCGACCACCAGATCAACCGCTTTCTGGAAGCCTTGGAGGAGTTCAGCCTGCACCGGGACTGCTATGTCTGCTTTGTCTCCGACCATGGTGAACTATTGGGGGATCACCACCTGTACCGTAAGTTTCTGCCCTACGAAGGTTCGAGCCGCGTACCCCTTATCCTCAAGGGACCGCCCGGGTGCGGGATACAAGCCGGTTCCCGTATTAACGAGCCGGTCGAACTGCGGGATGTGATGCCCACCCTCCTCTCCTGCGCAGGACTGCCGGTGCCGGATGTGGTCGAGGGACGCAGTTTCCTTCCCCTTGCCCGCGGTGAAACTGCGGACTGGCGCACGCACCTGCACGGCGAGCATATCAGCTTCGGCGATTCGTCAACCCAGTGGCTGACCGATGGCCACGAAAAATACATCTGGTTCAGCCAGTGGGATCGCGAACAGCTCTTCGATCTGGATGAGGACCCCGATGAGCTACACGACCTCTCAACCACGCGCCCGGGACGAACTGCTCATTGGCGGCAGGTACTTATCAAGGAACTGGAAGGACGGGAGGAAGGCTTTACCGATAGCCAACGCCTTATCGCCGGCCGTCCGCAGTATCCCTGCCTGTCTCATCTGCGCAAACAGATGACACAGTGATGAGCGAAAGTTCGCCTTTAAAGGCTAAGCGAGACCTTTGTGCGTCCAGGCAACACCAGCACGAGATTGCGCAGACTCAGGTGTCGGACCATTGTCAGGTCCAGGCGGCTTCCCCTCCCCGAATGTGAAGCAGCTTGACAAGGCGCTTGAATCTGTGGATTGCTGCCGCCAACGGCATGGGAAAACGTGTTTCTCAGAAGGACATCGCCAAAGAGGCGGGCGTCGCCCGTTCGACGGTGTCGATGGCGTTTTCGAATCACGCGTCCATTGCCTCGACGACCAAAGAGCGCATCCTCGCCATTGCCAAACGGATGGGCTACGCGCCAGATCCGATGCTGTCGGCCCTGTCGATCTACCGGGCGTCCCGTCGACCGGCCGCTTTTCATGGGACCCTCGCCTGGCTCCACAACAGCAGCGGTTCGTTTGAGTGGCGCCAAAGCACACACTACTCCGACTATTTCAAGGGTGCGGCGGAGCAGGCGCGGCGGCACGGTTATCAGTTGGATATCTTCGATGCGAACGAAACGGTCCAGCCGACCAAACGCCTGATGTCGATTTTCGCTGCCCGTAATATACGCGGGATTCTGCTGTGCCCGCAACCAGCGCCGCACATGCGGATGGAGTTGGCGTGGGAGAACTACTCCCTCGTCACCTTCGGGTACAGTCTCGTTTCTCCCCGGCTGCACATGACGGCGGCAGCCCATTACCTGGCCGCCCAGGAGTTATACCATCGGCTGCGCGGCCTCGGCTACGAGCGTATCGGGCTGGCCATGGCGCGCGTGAGTATTGAGCGGTCGAACGGCAACTACCTGGCGGGTTATCTCGTCAACCGGCCACTGGCCCCCAGTTCAGATTACATTCCACCGTTTCTGGATTATTCAGCCGAGATACTGGAGGAGCCGGCGACGCTGGAACGTTTTTCCGCCTGGCTGGAAGATAACCGCCTCGATGCGATCATGGTCGAGGACGTCCGGACGCTCAAAGTGCTGGCCGCAATGGGCAAGCGAGTGCCGGAAGATATCGCGGTGGCTTCGCCGTGCCTGCCCGCGCCGGATGCGCGGATGAGCGGCATCGTCGAGGACAGCGTCCGGATCGGCGCGGTCGCGATGGACTTTGTCGTGGCTGCGATGCACCGGGGAGAACGGGGTGTCCCGGACTCTCCTCAGCGCATCCACGTCGAGGGAAAGTGGAATCCAGGCAGTACGATTTGAGCCAATCTAAGAGGAGGCTAGATCTCTTTAACCATCAGATTTGAACTGTGTCAGAGAGCAAAGGATTTCGCGGGTGCGGGGCCTGTGCTAGGTTTCCGACATGCCACAGCCTTTAGCCTCTGCGACCGACGCCTCCCCCACAGCCTCGAACCAAACTCTCCTCGTGGCCATGTCAGGGGAGGAAAGACAGCTTTTCCTGGGGGATTCGCTGGGCGATCTGGAAACGCAGGTCACGTGCCACCAGCTTTCGGACGAGACACTGATTTCCGGCGACTGGCCCGCGCTATTGGCGAAGGTTAACCCGACAATCATCCTGGCAGCCTGGCGCACGCCACCCATCCCCCTGAGCCATATCCGCAACGAGAAATGCGCGCTCCAATATGTGGCATACGCGGCGGGATCGATACGGCACCTGGTGCCCCGTGAGTTTCTGGAAAAGGGCGGACGGGTTACCAACTGGGGGAACATTGTGGCGTGGTCGGTAGCCGAGCATGCCGTCCTGCTGGCCTTGGCCGCGCTGCGAAATCTGGGACAGTGGAAGCAGGCTATTTTCAACTCCCCCTCCATCCCCCGCCCGGCCTTTTACCTGCAGACGATGGTCCTGCGCGGCAAGCGGGTTGGCATCCACGGGTACGGAACGATCGCCCGTTGCATTCTGGATATCCTGCGGCCCTTCGACGTCGAGGTCACAGCCTATTCAGCCGGGGTGCCCCGGGCCTTGATGTGCCGGGACGGCGTGACTCCGTGCCAGTCGCTGGAGGAGTTGTTCCGCACCAGCGAAGTTCTTTTCGAGTGCGAGGCCCTGCGGTTGGACACCGAAGGCTCAGTAACGGCCGAGGTACTGGCCTGCCTGCCGGATCATGCCGTCTTCGTCAATGTA
This sequence comes from Verrucomicrobiota bacterium JB024, assembly GCA_030673825.1. Taxonomy (GTDB): domain Bacteria; phylum Verrucomicrobiota; class Verrucomicrobiia; order Opitutales; family Cerasicoccaceae; genus Ruficoccus. Next base: position 14,234 of record JAUTCS010000158.1, on the reverse strand, counting down.
GGACGCGGCCATGTCGTAGAGGAAGAGGCACTGGTGCGGGAGGCCCAGTCCGGGCGCATCCGCGTCGCACTGGACGTGGCCCGGCAAGAGCCGTTGCATGCCGGAGCTCCGCTGATGCACGTCGATCACCTCATCGCCTCGCCGCACATCGGCGGCCCGGCGGCGGATCAATACCGGACCTGCGGGAACTTCGTGCTCGAAAACGTCCGCAAGTACATGGACGGCGTTCCCTTGGACGGGGTCGTCACCCTTGATATTTACGACCGGGCGACGTGACCGGTCCACGCCCATGTGAAGATAACTCTCATGCCGAATAAATCCTCATTTACGCTTCGAACTACCCGAATCATAATGACAGGCCTCAGCACGAAGCAAAACGGCTGATTTTTCGCAGGACGCATACTTTTCCAAAACTCAATCACCGAAACCCAACCTCGACCCCACTATGAAAACAACCAGCCTTATCGTTTTTATCTTCTCGGTTTTATCGGTCTGCCAGGCAGACGTGATATTCAGCGACGACTTCAACTCGTACGAACCGGGTCCGCTGCCAAAAGGCGACAACTGGTCGACCTCCGGCAATGCCACTGTCGTCGCAGACAGCGGAAGCCTGTTCGGACCAAATAACCAATATCTTGAGATGAGCCAAACCGGCAGCGACGGCGGCGCCAATATCGCCTCCAAGACGCTGGTGATGCCGGATCAAGGGATGATCTCGTTCGACTTCTCCATCCCCTCGGCAATGACAGGTGGCGTGAACTTCCGCATCGGCACAGGCAACTCCAACGGCTCTACCGCCTTCGCGATCCGGCTGGCCAGCGGCACCACCTCCGGACAGCGCGTGTACTCAACGCTGCCGAACATGGGACAGGGAAGCATCCTCTCCAACAACACCCTGGGCACCGTGGACCACGTGACCATTATTTATAACAATACCGCGTCCCCGTATTCCTATAATATCGGCTCCTTTGTTTCGACGCTGGATGCCAATACGATGGACGTATGGGTCGGCACCACCCTGGTCGGAGACAATCTGGGCCGCTCCGGAGGACTCGCTAAAGGCACACCGCTGTCGATGATCAACTTCATCAGCCCGAGTACGGACACGATCCTTGATATCTGGGTGGACAACATTGTGGTTCAGGATGCCAATATCCCCGAAGCTTCGAGCTACTCGTTGATCGGCGGACTGTGCGCCCTGTTGTTCTTTCTGCGCCGTCGCTCCATCCGCAAGACGGTCGCCTGAGCCAAAGCCCCTCGCCCCGTGTTGCCCCGTAACTCCATGATCCGAAACTACCCATATCAGATGGCGGCTCTGGCCTGCGCCTTGATTCTTCTGGGCAACCCCGGCTGCCGCGCCGATATCTCGACGATGGACACGGCTCCGGTGTCCCGAAACGGTGCTATCGTTGGATCATGGTGGGGCTCCCAGCCGGAAGCCGCAGATTCAGGGTCGAGCGTGCTTCGGTTTACACCGGAGGTGCCCTATGGCGAGAGCCTGGTCTTATGCATCGGGTTGACGGTGGACACCGATCTATCCAACCCACCCAGCCAGCTCGCGCTCGAAGTCACAACACAGGACGGAAAATCCGCCACGGTCAAGGCACCGCTGGAGACCGGGCCGAACTGGCTCGCTATCCCCCTGAAGACGCTGGCCGTGGCGGGCGGTGGCAAGCTGGGCAAGGGCGATGTTCTCACGCAGGTCTGCTTCGGCGATGACGGCGCCCCGCTGAGAGCTGTCCGAATCAGTCAGGTCGTGTTGCTCGACAACAAATACGTCGCGGCCAACCCGCCCCCGATGAGCGCCGCACGCAACGAGCTGGCCGCTGGGGAACTGCATCTGCTCAACGGCGTGGCCGGAGAGCACCCGCGCCTGATCGTTTCTGGATCAGACCTGGAGGCTGTTCGGGAGTATTATCAGGCCCACCCGGGGGAGTTCCGCGAACTTCTGCCCAAAAGAAATGGAGACGAGGTTCATTATTTCCAGGCGGCCCCGGCCAGCTTGACCAACCCGCAGACGGCGACGGGGATTTTCGCCAAGTTGGCCGCTGCCTACGCGGTGACAGAGCAACCGCAGTACCTCGACGCGCTCATGCAGGCCGTGCCCTACCTGGAGGATTTCCAGCCCGTGATCATCCAGCGCCTGTACGACAATGCCGACGACCTCATCGCAGGGGACGTGCTGGTCTACCTCTCGCTCGCCTACGACCTTCTAGAAGCGGATGCTCCCGAGCCGCTCGTCCAGGCGCTGCGCACGGCCCTCATCCGGCAGACTATCCAGACCTATGTCGATCTGCTGAACGTGGATCGCTACGCCTACATGCAGAATCATTTCTTTACGCCGGTGGCGGGTCTGCTAACGGCGGCCTGCACCTTGGCCGGTGAGCTGCCCGAGGCGGAAATGTGCGCGGTCTGGAGTCTCAATGTGCTGCGGCGCGTCAAGGCATCGCTCCCGCAGGATGCCTGGTGTTTTGAATCCGTTTCCTACTGGGGCTACCAGCGTTATCTGTTCATCGCCTCGGAGGCGCTGGAAAAAACCTATGGGGAGGAGCTCGTCTCGCCGGAGGACTATCAACAGGAAGCCGCCTACCTGGCGCATATCTTTTTGCCGGACCCGGACTTCGCATTCGATTTCGGCGACGCCGGTCCCCGTGTCGAAGCCGGGGACGGCTTTCAGGAGGGCTACGACTGGCCTTGGCACACCTATCCGACGCACATCCTGAAAACGTCCGTCCTGCTGCTGAACCACCGGGCTGACAGCGCGACTTCGCGCCAGATGGTACGCAGCCTCATCGCAGACCAGCCGGTCACTCGGCGCATGGATACGATTTTCGGGCTGCTGCTCAACCAGCCCCGGCTATTGGAGGAATTCGCTCAGTCCGAGGTCATACCCGAGGAGAAGCCGTACCGCTATTTTTCCGATATGGAGGTGGTGCACTGGCGCGGGAGCTGGGATGATCCCGAGGCAACCGCCCTCGCCTTCAAGTCCGGGCCTCCCGCCGGGCACCATATGGCCGATTTCCTGAAGCAACACCCGCACGCCTCGAGTAACTTCAGCCACGCCCACCCGGACGCGGGGAGCTTTGTCCTGTTCGCCCACGGCGCGTTTCTGGCCAATGACACCGCCTACCTCGGCAAGAAGGAAACCGCCCATCACAACAGTATTCTGGTCGATGGTGTCGGCCAGAAAAAAGGCGGAACGCCCTGGTACACTTTTGAGGAGCCCTACGAGGCCTACGAGGACATCCGGCTGGAAGATGTCTGGCTCGACTCGCAGATCGCGGCGGCGACGGCCATCTTCGATACCGCTTATGACGAAGCCTTCCAGCTCACGGAGTTGAAGCGCGAGCTGGTGCTGGTGGCCGGGCGCTTTCTCGTCGTCGCCGATACGATGAGCGCCGACATCCCGCATGTCTATGAATGGCGGTGGCACTCCGACACGGCGGCCGAAGAGGTGGAGCCCGGCGAATTCGAAATCGTGAACGGCCCGGCGCGCCTCAGCCTGCGTCTGCTATCGGCGGTGGACGAAACGGTGGTTGAACCCACCATCGTCGAAACGGAACTCTACTCGCCGACGCACTCACGCCCTCAGCAGCGCGGTTATCACCTGGCACAGCGTTCCGCCGCCGTCCCGTCGAACACCTTTCTCAACGCGGCCCGCATCGGCTCTGCCGAAGACGACCCCGGCGTTTTCTTAGCCATCGAATTGGCTCCCGGTAAAATCGAGCTTACCGACGACCGCTATACCTGCATCGTCTGGCTGAGCGAAAGCTCAGAGCTGGACGGCCAGTATGCCTACCTCCTCTCGGACCACGAGGGGTACCCGCTGGCAGCGGGGCTGTCGGGCGTGGCCTTGAATGCGGAGGAATTGCAGATCCAAAACGTGGTACCCGGCCAAGTGACCTTTACAAGCGGGGCTGACCACGCCCTGAACCTGGGAACGGCCCAGCCGGAATCAAACCGAAACTCGGTCCTCACACAGAAAGAACCCACCGGCGTTTCCCGCTGACAGCCATGCTCAAACACCCGAACAACATTATTGGTGACGCCTGGTTTTACGCCGAGGCAGACGTGGCGCATGCGTATTACCTGACCTGCGCGAGCGACATACCCGCTCACACCGCCTGGGATATCGGACACGCCAGCAGCACGGACCTGATCGAGTGGACGGTCCACGATCTGGCGCTGCGACGGGGCAAGACCGGAAGTTGGGATGAGACGCTCGCCACGGGCACGACGGTGAAGACGCCGGAGGGGTACGCGATGGCCTACACGAGCAGCGGTAAGGCTGAGACGGGCATGGCCTGGTCGAACGACCTGTTTACGTGGACACGTCATGTCGGCAATCCCACGACCACCTGCGACGGGCATGACTACGAGTTGATGAGCACCGGGCTGCGCAAGGCTCTGCACTGGCGGGACCCGTTTGTATTTTACCATGGTGGGCTCTGGCATCAGATCGTGTGCGCAAGCCGCTCACACGCAGCGGACAGCTCTCACGGGACGGTCGGCTGGGCCGTCTCGGATGACTTGAAGATATGGACACTCTTGCCGCCTCCGGATATTTATCCTTTCAGCCAGGAGATGGAGTGCCCGCAGATTTACCACCGGAACGGAAAATTCTACCTGGTGTTCTCGGCCTTTCCGCAATTGCTCCTGCCCGGGGCACGTGCACTGATCGAGGTGAACGGCGAGTGGGCCAAGGTCTTGTCCTCGCTTCCGTGGAATCTCGACCCGGCGGTCAACCACGGGCCCTCGACCTTTGTCCTGATGTCGCATCAACTGCGCGGCCCTTACCGTCCTCCCGCCCGTCCCACGCTGTTCAGCCCCGCCGACCCCGTCCAGCCCTATGCCTGCCAACTGCTGAGCTTCAAGGGCGTCGATTACTGCCTGGGTACCGTGTGGGCCGAGGGCGGAGAATCCTACATCAGCGATCCGATACCGGTGGCTTTCGAAGAGGACGGTATCAGAACATTATCGTGAATTTACCCCCACCCCTTACGCCCATGGCTCCCCAAGCGACAAGACTCCAACTCCACCTCCATAAAGCCCGGAAAAACCGCCCGGGGTTCTCGCTGATAGAACTGCTGGCGGTGATTCTGGTGATCAGCATCCTCAGTACCCTTATCATCGTCGGCGTGACAAACGTGCGGACGAAGGCCCACTCCATGCAGTGCATCGCCAACCTGCGGCAGATCAGCTTCGATTTTGACATGTACGCCCAGGAAAACAACGGCAAGCTGATCCCCAGGACCGCGGATTTCCCCGCCGGCATCTCTTCGTGGCTGGATGAGGTTTCGATGTCGGTGTACGGAAGCCTGGCGAAGCGTCCCTATCACGGCTGTGACGAGACAAGGAGCTATCTGGAACTTCGGGATATCGACCGGACGTACAGCTATAATGAATCCGCCATGCGGCATACGCCGGGGCTAACCCGGGACCAACTGATCAATCCGGGCAATACCATGGCGGTGGCCGACGGGGTGATCAAAAACGGCCGGTATAACTACATCTGCCTGCAAATTTCCCAACTGCCTTACCCCATCCACGCAGACAAGGCCAACATTCTGTTTTACGACGGCCATGTGGAGGCGCGCCCTCTGGACGAAATCCCGACGGAGGCCGGACCGCGCGGAACGCCCTCCTGGGATTTCTGGTACGGCGTGCCGTGAGGAGCTCTGAGTGTGAGTTTGGAAAATGCCTCCCGTGAAAGGTGGCTGGGATCAGGTATGGCCGGAGGGAGGACCTTGGCGGTCTCGTCCGGCGTGAATTATTTTTTGAAAATCTAAAATGCTACAGAAGGCGACTCATCATGACGTGAAATGGACGGTCGGTACCCTCAGGTACACCTGGCCGGGCCTGCTCATGCTGTTCTTCTGGCTGCTGCTGGGCGACTTCTCCTGGACGATGCGGGAGCGCTCGGTCACCCCGATGTCGCAATGGTACCTGAATAACATCCAGGTGCCGAATCTGCTCTTTGGCCTGTTGATCAGCAGTCTGCCTGCTCTAATTACGCTGACCTTCGGACCGATTATCAGCGTCAAGTCCGACCGCCACCGGGGCAAGTATGGACGCCGCATCCCCTACCTGCTGATCGTGACGCCCATCGGCGCGCTGGCTATGATCGGTATGGGCCTGACGCCGATCCTGGCCAGCTGGATGCATGAGCTGCTGACGGAAAAGGCGCTCGGCCTCTGGCTGCACCGTCAACTGGATGTCTTCACCTGGGGCGAGTTCATGCTGGGGCTCATCCAGAATAAAATGGTCGTATCGGTCTGCCTGTTCGCCGTGTGCTGGAGCGCCTTTGAGTTTTCCGCGGTGGCCGGACAAGCGATCTTCGGGGGGCTGATCAACGATGTGGTCCCACGGTCTCTGCTGGGGCGGTTTTACGGGCTGTTCCGAGCTGTCAGCCTGATCGACGGGATCATCTTCAATTTCTGGATCATGGGCTGGGTGCCGACACACTTCACCTGGATCATGGTGATCGTGGGCGTGTTTTACGGTGTGAGCTTCATGTTTGTATGCCTCAAGGTGAAAGAGGGCGAGTATCCGCCTCCACCGACGGAGGAGGAAGGCGGACAGGGGCCGCTGCGAAAATTCTGGCGCGAGACCACCCGCTACTGCCGGGAGTGTTTCAGCCACAAGTACTACGTGTGTGTGTTTCTGCTGATGTCGGTGGCCACACTGGCCTTTGCCCCGGTCAATATTTACGCCATTCCGCAAGCGGCCAGTCTCGGCATCGACATGGCGACTTTCGGCAAGGCACTGGCTGCCATTTTCTTTGTCTCGCTGTGCCTGTCGTATTTTATCGGCTGGCTGGCCGACCTGGTGCATCCGCTGAGGATGCTGGTGGTGATCATGGTCCTGTACTCCCTGGCTACGCTGTATGGGGTAGTTTGCGAAAAGACGGCCCACTCGTTTCTCGTGTTATGGATCCTGCACGGGGTGATCTCCGGCTGCTACTACACGAGCACGGCCTCACTCGGGCAGCGGCTCTTCCCCCACTCCAAGTACGCACAGTTCGCCTCCGCGGCGGGTATCCTCGGGGCCATTGGCACGATGTTCGTCGGCCCGGCGGTGGGTCTGGTCGTGGACTGGAGGGGCAATAACTACGTTTACACGTTCGCAACCGGGTGTATGCTGGCCGTGCTCGCGACCGTTCTGGGTTTGTATGTGTACAAGCGTTTTCTCAAGCTCGGCGGACATCAGAATTATCGCCCCCCGGAAGTCTGAAACGCAGACGAACGTTGAAAACGGCTTCCTGCGACCGAATTCGATACGGTTGCCCTGCGAATACATTAGTACCGGGAACAAAGCGCGATAAATGGAGATAGTAATCATCTCGTTCCACAGCATCCCTGCGGTTGGAATCTCCGACTGATTGAAGGGAGAAAGCCGAACGAGAAACCCAGGCTTACTGACTTTGGCTCTCCGGTGAGATTTCTCGTGGGGATCACTCGTCTCAGTCTTCAGGTGATCGCGCAAAGGCCTTCATTTTGCGTCAGCTCGGCCACCCACAGGCATTTTGCGCCAGAGCTGGATTATACTGCAATTTAACCGGCCTATAGCCCATTGTTTTTGCGATTCATCAAGACTATAATGCAATAAAAATACGGGCAATCGAGGTGCCCTTTAATCGCTACACAAACACGAACCCCAATCATACAATGCATTACATCAATATCACGCCCGGCCTATTGACCATCTGTGGCCTACTCGCAATTTCTACACCAGCCTCGGCGGTCGTTCTGGATACTGATGCCGACACCTTTATCAGCATCGCGAACCCCGATGCCAACTATGGCGCGAACACCAATCTAAACGCGTTGGTACCCGAAAGTTCGCTGTATGCAGACAGAGTGCGCTACACCCTCATCCGTTTCGATCTTAGCTCGTATACTGAAGGTACGGTTGCCGATGCAGTGCTCACGGTGATTCCTCAAGATATTAATTTCAGTTCGTCTCAGGATTTTTCCATTTACGGGATCCCTGTCGGCGGTGCCAGTTTAGACTTCAATGAGAGCACCCTGACATGGAACAACAGCGGCCTCACATTTATCGATGGTCAGTTGGATACCTCCGGCCTTACTTATATTGGAAGCTACTCCGACCTCGTGCCTGATGACGAAGGTGTCGCACAAACACTTAGCACCGCCGAATTGGTTGATTACGCGAATAGCATGCTCAGCGAGGGCATTGCCACCTTTATCATCGTCAATACCGATGGCACCTCTTTCTTCAATAAATTCGATTCCAAGGAATCGGTCTCGGGTGGCTCGACCTTGTCCATCACGGCTGTACCCGAACCGGGAACCCTCGCACTCGCATTGGGCGTGGGCGTATTTGCAATGGCTGCCTTGCTGCGCAAGCGCCGAAGCTAGTCATAAATTCATCATTCCCCGGGAAACCCGCTTCACCTCGAAGCGGGTTTTCTTCATGCACGTTAACCAACCCTTCCACCAAGCCACAACCGACGACAAGCGGCCATACACGTAGAAACGGAAAGTGCTCACAGAGGTGCTTGAGCGAAGTCGGCCTCTAAACAAGGCTGCGAACAAGACAATTAACCATGATCAAGACGAGCATGGCCAGGATGGCGTTGCGAAGTAAGCTGTGAGGCAAGCGGCGAAGAAGATACAGCCCGATCAGTGCCCCGAGAGGAATGACCAACACGCCGATACCATTGAGCATCCATTGCTCAACCGTTAACGCGTTCTGCATCAGCAGGGAAATGACACGTATTGTTCCTGCGATAGCCAGGAGCAATTGGAGACACACCACATGCCGGTGCATTTCGTAGCGATAGGATTGAACATAAGCGATGACCGGGGGGCCACCCGTTCCGTACGCACCGGCCAACAGTCCAGAGAGAATCCCCATCGGAAATCCTAGCCAGAATGGATGCCAGGGCCGTGCTCCGCTACGGTTAAACACCGAACGCAAGATGGCGACAGCCAGCACCATCGCGAGTATTCCGTTCATGACCCTGGCATTCAGCATGAGAAGCCCGACCACGCCGATGGGAGTAGCCAGAATGATCGCCAGGGCAATCCACTTCAGGTCGTCCCACTGCAAATATTGATACAGGCGCCATATCAGGGTCAGATTCAGAGCCAAGGCAGGCAGCGCGTTCAAAAACGCCGCATCCTGCACCGGCATGAACACCGTGAGGATACCAACTGCAACCAGGCCAAAGCCAAAGCCGGTACTCGCCTGGATAATGGCAGCGAGCAGTATCGCCAGCAGAATCAAGATGAGTTGCGCGGCCATACTTACCCTGCCGAGGAGCTGTCAGCTAAACAATACGACGGCATTTGGGCGTGCGGCTTCTTCGAAAAAATGTGGACAATCCACTCTCCCATACGATCCGCCTGCTCGACGTCTAAAATCGTATCCGCGATTCTTTCAACCTGAGCCGGGTCAACATCCCCATGCATCGTGACACACTGCCGGAACTTATTGCGGACTTCAGCAACTCCCATCGATGCGGGGTCATTGAGCACCCCGCTCGCCTGCTCGTGTTCAAACACACGTCCGTCATGCAGCGTTACCTTGGTGTACTTGCAGTCAGGCCTGGGCTCGGCATATCGCTTCAGATTCATATCCACGAAGCGTACTTGCTCCCTGGTTCGTTGAGCCAGTTCCCATGTGTCGGTGTCCTCTAGAATTTTCTTTGTATCAAAATCGCCAACGGACACTTCTGCCTTGTTCAAGGCCAAGGCAATCGCGTAAGGGGCGCAAAATTGGGTGTCTATTTGCGGATAAGCTCCGGGTAAAAATGGCATACTGACCAGAGTCCCTCCGCCCTCGTGCAAGAAGAAATCGACTTGTTTGATGTCACCATGTTCGAAACCGTACTCTCGCTTTAAGTGCAGCGCGGAAACGATGTTCGCATGATGAATGCCGCAGGTTGGAAAATGCTTCACGGAAAGTTCTTCGATCGCATGAATGGCCGACGCGGTAAACGTTTCACGTGGAGGTGGCTCGTCTTGCGTATAGCAGCGATAAAATCCGCCTTTGCCTTCGAATACCTGCTCCGGCCCGGTAATGCCCCGCCGGGCGAGCAAGACCGAGTAAAGCGCCGCTTTCGCTGCGATTGCCGGCTGAATGCGTTTGGTCAGAGATTTTTCCAGGAGGGCCTGCCGGTTACCACAGGTATGCGCGTAGTAGATGCCCATCGCATGCACGGTTTCATCCACCGTGAGGCCCAGCAAGCGGGCCGCCGTGGCCACCGCCCCCCAGCCCCCGACCAGAGACGTGGTCAGGAAGTAAGAGTGTTGCCGTTTGGCGCTCATGTAGGGCTTGGCAATTCGAGCGGCAACTTCCACCCCCAGAATGACGCTGTCTATAAATTGCCTTCCGCTCGCTCCGGCTTCCTCGCAGCAGGCCAGGCCGACAGGGACCACCATCGCCATGATGTGAATGTCCGCCTTGGGATAGTTGTTGTCGAAATCCAACGCGTGCATCATGGCCGCGTTACTGTAAGCTGCGGAGGGCAGGCTCAGCTTCCGCTCTGAGAAAAAAACACTACCGTTGCCGGGGGCGGCCAGCTCGTACTCCAGGGCAATCAACTCCCGAATACCCGGGGCGTCCATGCCGCAATAAGCGCAGCCGCACGTATCCAGCAGCATCTTGAGAGCGGCATCGCGGCTGGAGCGCGTAAACGCCTGGGGTGCAGTTTCGATGGCCAGTTCAGCCAGGATACGGGCGATGGACATAAGGCTGTCGCGTTGAGCGTTTCCATGCGCACGCCTAGGCGGGCACGGCGCAAATAAGGTCTATCTCGCGCTGGAGACTCTTCCGCCCCCGGGCGATACGTTGCCGACGATTCTGCTGCCGGGAGCGGGCTTCGACAAGGGCGAGGCGTCGCTTGGCCACAAGGCGCGTCGTCTCAGCCGGTGCCGGGCCGCCAATATTTCCATGACTGTGAATGAATGCCACCGGGTCGAGGCACTGTTGCAGCGTATCGGTCGTCAGGCCGGGCGGCTCTTCACCGCAGGCGCGGGCGGCTTCGTCGAGCATGTCGGCGGTCAGGTCCTGCGCTTTGATGCCGCGTTGCCGGGCCAGACGCACGAGGGTCGCGCAGATGCGGTGCGAGCGCCGACCGCCGTAGCCCAGCTCGCGCACCAGGTGGACGACGACTTCGGTCATGCAGGAGTAGCCTTCGCGCACAAGTCGCAGCATGGTGTCCGGATGCACGTGCAGGTTACGCAGCATGACGTCCGCGTGCCGTATGGCCTGTTTGCCTTTGGCCAGGGATTCCATGCCCTTTTCCGGGAAAGAATACATAGCCAGCACGTCCGCGTGGGGCTCCGCCTTGGTCCGGAACAGGCCGGTCACGGGGATACCCATCAAGTCGCAGAGGACATTACGCAAACCCTCGGTGATTTCTCCGTTGTGGCATTTTTGCGGCATCATGGAGCTCACCCCGGCGAATTTCGGATCGATGTGAAGCATGCCGATTTCCTCCAGGCTCCAGATTTCAATATCCATGGTCAGCTTGCTCAAGGTTGCGGCAATGTTGGCGATAGAGAACATCAGGTGCATCGTATGGTCCTGGCTCGCCTCACAGTCATAGGTCACTTCCAGCAGCTCATCCATTCCCAGGTATTGCGTCATCAGTTCGCGGTCGACCGGCCAGGCTGTCCCCGAAGTGGCCCCGCACCCGCCGCTGTTTTTATTGATCAGCTTGTAAGAGAGTTCCAGCTGCTCCAAACCGCGGGCCATGTTGTCGAAAATGGAGAGTGCGTAGTTGGCGAGCGTGATCGGATTGGCCTGCGAAAAATGCGTGTGCCCGGGCATAATCGCCTCGGCATGCTTTTCGGCGAAGTCAGCCACGGTTTCCATGAAGTCGTGGAAGTAGTCGAAAAAGTCCACCAGCATGTCCCGCAGTTGCAGGCGGCTCATCGGCTCCTGCATGGTGCGGCCCAGGTTGATGAGACTGGCGAGGTCCTCGTTGTTGTCCAAGACCGGGATGAGCGAGTTCTCTCCGCCCCGCCCGTGTTCGCCCGAATCCAGCAGCTGCTGCAAACCGCGCAGAAGGCTGGCCGTGGTTTGCGCGTCCAGAACGCCGGCCTTGTGCAGGCATACGACCCAAGCCTGATCCGTCTGGCTGCAATAGGTCAACCGATTGCTGTATTGCTTCCTGTCCCTTTGCGAATCGGCGATGATAGTATTCAGCTCAGAGGCTTTTTCGACGCCGGTGCAGGTCCGCCAGCTCCCGTAATCATAGGGATTGGGATAGGGCGTATGGAATTTACGTAATTGGATGGCCTTGGGCATAGTCTTCACGTCGTTTGTGTTTCAGGTGGTTTTATTGTTGCAGTATAATCCTATTACCTGTTCAAAACAATGGCCATTTGGCCTATATTATTGCACTATTATCCTACATGGACTTCGCAAACTACATCGAGCCGAAGACCCCTGCTCCCCTCAAATCCCACTGGCTCCAGGTGTCCATGAACGGTAAGGTTTACATCCCGCACCTGTATCGGATTCGCCGTCGCTGGTTCCAGGCCAAGGAGATTCGAACCTTGGATCTCAAGAGGCATGGACACGCCCACTGCATTTACCACTTGATCTACTACCTGGAGGGGGCGAACTCGATTTTGATCGACGACCAGCCCGTAGCAATCAGCTCGGGACAAATGGTGCTCATTGAGCCGAATGTCTTTCACAATGTCATTCCGCGCGAGCCTACGGACTGTTCCTTTCTGACTCTGATGTTCACCTACCAATGTGGGGAAGAGCTCCTGTCCGTTAATTTCGGGCAGTTGCTGGAGCAACTGACAGGCTATCCGATCCAACCTCCCAGGATTATCCAGGACGGCAAAGGTGCCTTGCGGCATCTTTTTACCACTTTAGAAAAGGAGGTCATGGGCACAGCAGAGGAAGACCTCAAGCGCGTCGGCTATTGCCTGGCCGGGCTTTTCAACGAGATTCTCGGAAACTCACTGCGGAGCGACCACCTCAAGCCCGTTCCAGAAGACATCCTCGATGTCAAAAGGTACATCCTCACGAATATCGCCCAAACGATTACGATTGAAGACTTAATCGAGGTCTCGCACCTGTCGCGTTCCCAACTGATTGGAAAGTTCAAGCAGTACTGCGGCATTAGCCCTATCAATTACCTGATCGAGGCACGAATCGATAAATCAAAGACCTATCTGCTGCACTCCACCAAGCGGATCAAGGAGATTGCCTGGCTTTGTGGCTTCCAGTCCGAATACCACTTCAGCAAGACCTTTAAAAAGCGCGTTCTCATGACACCGGGACAATACCGCCAAACCGGTCCTGCGTGACCTCATGCACTGGTGTCATTGCCCTTGAGACGATAGCGGGTTAAAATCGACCTGTGGCCCATCGCACGCGCAACTTCAACTGGCACCGATTTCTTCCCGGTCAAAATAAGAGTGCCGAGGTGATCGGTTCTGGGTTTGTGTTGATAGCTGCAAGCCTGTTGATGCTCTGCTGCCCATGAGGGGGACGCTTTTCGGGCTAAACCCAGTGGCGTTCGATTACTTAATAAGCTGATGCGATTGGACTTGGTTGTGGTCCACTCTCCGACATCCGGATAGATAAGACTAGAGGTGACCTGCCTACGCAAGCTGTGCCGGGTTGAGAGTTCGTCTGAGCGGGTTAATGATGTGATTGAGTGTTAGGTTGTAGAGGGAGTCAAGGCTTGGGCGGAATGCGGGCGTAGCCGGAGTGTAGCCCATGTCTTGGAGGTTGGTTTCGAAGGGATGGGGTACGGTTTCTTTCGCCGCAAACTCGAGCGGGGGGAGCAGTCCGAGGGAACGGTGAGGCCTGATGTTGTTGTACTTCCAACGCCAAACGTCGATGACCACGCGGGCCTCTGTGAGTGTGTAAAACCACTCACGGTTGAGACACTCATCACGGAGTCGTCCGTGGAAGGACTCGATGTAGCCGTTTTTCCAGGGACTGCCGGGCTCGATATAGAGGATTTTGATGCCCTCGTCGGCGTACTAGCCCCGCAGACTCTTCTCGATAAACTCCGAACCATTGTCTGAGCGGATGTGCTCGGGGCTGCCATAGGCACTGATTAGCTCGCTCATGAAGGCTCGCACCTTGGCTGCGTTGAGATGACGATCGACATGGATACACAGGCTCTCGCGAGTGTACTCGTCGAGTACTGTGAGCATGCGGATCGATCCGCCTTTGGCCGTGCGGTCAGCGACGAAGTCGCAGCTCCACACGTGGTTGCGATGCGTGCC
>JAUTCS010000157.1 GCA_030673825.1 Verrucomicrobiota bacterium JB024 | reverse complement strand
GGGTGCGATTTCGAGCTTCTCAAGGGCCGGCGCGGGGCCGCCGTGGCAAGGGATTACGTATGATGAAGGAGACGACCTTGTTGAAATGCGGAGCGGGGCGCAGCTCGGGGCGCTGGTTCTTCGGGTCCCACTGGCCGAACTCATCGCGGTGCGAGAAAAAACGCTCCTTGGCCCGGGCCTTTTCCTCGTCGCGGCGTCCGCCGCCGAGGGCGGCGTCGAAACCGTGCTCCTCGATCCCGTCCAGCAGCGTCACCGTCTGCAGGCCGTTGCGGCTGGCCTTCGGGCCCTTCTCCTCCACCACCCGGCCCTTGTCGATCGATTCCTGCACGCTCGCCACGATCAAGTCCGCCCGGATGTCCGCGATGAACTCGTCCCGGTACGCCATCGTCTCGTTGAAGTTGTGCCCCGTGTCCACGTGCATCAACGGGAACGGCAACCGCGCCGGCCAAAACGCCTTGCGCGCCAGCCACGCCATCACGATCGAATCCTTGCCCCCGGAAAAAAGGAGCACCGGCTTTTCAAACTGCGCCGCAAATTCGCGCAAAACGTAAATCGACTCGGCTTCGAGCTGATTCAAATGACTGACTCGATAGGTGTGCATCGGAATGTATGTCGGAGAAGAAAATTTATATGGGATATAACAACCAGAAACGTGAGTGTTACTGGACGGAGAGGGAAACGGCCACCGCGCAAACGGGCGGCGACAGATTTTGCTCATTTAATCACAGTGAGTACCGCCGGGGCAAGCTTCGAGAGGCATGAGGTTCCGCTCTTAACCGAATATTTTCAAACGAGTCACGCTTCGGGAATATAAGCACCCCCAAAGAACAACCCGACGCGATTTACCGTACGATCTTGGGGGTCGCGTAGGCGAGCAGGTGCTCCAGACTCTGCTCGATGCTTTCACGCTCGGTGTCGATGAGCAGCTCGGGAGCGGCGGGCTCCTCAAAGCCCGAGTCCTTGCCCGTGAACTGCTTGACCTGTCCGGCCTTGACCTTGGCGTAGAGACCCTTGGGGTCCCGCGCGGCGCAAGCCTCGAACGACGCTTTCACGTACACCCCCGAAAAATCCTCCGGCCCGATGATCTCGCGGGCCAACTGGCGCAGGTCCTCCCGGGGCGTGATAAAGGACGTGATCACGATCAGCCCGGACTGCGCGTAGAGCTTCGCCACGTGGGCGATACGCCGGATGTTTTCCGTGCGGTCCTCGTCGCTGAAGCCGAGGTTGCTGTTCAGGCCGGTACGGATGTTGTCGCCGTCGAGCACCTGGACGATCCGCCCCTGCGCGAAAAGGGACTTCTCCAGCGCAACGGCGAGCGTGCTCTTGCCCGAGCCCGAGAGCCCGTACAGCCAGAACACATGCGAACGCTGCCCGAGGCGCGTCTCGCGCTCCTGGCGGGAGAGCATGCGTTCGAACTGCGGGTAGAGGTGTTCGGGCTGGGAGGGATTCATCGGGGCAACTAGAACACAATGCGCCCGGAAGGCAAAGCCCTCTTTGCGTTTTTCCTACTGTCCTTTCGGGCGCTCCGGCCTTGCCAAGGGGGCGGTAATTGTGAAAAAAGAAGCCCGTATCCCGCCGCAACCATCCAGCCTTCCCCCGGCCCCGCGCCTCTCTTCACCAATCATGAAAAAACTCCTCGTCACTGGCTCCTCCGGCCTCATCGGCTCGGAGGTGTGCGCGTTTTTCGCCGGGCAGGGCTTCGCCGTCCATGGCATCGACAACAACCAGCGGGCGGTCTTTTTCGGAGAAGCGGGGGACACACGGTGGAACCAGCAACGCCTGCAAAAGAGTCTCCCGCAGTTCACCCACCACGAGCTGGACATCCGTGACCGGAGCGGAGTCCGCGACCTGCTCAAGACCCTGCACCCGGATGTGATCGTGCACACCGCGGCCCAGCCCTCGCACGACAAGGCGGCGCAGATCCCCTTCGACGATTTCGACATCAACGCCGGGGGCACGCTCAACCTGCTGGAGGCCGCCCGTCAGTGCTGCCCGGAGAGCCCCTTTATCCACATGTCCACCAACAAGGTGTACGGCGACGCCCCGAACCGCATCCCGCTCCAGGAGCTGAACACGCGCTGGGACTACGCCGACCCGGCCTTCGCGAAAGGCATCGCGGAGACTTTCACCATCGACCAGTCGAAGCACTCGCTCTTCGGCGCGTCCAAGGTCGCCGCGGACGTCATGGTGCAGGAGTACGGGCGCTACTTCGGCCTGCCCACCTGCTGCCTGCGCGGCGGTTGCCTGACCGGCCCCAACCACTCCGGCGTCGAGCTGCACGGGTTTCTCAGCTACCTGGTCAAGTGCAACCTCGAAGGGCGCGAGTACACGGTCTTCGGGTACAAGGGCAAACAGGTCCGCGACAACATCCACGCACTCGACGTGGCGCGGTTCATGTGGGCCTTCAGCCAGGCGCCCCGCGCGGGCGAGGTCTATAACCTCGGCGGCGGCAAGGCCAACAGCTGCTCCATCCTCGAAGCCTTCGCCCGCATCGAGGCGCTCAGCGGCCAGCCGATGAAGCACCGCTATGTGGACCAGAACCGCGAGGGCGACCACATCTGCTACTACAGCGATCTCTCGAAGATGCGCCAGCACTACCCGGACTGGGACATCACTAAAAGCCTCGACGACATTTTTGGCGAAATCCTCGCCAGCTGGCGCGAACGCCGGGCCTGACACGAAACCATTCCCGATGCGCTGCACCCTCGTCAACCGCGACATCCCCTGCCGCGAAAACATCAACAGCCACTCCGCCACCGAGCTGGCGCACTACCTCGCCGGGCGCGGGGTGGATGTCGAGATCGTGGCCGTGCGTGACCCCGCCTCGCCCGAGGGACGCCCCGCAGGGAAACCCATACGCCTGCTCCCGCGCCGCTATGAGGGAAAGAATAAGCTCCTGCGCCTGCTCGACAGCGTGCGGGAGGGGCGGACAATGGCCCGCCTCGCCGCCGACCTGCACCACGGCCCCATCATCTGCATGACGAACCCACCGCTGCTCAACGTCTGGCTGGCGCGGCTCGCACGCCGGCGTAAGCTGCGCTGGCTGTATTGGACGATGGATCTGTACCCCGAGGCATTCCTGGCGGCGGGGCTTACGAGCGAGCGCAATCCCCTTTACCGCTGGCTGGCAAAGAGCGTCACGGCCAACCCGCCCAGCCACGTGATCGCGCTGGGGGAGGCGCAGGCGGAACACGTCTGCCGGTATTTTAAGCAGCCGCCGTCCGTCACCGTGTTTCCCTGCGGGATCGTCAGCTCGGGAGCCGAGCCGGAGCGGCCCGAGTGGGCCCGGCAGGACGGTAAGATCATCCTCGGCTACGCCGGAAATCTCGGCGAAGCCCATAGCGAGGAATTTGTCGCGGCCACCCTCGAACAGATCGACCCAACGCGCCACCGCCTGATCCTCGCCCCCTATGGCGCGAAGGCTACGCGTATTCGGTCACTGGCCAAAGGCCGTCCGGGCATCGTCCTGCTCGAGAGCGTTCCGCGCGAGCACCTGCGCTTCATCGATGTGCACCTGGTCACGCTGCTGCCGCGCTGGGACCACATCTGCGTCCCCTCGAAGGCCGTTAGCGCAGTGTGCGAGGGCGGCAGCCTTCTCTTTCACGGCACCAAAGCCAACGACAACTGGCGGCTCCTGCACGAGGCCGCCTGGCGTATTTCACCGGACGAAGACATGGCGACCGGGTTGCGGGAGTTTTTCGCCGGGCTGACGCCCGAGACGCTCGCGCAGAAAAAATGCGCCGCGCAAGCCGTGGCACAGGAGCTCTTCGTCCTGCGCGAGCGCGCGCTCGATGAGATTTACGAAAAGATCCGCGAGCTGCAATAAGTCACCCGGCTGCGTGTAGCGAAAAACGGATACACCTGCGCACGCCGATGCGCAACCCCGTTAAGGTTGGATCGATTGCAGGCAACGAATCGCAGGGTAGGCACTCGCTACGCTCGGCCAACCCTGGGCTGTGCTCCGGAACCCCGTTGGGGTTCTCGCTATCAGGCAAAGGATCGCCCCGCAACCCTGTTGGGGTTGATGTCATCGGGGGAAGGGACGTGATGATCGACAGACGTCACGCCCACGGCCTCAGGCCACGACGTCGTTGTGCAGGTTCTGCTGGGTCAGGGCGTCGTCGCAGGCCATCTCGCGCTGGGCGAGCCGGAGGTCTGCATCCACCATGATCTTGACCAGCTCCTTGAACTTCACCTGCGGTTCCCAACCGATGTTCTTCTTGAGCTTGGCCGGGTCGCCGATGAGGAGCTCCACCTCGGCAGGACGCTCGTAGCGGGCGTCGTATTTGACGTACTTTTCCCAGTCCAGGTCGAGCAGACCGAAGGCTTCCTGGCAAAACTCGCGGATGGTGTGCGTCTCGCCGGTGGCGCAGACGTAGTCGTCCGGGTTGTCCTGCTGGAGCATCCGCCACATAACCTCGACGTACTCCTTGGCGTAGCCCCAGTCGCGCTGCGCGTCGAGGTTGCCCAGATAGAGCGCGTCCTGCAGGCCGAGCTTGATGCGGGTGGCAGCGCGGGTGATCTTGCGCGTGACAAAAGTTTCGCCGCGGCGCGGGCTCTCGTGGTTGAAGAGGATGCCGTTGCTGGCGTGCAGGCCGTAGCTCTCGCGGTAGTTGACCGTTAGCCAGTAGGCAAAGACCTTCGCGCAGCCGTAAGGCGAGCGCGGGTGAAAGGGCGTGGTCTCCTTTTGCGGGACCTCGTGCACCTTACCGAACATCTCCGAGGAAGAGGCCTGGTAGTAGCGGACCTTGCCCACGAGGTTGGCCTCGCGGATCGCCTCCAGCATGCGCACGGCAGCCAGCCCGACGACATCGCCCGTGTACTCGGGGATGTCGAAGGACACGCGCACGTGACTCTGTGCCCCGAGGTTATAGATCTCGTCCGGCTTCAACTCGTAAAGCAGCTTCACCATCTGAACCGAGTCAGCCAAGTCACCGTAGTGCAGGATCAGGCGCACGCCATTGACGTGCGGGTCCTTGTACAGGTGGTCGATCCGGCTCGTGTTAAAAGTCGAGCCGCGTCGGATAACGCCGTGGACCTCGTAGCCTTTGGCCAGCAGAAGCTCCGCGAGATAAGAACCGTCCTGACCGGTGATACCCGTGATGAGTGCTTTTTTCATACAGAGTCGATTGGGGAATAACAGGGAGGGAAAGCCGAGGATTATCCCCGGTCCGTCTCAAATCGCAAACCTAAAGAAATCCGCCAGGGCGGCTCAGGAGACGACCATCCGCTGCCGGTAGGCGGCGGGCGTAACCCCGGCATGGCGGCGGAAGAGCACGCACAGCGCGGAGGCGTTGGAAAACCCGCAATCGGCGGCCACCTGCTTGATCGGGTCGTTCGTCGCGGCGAGCTGGATGCGGGCGGCCTCGATGCGGCGCTCGATCACGCACTGGTGCGGGCTCTGCCCGAGCTCCTCGCGGAAGCGCGCGTGCAGGTGCGGCACGGACCACTGGGCGACCTCGGCCAGCGTCTCCATCCGCAGCGGATCGGCGTAGTGCTTTTCCAAATACACAAGCACACGCTGCAGCTCGGATGGGAGTGCCTTGCGGGGAGCCTCGTTCAAGTAAAGCTCGGCCTGCAGGCGCAGCCGGGAGATAATGTAATCACGCAGGACAGTAGGCTCCATCCGGTCGCTGGCGAAGAGCAGCACGGCCTCGTCGGCGAAGCGCCGGACCGCGTCGAGCTTGGTCCACCAGGTCAGACGCGGCACCGGGCGAGGCGCGCTGTCGGTGACGGCGACGCGCAGGGACAGGCACCGGTACGGGTCCTCGAAATCGCTGCGCCCGATGGTGTAGTCCCCCTGCTGGTGCCACAGCAACGCCCCCGGCACAACCTCGACCCACTGCCCCTCCATCTCCACCCAGCCGCGTCCGCCGGTGACCAGCTCGATGCAGTAGGTCCGCCGCGCGATGGGTTGTGGCGTGGGGTGGCGGCCATACGGGTTATGATAATGGCCCACGCGGATCAGCTCACCCAGCCGCATGGAGTCCTCCACCGAGTTTTGGAAAACAAATCATAGTTTTTAAATATTAAATGCGATTGAAGTCAGATTTTAAAAGGAGAAAATAGGATCATAGACTAATTTTTAAATACCCATACCCATGAGCAAGTCAGATAAAGTTCGTTTCGGTTTCGTCGGCACCGGCCAGATCACGGCCTCCGCCGCCGCCAGTATCAACGCCCACCCCCACGGGAAAGTCGTCGCCGCGTTCGACCTGAGCGAAGTGCGTGTGAAAGACTTCTGCGGCAAACACGGCATCGCCCACCCCTGCACCTCGCTGGAGGCGCTTCTGGCCGATGACCAGGTGGACGCCCTCTACATCGCGACCCCGAACAAGTTCCACGCGCCGACCGCCGAGCTGGCGCTGAAGGCGGGCAAGCACGTCATCCTGGAAAAGCCTTTCGCCATGAACCTGGCCGAGGCGCAAGCCGCCGCCGACCTGGCCAAGGCCAAGGGCTTGACCCTGAGCGTGGGCATGAACCAGCGCTTCAACCCCGACTCGCAGAAGATCAAGGCCGCCGTCGAGGCGGGCGAACTGGGCGAGATTTACCACGCCAAGGCCCACTGGCGCCGCCGCACCGGCATCCCGAAGATGGGCACGTGGTTCGGCAACCGCGAGCTGGCCGGAGGCGGCGCGCTCTACGACATCGGCGTGCACATGCTCGACCTGGCGATGTACACCATGGGCAACTTCGAGCCCGTGACCGTCTCCGGCGTGACCTACAGCAAGTTCGGCCCGCGCGGACTGGGCGAAGGCGGCTGGGGCATGTCCGACAAGAGCGAGATCACCTTTGACGTGGACGACTTCGCCAGCGCGTTCATTCGTCTGGCCAATGGCGCGACCGTCACTCTCGAAGCCGTCTGGGCCTGCCATACGCTCAAGGCCAACAGCAACGATGTGGAGCTCTTCGGCACGGAGGCGGGCGCGACGGTCGTCCCGGCGCAGATATTCCGCACGAGCCAGCACGACAACGCCGCCTACGAAATCCTCGAACAGCTCAAGGACCCGAAAAAGCCCGGCATGTCCGACCGCTTTGTCAATTTCATCGAGCACCTGCACGACGGCTCCCCGCTGTGCTGCACGCTCGACCAGGCTCTCGCCGTCCAGAAGGTACTCGACGGCATCGCCGAGTCCAGCCGCACCGGTCGCGAGGTCGTCCTCGCTTAAGCACCGCAAGCCTCCCGCCCGATTATTCCATAACTTAAATAACCCAACAAAATTCCCATGAGCACAACCCTCCCTCTCGGAGTGCAGAGCTACTGCTTCCGCAACTTCAAAGACAACGCCACCGTCGCCGCCAAGGTGAAGGAAATCGGCCTGGACCGCGTGGAAATCTGCCGTATACACGCGGATTTCCACGATCTCGAAGGCTGGAAAAACATCGTCAAGACCTACGCTGACGCGGGCGTGCAGATCGTTTCCATCGGCGTGGAGACGCTGGTCGGCGATCCGTCCGAGCGCGACCTGTTCGAGTGCGTGAAGCTGGCCGGGGCCAAGCACATCTCCGTCCACTTCCAAGTGGGCACCTACGCCAAGGCCATCGCCCAGGCACGTGCCCTGGCGCGCGAATACGGCGTAAAGGTCGGCATCCACTGCCACGGCGGGTACATGTTCGGCGGGCAGCCGGACGTAATGGACCACCTGATCGGCCTCGGTGCGCCCGAGATCGGCCTGTGCATGGACACCGCCTGGTGCATGCAGATCGGACCGAACCTCGGCAAGCCGCTGGAGTGGCTCAAACGCTACGCCGGGCACCTCACAGGCATCCACTTCAAGGACTTCGTGTTCGAGAAGAACGGCCAGTGGAAGGACACCGTCGTCGGCCAGGGCAACCTCGATCTGCCCGCCTACGTCGCGGCCCTCAAGGCCGACAGCTACACCGGCATGGCCGTGGTCGAGTACGAGGCCGACCCGGAAAACCCCGTCCCGGCGCTGAAAAACTGCGTCGAGCAGATGAAGAAAGTGCTGTAGCGCCCACCATATTTTTCCCAGGCGCCGGTCTCCTTTAACGTGGCGAGTACGTCGGGAGCCTGCGCCTTGGAAAGGCAGCCTGACTCAGGCTTAAACAGATGGCGCGTCGGAATTATCCCGGCGCGCCATTCGCGTTCATCAAGGATAAATCCGCAGCCGCGTTACTCGTCGTCCAGCCCGGTGACCTTGAGGATTTCCTCGCGGTAGGGGACAAGATTAACGGCCAAGGTCAGGTTGCCAAACAGACCCGAACCAATGAACTGCGGTCCGCCGCCCTCCGGCTGAACGATGCCGGGCTGCCCCGGGTAGAGCTGCGCCACCGTCACCATGATGCCCACGAGCTCCCAGCCCGAAGCCGTCCGGGTAAAGATGGGGCCGCCCGAGTCATAAGAAACGGCCTGTGCCTCAAAAGCCGTGCGCTCGCCCGGCTTATCGGAGAAATCGGTGATCAACAGCTCGCCCAGGTGACCGTTGTGCATCTGAGCAGAGATCCGGTTGGTGCCCCAGCTGATAGCGTTCTGTTTCTCCACGACCAGGATGCCCGCCGCGTTGGCCCCCTGCTGATCCGGCATCTGCGTCCAGGTCCAGGGCGTGGTCGTCTGATTGACCTGCCAGAAGCTGAAATGATCCTGGCTGGCGCGTCCGCCACCGATCATGACGATCTCCTGCCCGGGCGCAGGCGGGGCAGAGGCGATCCGCACGACAGGCAGATCGCGCTCCTCCTTCAGCCGAAAGAGCTTCAGCTCCGCGGTCTTGAAGCTGTAACTCTTGTCAATGGCGTCCGCCGCCAGCACCTGCTGGCCATCGAGCATCAGCCACTTCGGGTTAACGTGGCGGGCGGTCAGCACCCAGCCATTACCCAGATACACGCCGGTCCCGCCACGGATCATGAGCACATTGGCAAAGCCCGGGTCCTCCGGCTGGCCGTCCTGCCCGGTGGGGGCGGTCAGATTACCGCCGGGGTTGCCGGCGTTTACTAGTGCGTGGGAAAGGCCCGGGGCCAGCACCAGGCAGAGAGAAGAGACGAGGACGCGTATGGACATGGGACTGACTTATACCTGACAAAAGGCCGCTCGTAAACCCTCGGTTTCGCTTTCCCGGAAGCCACGTGAGCGAGCCAGGGCACGCCATCTCTCCAACGAAGCGATCCGTTGAGCGCGCTTGCCAACGGGCGGGGACCCGCCAGCATGGCGGCATGTCCGGTTACCTTTATCTGATCGTGGCCGTCGCGGCCGAAGTCATCGCTACCTCCGCCCTGAAGATGACGCACCAGTTCACGCGGCTGGTGCCGAGCGTGGTGGTCGTCCTGGGCTACGCGGTGGCCTTCTACTGCCTGAGCCAAGTGCTCAAGACGATCCCCGTCGGCCTGGCCTACGCCATCTGGTCCGGGCTGGGCATCGTGTTGGTGACGGTAGTGGGCACGGTGCTTTTCAAGCAGATCCCCGACCTGGCTGCAATCATCGGCATGGTCCTGATTGTCGCCGGGGTCGTCGTGATCAATGTGTTTTCCAAGACGACCGTGCACTGAGAGATTAAGGTGGAGCAACCGTCGAGCGCAACCCCGTTGGGGTTGATAAAGTTGCCAAACCAATTCCCCCGGGTAGCTGCGCAACCCGGGGCTAGACTGCATAACCCCGTTGGGGTTAAGTCGGATGTGTTCCGAGGCTCGAAGACAGAGCTTACTTCACCCCGAGATACTTCTTCACGTCCTTAAGCGGGCGGGTGTTGAGGATGTGCCTGGGCTCCAGCCAGCCCTTGCGGGCGGCGTCAACGCCGTTGCGGAAAAATTCTAGCTGGTCCATGGCGTGGGCGTCGGGGTTGATGGAGCAAAGCAGGCCGCGCTCGGCGGCCTTGTGCCAGAGGCGCCAGTCCATGTCTAGTCGCCAAGGGTTGGCGTTGAGCTCGATGATCTTGCCGTTGGCCAGAGCGGCGTCGATGACCTTGGCCGTGTCCACGGGGTAGCCCTCGCGGCGCAGCAGCAGACGACCGGTCATGTGCCCGAGCATGGTGACGTGCTCGTTTTCGAGGGCTTTCACGAGGCGCTTGGTCATGGTCTTTTCATCGTTGGTCATGCCCGCGTGGATCGAGGCCACCACGCAGTCGAGCGTTTTTAAAATCTCGTCGGAAAAGTCCAACCGCCCGTCACTGAGGATATCGACCTCGCTTCCGGTAAAGACCCAGGTCTTGAACTTCTTCGAGGCGTTGAGCGTGGCAATCGCCTCCACCTGGGCGGCGAGGCGGTCTTCGTCCAGCCCGTTGGCCTGGAAGCTCGACTTGGAGTGGTCGGCGATGCCGAGGTACTCGAACCCCAGGTCCTGCGCGGCCTGGACCATCTCCTCCAGCGAGGCCCGTCCGTCAGAGGCGGTGGTGTGGTTGTGAAAAACCCCGCGGATGTCGTCGGGTTCGACGAGGGCGGGCAGCTTGTCCTTTTCGGCGGCCTCGATCTCGCCCCGGTCCTCGCGCAGCTCGGGCGGAATATAGGCCAGGCCGAGCTTTTTAAAGAGTTCCTTTTCCCCGTCGATGGGCTCGGGGGAGCGTTCGCTGGGTTTTTGCGGGTTTTCCTTGCCGCCGCGGGTGTCCTCGGGGAACAAGCCCCATTCAGACAGGCTGAGCCCCTGCTCCAGGGCGCGCTGGCGCATGCGCACGTTGTGCTCCTTACTCCCGGTGAAGTGGTGCAGCGCGTAAAAGAACTGCGCGGGCGGGACAACCCGCAGGTCCGCCTGCAAGCCGCTCTCCAGCCGCACGGAGGACTTAGTCTCGCCGTGGGCGGTGACCTCGGCCACACCGTCCTGCCCGGTGAACCACGCCATGACCGGCTCCGGCTCGTCAGAGGCCACGAGAAAGTCCAGGTCGCCGACGGTCTCGCGCTTGCGCCGGAGGCTCCCGGCGGCCTCGACCTGCTTGACCTGTTTCAGCTTGCGCAGCCCGTCGAGGATGGGCGCGGCCACGGCCTCGGCATCGGCCCAGCGATGGCGGGCGGCGTAGGCCTCGCGGTTGGCGATCCCGGCCAGGAGCTTTTCCTGCGTTTTTTCGCCAAAGCCCTCCAACTCGGCTACCTTCCCCGCCCGACAGGCTTCGGCCAGCTGTTCGATGCTCTCGACCCCGAGCGCGTCGTGGAGCTTTTTGATCTTTTTCGGGCCGAGGCTGGGAATTTCCAGCAGCTGGATCATCGAGTCGGGCACGGAGGCGCGAAGCTTGTCGTAGTATTCCAGCTCGCCGGTCTCGTGCAGGGTGGTGATCTTTTCCACCAAAGCCTTGCCGATGCCCTTGACCTCGCCCAGGCGCTCCTCGGCGATGACCGTGCCGAGGTCCTCGTCGAGCGTCTCCAACGCCCGCGCGCCGTTCTGGTAGGCGCGGACCTTGAAGGCGTTCTCGCCCTTGAGCTCCAGCAGTTCGGCGATTTCTTCGAGCACTTCGACAATGGCGGCTTTGTCCATGAGCATCAACATGGGGGTTAATCGACTTTACGCAAGCACCGGCCCTGGAGTAGCATACGCTTTCGCCTCTCAATATCATGAAACGAGCTGAATTGATCGCCAAACTGCGCGACGCCTGCGACATGGCCTCGCACTATCAAGGGGGATATTCAGGGGAATTTCTTGATGCTCAAGCATTTGCCACAGCCCTTCGAGCTGCTGTTCAGCATCTAGCCGATGGTCAGGATGACACGATTTCAGACCTCAAACAGTGGTTCGCTCCAACCTGCGCGTGGGATGATTTTGTTGGCACGGAAGGAATTAGACTGGGCAACGAGATTTATTCAGCCTTAAAGACATACCACACCCATGGACTCCACGACTAAAGTTTTTCTCTCCGGCCATCGCGGGATGGTCGGCAGCGCCATCCACCGCGCCCTGCTGGCGCAGGGGCACGAGAACTTCGTGCTGCGCACGCACGCCGAGCTCGACCTGTGCGACGCTGCCGCGGTCGAGGAGACCCTGGCCGACGAGAAGCCGGAAGTCGTCATCGTGGCGGCGGCCCGCGTGGGCGGCATCCATGCCAACAACACCTACCCGGCGGAGTTCATCCACGAAAACCTGGCCAGCGCCCACAACCTGATCCATTTCTCGTGGAAACACGGGGTCAAACGCCTGCTCTTCCTGGGCAGCTCGTGCATCTACCCGCGCGAGGCGCCTCAGCCCATGACCGAGGACTGCCTGCTCTCCGGCCCGCTGGAGCCGACGAACGAGCCCTACGCCATCGCCAAGATCGCGGGCCTCAAGCTCTGCCAATACTACCGCAAGCAGTACGGCGTCCTTTACCACTCCGGCATGCCGACCAACCTCTACGGCCCCGGCGACAATTACCACCCGGAAAACTCCCACGTGCTGCCCGCGCTGCTGCGGCGCTTCCACGAAGCGGTCGAGGCGGGCGCGCCCGACGTCACCCTCTGGGGCACGGGCAGCCCGCTGCGCGAGTTCCTCCACGTGGACGACCTCGCTGCCGCCAGCCTGCACCTGCTCGCACTGGACAACCCGCCGGACTGGGTCAACGTGGGCTTCGGCTCAGATGTCACCATCAAGGAACTTGCCGAGACGGTCCGCGACGTGACCGGCTTCAAAGGCGAGCTCAAATGGGACACCTCCAAGCCCGACGGCACCCCGCGCAAGCTCATGGACAGCTCCACCATCCGCGCCACCGGCTGGGAGCCGAAAATCTCCCTGCGCGAGGGCATCGAGAAGACCTACGCCGCCTTTGTCCAGGAACTGGCCACCGGCAAGCTGCGGGGCTAGCGCGGAGAAGTTTGAGAGTTCACTGATAGCTCGTCTTACACCTTTTCGCTGCCCTTTGTGCCTTCGTGCCTTTGGGTTAATCAAACCTCATCCCGCAGCCTCTCCGGAATAATCCGCCGTCGGGGCCAAACACGCTTGGCAAGCCCGGCGCGGGCGCTAAGAGTGTTTCTCTATGCAATGGATTCTTCTCGCCGTGGTCGGGGGTGCGTTCGTCATCGTGTGCGTCGCCGCCGTCATGACCCACCTGCGCAACTTCCGCAAACTGGAGGCGCAGATGCGCGTGCTCGGGGAAAAGTTCGGCCTGGAGCTGACTGTACCGGAGGCCACCATGCTCGGACTGTACCGGCGCAACCCCACCCTCTACGGCCGCTACCGCGGGCGCGAGATGGCCATCGCCCCCAAGGGCTACGGGCTGGACAACACCCGCCAGACCGACATGGCGATCAAGGTCGCCACCCGCGCTCCTTCCGGCCTGCGCTTCACCATGGCCAAGCAGAAGGCCCTGGCCAAACTCGGCCAGGTCGGGCGCCTCAAGTACACCCCGACGGGCGATGCCGAATTCGACCGGCTCTTTTCCATCCGTAGCAGCGATCCCGAGGCCGTGGCCGCGTTTTTCGGGCGTGAGCGCCAGCGCGTCTTTGAAAAGGACTGGAGCGAGGGCAACGGCTTTCTCGAACTCAAGGGCAGCGCGCTGACCTATCTGGAGTTCGGCCTGCCCTACGACGAAAAGAAGCGCGTCGTGATCGAGCACATGGCCGAGCGCGTCTGCGACCTGGCCGAGGAGCTGGATATCTTCCGCCCGTGAGTATCGATCCCCATTCCCTGCTCGACGCCTATGGCCGGGCCGTCAATGCCCGTGATGCCGCCGCCGTGGCAGCGTGTTTCGCCCCCGCGCACGATTACCGCGTACACGGGCTGGGCGATACCACCAGTGCCTGGAACGAAAAAAGCGCCTCCACCACCGCCGCCATCGAGGAGGAGTACCGGCGGTTCTTCGCCCTCGTGGACACCTTTGAGGCCCGCTACACCGACCGTATCGCGGATCTGCCGGGCCGGGCCATCGCCTGCATCGTGCGCGTGGCCGGGAAGAACAGCGACGGCACCGCCTTTGACATGGCCAACGCCCTTCACCTCACCTTCGACGAGGCGGGTAAGATCATCGTCTTTCACAACTGGTACGGAAGGGCATAGCCCTTCACCCTGGATGCTTCGCATCCGGATGCCTTTGAAAGGTTGCGCTCTGGCAGGGCGGATGAGCAACCACTCAACCCCGTTGGGGTTCCATTACACAGCGGGCGCTTCGGGTTCGTCCGGGCCGCCGGAATCGCCGTTTTTCTTGTCCCGGTAGCGATGGCGGACGCTCTTGAACAGCCCCCAGAAGATGTACACGAGGAACAGGACCGCGAAAGAGAAGCGCCAGAACTGGAACATGAGAGCGGCCAGAATGATCAGCCCGATAAAGTGGCGGGTCTGCATGTGCGTCTGCCAGCCCACATGCTTAAAGGACGGGTACGGGATGAGGCTGATCATCAGCCACGCGATCAGAAGCATGAGCGGCGGCAGCAGCAGGGTGAACTGCCGCAGGTCGAAGTTGAGCATGACCAGCACGATCGAGGCCACCGTGCCCGCCGCCATCGGCGCGGGCAGTCCGAGAAAGTCGTCCGCCCGGGCGTGCGCGGAGCCGATGTTGCCCGGCGGGATATAGGGGTTGGTCAGCACGTTGAAGCGGGCCAGCCGCACCCCGGCGCACAGCAGGTAGATAAATCCGATCAGCCAGCCGATTTGGCGGAAAAAGGGGTAGCCATCCGTCGGGCTGAGAATGAGGAAAAACATCATCAGCGCCGGGGCCATGCCGAAGGAGACGACGTCGGCAATGGAGTCAAACTCCTTGCCGAAGAGCGACTCGCGCCCGCCCAGCCGGGCCACGCGCCCGTCCAGCGCGTCACAGAAGCCCGCCCCCAGGATAAAGAAGACCGCCTCGGTGAAAAACCGGGCCGACTGCACCTCGTCGATCGAGGCGTACTTGCCCCGGATGCACCAGATGACAGAGAGGAACCCGAAGAAGAGGTTCCCAGCGGTGAAAAGGTTGGGCAGGATGTAGATACGGCCCGCTTCGGCGGTGTCTTTCCAGAGATTATCCGGTTTTTCGGGCGAGGGTTCGGACATGGTGAGAGAAAAAGGGACTGCGGGCAGTTGGTGGTTGTGTCGTGGAAAAGTATGACAGGCTTCGCGCACGGGCAAAATCCGGCCCGCGGGCGGCACGGCGGTTATTTATACAGGCTTTCGATGTACTTCCAGAAGGACTGGTGCTGCTCGACGAGCGTCTCCTCCTTGTACGGAAGCTTGAAGCGGAAGATAAAGTCCGCCAGCGAGTGTTGGTGCAGGATATAGTGGCTGTAGAGCGTGTCGCCGCGCTGCTCGAAGTAGATACGAAACTCACCCGCGCGCAGCCGGTAGTAGGTGCGCCCGTCCCGGATGAAGTGTCCGAGCTCGTCCTTGGGGTGGGCCAGCTCCTCACTGGTGAGGCTGGTGAATTTCTCGATGAGCGGCATCTGCACCTCGATCCCGAGGCGGTTGAGCTCGCGCATGGCTTGTTCGCTGAAGTTGACCTGATACATGGCCGTGGATGGCGGAGATTGTCCCCCCCTTGGGCGCGGAGTGCAACTTTTAATCCCGGGAACGGTTTACTCCTTCAAAGCTCCCCGGCAACCACACCGCTAACCCATATCGACCATGAAGATTCTCAATCCTATCGTCCTGCTGGGCCTGGCAGGGAGCCTGTGCGCCCCCGTCATGCTCAGCGCGCAAACAGCCCCCACCGGCCCCGAGTCCGAACCCCCGCCGCCGGCTGTCTGCCCTCCCGGAGCCCCCTGCCCGCCCCATCAGGCCCGTATGGCTGACAACCGCGGACCCCGCGGTGGTGAGTTTCAGGGAAGCGGCGGTTTTCAGGGACAGCAGGCTCCGATGGCCGGGCCCCGGCCTCCCCATGAACGCCAAGCCTATGGCCCGCAGCAGTCAGGCCCCCAATTCAATGGTCCCCGAGGTGGGCAGCCGGGATTCGGCGCCCCCGGTCAGGGCATGAACATGCAACCCATGAACAACGCTCAGGGACCCGAAGCGGCCTATGCCTATGGCGAACCGCAGCAGCGTCCGCACCGGCAAGGACAGGCCCCCTTCGCTCAGGGGCAGCCGAATGGCCCGCAGGGACAGGCCTTTGCCGGGAATGGCCAGGGGCCACAGGGGCCCGGTATGCACCAACGCCAGGCTTATGGCCCCCCGATGGATTCCTCACGCCAAGGGCCGCAGGGACAGGCTTGCGCCAACGGCCAGTGCCCGACCGGCCAGCAGCGCGGTCCTAGCGCTCAGGGGCAAAACCGTGGCCCCGGAGGTCCTCAGGCCCCGTGGCAGGGACAGCAACCGAACGCTCCCACCGCTCCTGCCAACACGCAGGAACCGGACTGGGGTTCCTCTCCGCAGCCGCAGGGCTGATTTTTCTCCGATGATCCGATAAGTCATCCCTCAAAACGATCTGATCGTGGGGCTCCCGTTGCGACGGGGGCCCTTTTTTGCTTTCGGCCCGGCGGGGGCGTGCTATAGCTTCCCGGTCATGCGAGCGCTTCCCCTTCTCTGTGCGACTCTCCTGCTCACTGTCGGCCTGCCTTTGCGGGCGCAGGATGCCGCCGAGCAGCCTCAAAGTCCGGCTCCCCAGACCCAGACCGACGCCGGGCAGCCCCAGACCGGGGAAGACGAAGAGACCGGCTCCAATGTGGCCACCGTGGCGGCGGCTGCAATGGTCGCCGCAGACGCGGCCCAGGCCGGCAGCAAACCCGGGGCCTCCAAGAGCGAAAGCCCGGCAGGCAAAGCCAACACCAAAAAGCAAAACCGGAAGGAGGAGCTCGAACACATCGAGGCGCCCTTCACGCTCACGGGTGGCTTCTGGAACATGGCGGTCCTCGGCTTCACCGCCGGGCAGCTCACGGTCAGCTTCGTGGTGCTGCTGTTCGCGATGATTTTCCGCAACATCATCGCGGCGTTTATTTTCCGGCGACTCAAAGGCTTCGCCGCGAAGACACGTTTCGACTTTGACGACCACCTGATCAACGCGCTGGAAAAGCCCGCCTCGTGGTTCATCCTCTTTCTGGGCATCTATGTCTCGCTGGCCATTCTGCCCTTTGAGGACACGCTCGCGCTGCTCATCCAGAATCTTTTCCACGGGGCGACGATGCTACTCATCGTCTGGGCCATGCTGCGACTGACCGACGTGGCCGCGATCATTATGGGCGGCCGCATCCGAGACAAGCAGTCCGCCATCTTCGGCTTTATCCCCCTGCTGCGCAAGACGGCCAAGGCCTTTATCCTGTGCGTGGGGGCACTCATGGTGATCGACAACATGGGCTACAACGTGGCCGGGATCTTCGCCACCCTCGGGCTCGGGGGCGCGGCCCTCGCCCTGGCCTCCAAGGACACCATCGCCAACTTTTTCGGTTCGCTCATGATCGTGCTGGACCGGCCCTTCAAGGTCGGGGACTGGATCATCGTGGGGGACAAGGTGGACGGTGACGTCGAGTCCATCGGCCTGCGCTCGACCAAGGTGCGCACCTGGCCCAAGACCGTCATGTCCATCCCCAACTCGATCCTGGCCAACGAGTACATCAACAACTGGTCGCGCATGCCCAAGCGTCGCGTCAAACAGTACGTGGGCGTCACCTACGAAACCAGCGCCGACGACATGGAGGGCGTGGTCGAGGACATTCGCCAGCTCCTGCACGAGGACGAGGGCGTGCAGCAGGACTTCATCCTGGTCAACTTCACCGACTTCGGGGACAGCTCGCTGGACATCCTCGTGTATTACTTCACCGTCTCCACCGCCTGGATCGAGCACATGGACGTGCGCCAGCGCATTAACTGCAAGATCATGCGCGCCATCAAGGCCCGCGGCCTCTCCATCGCCTTCCCCACCCGCTCGCTCTATCTGGAGGGCGAGGTCGCCCGCAAGCTCGCCGGTATGAACAACGCCGACCCCGACGGCCGCCTGCCCGGCGACTTCGGTCCGAATGCCCCGCAGTAAGGCGGGACGGGAGAGAAAGAAAAGAAGATTTTGCCCGCGAAGACACGCGAAGGGAGCGCGAAGCTGTTTTTCGACTCTCTGCGCCTTTGCGTCTCTGCGGTGAAAAAAGAGAGCCGACCAGTGCCAGTCATCTGGCAACCGGAGGCCACCCTCCCCGTTGTCATCCTGAGCAAGTCCGCTGGCGGACGCGTCGAAGGATCTCCACGCACGGCGTTTTGAACGGACTCGTAAAAACCCATACCTGGAGATCCTTCGACGCGCTGCGCTCGCTCAGGATGACAACGCCATTAAGCCCGGCTGCCCTTCAGTCGGTGTCCCCCCGTTGAACCCTTGCGCGATCATAGGTATTATGCGCTTCCGGATCTCCCTGTTAAAAGAAGTTACAGACCCGCGGAGGCCTCCGGCGCGACGCGGAAGGTCATGATGATCGGGTAATGGTCCGAGCCCAGCTCGGGGCCAGTCCACTCGGCTACCGGGTGGATGCCGTTGGAGACGAAAAACTGGTCAATCGGCGTCCACAAAAACGGCAGTCCCGCGGGCCAGGTGCGGCGCGGCAGCCAGCGCACATTGGGAGGATGAAGACCGCTTTCCTGCTCGAACTCTTTGTAGAACGGCGACCAGGGCGAGCAGTTCATGTCGCCCATAAGTACGAGTGGGTCGTGCTGCGCCGCGCAAAAGCGGGCGATATCCTCAAAGGTGCCGTTGCGCCAACCCCAGGCCTCCTTGCTGACGGGAGCCTGCGGGTGCATGGCAACCAGGATGATCGGGCCCTCCGGCAACTCAATCCGCACCTGCACCGTGCCCGTACCCGCCCATGCGAACTTATCGTCACTGATCGGGTAGTGACTGAAGATCACCGCGCCGAAACCGCCCCGGCCCATGCTGCGGCGCTTTTTCTGCGGGTAGATCTCGTCCAGCGCGTCGTACAGGGGCTCCATCGCGTCCGTCGCCTCGACAATGACGAAAAAGTCCGGCTTCTCCTCTTTTACCCAAGCCAGGATCTTGTCGAACTCGCGGTTGCGGGTATGGATGTTGAAAGAGGCGGCCTTGTAGAGCTTTTCCCCGACGGGCGGCGGCGCAGGGTCGGGAGCGTGGAAGATCTCCGCCCCGTTCCAGCACAGAAAGACCAGCGTAAGGACGAACAGCACCACCCGACGCGTGAATACCGTAAAAAGCGCCAGCAAGCCCAACAGGACAATGTACTCCATCCGGAAATGGCTCAACCCGTCGAGCCGCCAGTCACGCTCGCCCCAATGTGGGGCCAGGGTGGCGGCGGCCAACACCAGCACGGCCACCCCGCACAGCAGGGTGTTGAGCGTGCGCCACGAGAGCAGTCCGTGAGAATGTGCGTGGGCTCTGTCCATCTTTTCCGAGGGACCACTGTGGCGGAGCGCCGGAGAGTTTCAAGGCAGGAAAGGGTTGTGTTGTGCCGGGGAGCGGGTTTTCATCGGCGCCATGGTACAGCTGACCGCTTCCTACGAAGGTGACCTGCACTGCACGGTCACGCACGGCCCCTCAGGCCAGACGATCGCCACCGACGCCCCGGTGGATAACCAGGGACGCGGTGAGACCTTTTCGCCCACCGACCTGTGCGCCTCGGCCTTTGCCACGTGCGTGGCAACCATCATGGGCATCAAGGCCCGCTCACTCGGCCTCGACCTCAAGGGCATGACCCTGACCGTCGAGAAGCACATGTCTTCGAACAGCCCGCGCCGCATCGCCGCCCTGCCCATGACGGTCAATGTCCCCACGGCCACCACGCCCGAGCAGCGCGCCGCCCTCGAACGCGCCGCCTACGGCTGCCCGGTCCACAACAGCCTCCACCCCGACATCGAGAAGCCCATTACCTTTAACTGGCAGGACTGAGCCGGCACTGGTGGGCCCGCGGCGGGCATTTTTTTAATTTAACCACAAAGGTACAAAGACACCAAGGAAGACGGAGAGCTGGTGGCCTTTTCGAATAATTCCTAAAGAAGATTAGCCACGGATGCACGCGGCTAAATAATCATCTCCATCCAGACAGATGAGATATGGTCATTGTGGCTAATCCTTTGGAACCTTTACTACCAGCGTTCTCCGCATGACCACCGTTCGCCACCTCGTCTGCACGCGCCCGGGCACGGCCTGGGAGGAGGCAGTGCGCCCGTGGTTCGCACTGCTGGGGCGGGAAGCCTGGGCGGCGAACAAGCCCGTGGCCGCGCTCGTGCCCGACGGGGTGGCCGCCTCCGTGCTCAAGCGCCGCCTGGCCGAAGAAGGCCTGCCGCTTGTCGGGATCGACATTTTTACCCCCGGACGCCTGCGTCACCGGCTGGCCGCGGCTGCCGGGGAGGACAAACCCGTGGCCGTGCGCGAGGAGCTGACCCTGTTTCTGCGCCTGGCTGTGCAAGCGCTGCCGGACAACGCCTTCGCGCGCGCCGTGCTGGCCGAGCCGACGGCGTTCCTGCGGGACTTCGACGCGCTCGACGCCGCCGGGTGGGAGGGGGACGAGTTCCGCTTCGCCCCGGCCAACGAGCTGGCCCGTGCCCTGCGCGAGCAGCTCGACCGCGCCGGGATGCAGACCGCCGCCGATGCCGCGCGGCTCCCTGTGCGGGAGGAGCCGGTCTTCTCGCACCTGCTGGTGACGGGCTTTGGCCCGGCCCAGAGCGAACACTTTTTCCTTCTGCGCTCGGCGCTGGCCGCTGCCGAGGAGGCCACCGTGATTTTTAGCCAGCCGATCTCGGACTCGCCGCTGGACTTTGCCTTCACCGAGACCTGGGAAAGCCTCCTGGGCCCCGCCGCCGCCGCGCCCGGCGAGGCGGAGCTTTTGGCCGAGCCCGAGGCCGAGCCCGCGTTCTTGCTCGCCCCCGACCCCTGCGTGGAGGCGAAGCTGGTCGTCGATCAGGTCACGCGCTGGCTGGCCGGGGCGGACGAGGCCGTCATCGGGGTGGTCTTCCCGCACCGGGGGCTGAGCCTGCCGCGCGAGATCGCCCTCGGCCTGGAAGCGGCCAAGCTCCCCCACTACGACGCCGGGGGGTACACCGCCGCCCGGCCCGCCGGGTTCCAACTGCTGGAGGCGTGGCGGGCCATGCAGGAGAGCCAGCGTTTGCAGGAGACGGTGGACTTCGTGCGCTGCCTGCGGGCTCACCGAGAACTGGCCCCCGAGCCCGCCGAGAAGCTTTTAAACGTGCTGCGGGAGGTTTTCCGCGAGGCCATGACGGACGACCTCGCCGTACTCCGCGCCGCCGGGTCCGCCCAGCCTGAGGCGGCGGAATTTTTCTCCCAATGGCCCACCCTGCCCGCGCAGGCCACGCTGGGGGCCTTCGCCGAGGCGGCCCGGCCCGTGCTGGAGCGCTTCGCCTGGCCGGAGCGGCTGGACTTCCTGACCGAGCGCGTCGCCCTGCTGGCCCCGCGCTTGGAGGGAACGCTGGAGCGGGCGGCCTTCCTGGGCTGGCTGGCCAAGATGGTGGACCGCCCCGGCCGTGCCCGCAGCGAATCCGGCCGCCACCCGCTCTCGCGCGTGGCGCTGGTCACGGTGGAAGAGGCCCTCTGCGGCGGCTGGACGCACCTGATCTTTACCGGCATGAACGGACGCCAGTGGGAGCCGCCGGGCGCGGCCTCCGGCCTGCTGGACGAGACGCTCGTGCGCGAGCTCAACGCCCGCGCCGGGTACACCGCCGAGGGCGCGGCGGAGATCGACGGCACGCGGGGACGCCTGCTCGCCCCCGCCGACCGCGCCACGCTGGCCGAGGCGGCCTTCTGGCACCTCACCACCCAAACCGCGGCGACCGTCGCCTGCACCGCCGCCCGCCGCGACAACCCCGCGGCCACCCGCGCCAGCCCGCTTAACGACCTCTTTCTCAAAGCCTACCACCTCACCCACGATTCCCTGCCCGACGAGGCGGCTTGCGCCCGGCTCGAAGCCGCCTGCGCCGCCCGCCTGCCCGCGAGCGCCCCGGCGGGAGATTTTCCCGGTATGGCGGGTTTCATCGGGGTCCACCAGAACCGCCGCAACCCCGCCCTGCCCTTCGACGGGCACTTTTTCGGCTTCGACCTGCCCCCGGAGGGCGGGCTGGACTTCTCCTTCTCCCAGTGGGAGGAGGCCTTTAAAAATCCCGGCACTACCTGGATCAAGCAGGCCATCCGCGCCGATCTGGCCTGGAATCCCGACGCCGAGCGTTCGCTCGCCCAGGCGGTCGGGCTGTGGGTCCACGACTGGATGAACCCCCTCCTGGCCGGAGGCACCTGGGTGCCCATCCCCGAACAATCGCTCTGGCAACAACTCGCCCAAGGCAAGGCCCGCGCCGTCGAGCAGCGCTTCGCAGCCGCCTACGAACAGGCCGGACGCCGCCTGCCGGACTGGTGGAGCGAATCGCACGCCGGGGCGCTCGCCCGTGCCGGGCAGTTGATCGGGGCCGTGCTGGACGCCGCCGCCGGGGCCGCCCCCCGGGGCTTGCTGGCGGGGGAATACGTCCTGCCCGAGGGCGAGCTGGAACTCTTTCCCGGCGGGGCTCGCCTGCGCGTGCGCGGGCGGCTCGACCTCATCCTGCACGAGGGGCCCGACCCCGAGAACGCCCCCGGCGCGGCCTGGCTCATCGATTACAAAACCGGAAGCCGCAAGCCCCTGACAGCCAAGCGCTTCTCCGAGGGCGACGGGCTCCAGCTCGGACTCTACTCCCTGGCCCTGCGCCAGCTCGGGTTCTCGCCCGTCACAGCGAGCCTGCTCGTGCCCGGCGAGCCCTTGAAACCCCAGCTCACCGACGCCGATGTGCAGGCCGCCAACGCCCTGCTGATGGCCGTGTCCGCCGTTCACCAGAGCGGCACGCTCGGCCACCGGGGGGCGTTCCGGGACCGCTTCAGCTTCAGCGGGCACTATCCGCTGGCCACCCTCGTGATCGGCCCGGCCATCCTTAAAGGCAAGTGGCTGCTCACCCACCCCGGGCTCGACCCCGACGGCGAGGAGGACGAGGCATGAGCGGCTTCCCTCCCCTGCCCGACCAGGCCGACCGCGACCGCTTCCTCAATGAGACGGACGCGAACTTCTCCGTCATCGCCCCGGCGGGCGTGGGCAAGACCACGGCCATCGTCGGGCGCATCGCCCGGATCGGGGCGCAGGACACCGACCGCGCCGAGCCGCTGCTGCCGCACCTGGCCGTCGTCACCTACACGAACAAGGCCGCCGAGGAGCTTCAGGAACGCGCCCGCCGCCAGCTCCTCCAGCAAGCCGCCGGGGACGAGCGCCTCTTAAAACTGTTCGGGCGGGCCTTTTTCGGGACGATCCACAGCTTTTGCCTGGAGCTGCTGCGCCGCCACGGCCACCACCTCGGCCTTCCGCCCGCCCTGGAGCTGGCCGAGAACGCCGCCGAGCGCGACGCCCTCTGGCTGCGCTTCATCCGCTCGCAGGACCGCCTGAGCGAACTCGTCCCCGAGCCCATCCGGGCGGACTTTTTAACCATCGCCCCGCTGGGCAAAATGCTGGAACTGGCCCGCGAACTGCCGGGCGACCCGCTCCCGCCGCCCGGCCCGCGCCCGGAGGCGGACTTTACCGAGCTCTTCGCCATCGAGGGCAAGGGCCGCTCCGCCGCCAAGATCGAGCAGTCCCAGCAGTTGCTTCGCGCCTGGACGAACGCCCTGACCGACCCGGCCACGCGCGGCTTGGGCATCCCCGCCCCCTCCACCTCGGCCAAAGCATTCGTTGAAGCCTGGGGGAACGCCTTCCAGCCCGTGCAGGACTGGCTGGCGCAGGCAGGGCTGGCCTTCGCCTCCGCCGTGGCGCGGCGCTTCCGGCAGTTCCGGCTGGAGGCCGGGCAGCTCACCTATGACGACATGATCACCCTGGCCGACCAGCTTCTGGCCGTCCCGGCAGCGCTGGCCGAAGTCCGCTCCCACCGCTGGCGCATCATCCTCGACGAGGCCCAGGACACCGACCCGGCGCAGTTCCGCATCCTCACCGCCGC
This sequence comes from Verrucomicrobiota bacterium JB024, assembly GCA_030673825.1. Lineage (GTDB taxonomy): Bacteria > Verrucomicrobiota > Verrucomicrobiia > Opitutales > Cerasicoccaceae > Ruficoccus. The sequence goes on along the minus strand of JAUTCS010000157.1, from coordinate 12,727 downwards.
CGCCCGCGACCGGGGCAGGCCCGGCGACTGGCCCGGCTCCGGCCAAGCCCCCGAGGGGGGGCGCTTCTGCATGGTCGGCGACCCGCAGCAGTCCATTTACAGCGAACGGGCCGACCTGCGCGGCTACCTCGCCCTCCACCGTGCCCTTTCCGAGGCCCCCGGCGGCGCGGCCCTGACCTTTACCGTGACCATGCGCTGCGACGAGGCGGTCGTCACCGCGGTCAATACCGCCTTTCCCGCCGTGCTCGACGGCGAGGACGGGCAAGTCGAACTCGTGCCGCTGGAGGCCCGGCCCGGCGTGTTGCCCGGCTGTGTAGAGCGCCTCATTCTCGCTACTGAGCCCACCGGCACCCGCAAACGCGACAAGCTCGACGCCGAAGCCGGCGCCCTCGCCGACTGGCTCGCCGCCCGTGGTCCCGCCGGGCTGGGCGCGCGCGACTGGGGCGAAGTCGCCCTGCTGTGCCCGCGCAAGGACGGGCTCGAAGCCCTCGCCTTTCACCTCGATAAGCGCGGCCTGCCCGTCCAGAACCACTCCCGCAACGACCAGTGCGGGGACGACCCGGCCTTCGCCTGGGTGGCGGGACTTTTTCAAGTCCTCGCGCATCCGGGGGACAGCTTCGAGCTCTTTGGCGTGCTGCGGGAGGTCTTCGCCGTGGCCGACGGAGAGATGGCCGCGCTCGTCCAGGCCGCCAAGGAAGCGGATCGCCCCTCGCCGCTGCACTTGGAGAGCCGCCCGGAGGGCGTTCCCGGGCTGAGCGGCGAATGCCTCAGCCTCCTTTACACCGTGCGCCAACGCTGCCTGCGCCTGCCCCTGCGCGAGGCGCTGGAGCACCTGCTCGCCGCCACTGCGCTGCCCGCCCGGCTGGCCGCGCTGCCCGGTGTTTCCCCTCAACGGCTCGCGCTCAGCCTCGACGCCCTGCGCCTGGAGGCCGCTGCCGCCGAATCCCGCGGCGAGGCCTTGGGCGAGTTCGCCCGCGCCCTGCGCCGCCGCTACGCCGAGGCTCCCGGCGAGGCCCCCGCCGCCCCGGACCGTATTCAACTGCTCACCTGCCACAAGTCCAAGGGCCTGGAATGGCCGGTCGTGCTCCTGCCCCTGTTTTTCTCCCCCATCAAGGACCCCAACCCGAACTACCCGCAGCTCTTCGGCGGCCCCGGCGAGCCGCCCGTGCTGGCCGTTTCCAAAAGCCACGACCGCGACGCCGCCAAGGCCGCCCAAGCCCGCCGCGCCGCCCAGACCTACGAGCGGCTGCTCTACGTCAGCGCCACCCGCGCCCGCCACAGCCTGATCGTGGTCGGCGACGAGGACCTTTTTGACAAGCCCGCCGGCTCCTTCGCCGCCGGGTTGCGAGCCCTGCCCGAGGGGGCGAACCGCTCCTGGTGGGACACGCTCCCGGCCTTCGCGCCGAAAACGGAGCCCTTCCCCGCCCGCCATGCGCCCGCCGGGGAGGAAGAAACCGGCCCCGCGACGGACACGACGGATATTTCCCACGAAGAACAAACGGCCCGTCTCGCCCGCGCCCGCACGCGGGCGGAGAATTTTCCCGAACGCCTCCTGCCCAGCTCACTCGCCCACCACGAGGGCTTCGAAGGGCACCACCGCGACGAGCGCGACCTGGAGGCCGAGCCGCTCTTCCCCGAGCTGGCCGCCGCCGCAGCCGCCAAGAAAGGAGCCGACTACGGCAACTGGTGGCACCTGACCATGGAAACCATGCCCTGGGCCGAGGGGCCGGACGCCTGGCGCGAACACGCCGCCGCCCGCCTCGCCCATTGCCCGGACCCGCCCCGCGGGGAACACGAGCTGGGCCTCTTCGCCGCCTCCGCCGCCGCCCGCCGCCTGGCCGATCCGGCCCTGCGCATCCGCACGGAGGTACCGATCTTCTGGCCCGCCGACGCGCGCCGCGTGTACGACGGCACCATCGACCTGGCCGCCCGCACGGACACCGGCTGGCTCGTCATCGACTGGAAGACCGACCGCGTCCCGCCCGAGGGGGGCTTGATCACCCTCGCCGCCACCTACGGCCCGCAGCTGGCCTGCTACCGCCACGCCCTCAGCGCGATCTACGACGCCCCCGTCGAGGTTTATCTGTACAGCACCCGCAAGGGCGAGTGGCTGGAGTTGGCGGACGCGGAAGAGCCACCTGAAAAGTGATGGCGCAAACACGCGTAGTGGTTTTTCACTACACACGAATCGGGAGTATACTTAATTCTCAGAAAACCCGTCCGTGCCTTTACGGGAACCCATACCGCCCACTGCGTTCTAAAAATCTATCGCATGAAAAACATCCTTTTCGACTTCGACGGGACGCTCGCCGACACCCTGCCACTGTGCATCAGCGCCTTTCGCCGCGCAATCGAGCCGCTCTGTGGCCGCGCCCTGAGCGACACGGACATCATCGAGACCTTCGGCCCCTCCGAGGAGGGCACGATCGCGGCCCTCCTCCCCGGTAACGAGGCCCAGGGCGTGGAACGTTACCTCGAACACTACGCCGCGCTCCACGCGCAGTGGCCCGAGCCCTTCCCCGGCATCGTCGAGCTACTGGACTATTTGACCCGGCAAGGCGCGTTTCTCGGGCTCGTCACCGGCAAGGGCGCCCGCAGCGCCGTGCTCAGCCTCGAGCGCTACGGGATCGAGCAGTATTTCCGCACGGTGAAGACCGGCTCGCCCGCGGGCCCGGTCAAGGACGAGAAGATCGCCGAGATCATCGAGGAGTTCGGGCTCGACCGCGACGAGACGCTCTACGTCGGCGACATTCCCAGCGACATCACCGCCTCTCGCGCCTGCAGCATCCGCGCCGTGTCCGCCGCCTGGGCCCCCACCGCCGATGTCGAGGCCCTTCGCGCCCTGGAGCCGGATTACCTGTTCACGCGACTAGAGGATTTTTATTCATTTATGCACGAGCTCTTTGACGGAAGAGCTGCACACGCCACCGACTGAGCCGTCCCCGACCCGACGCACACCTGCGAGAGGAAGTCCGCCCTACCCCAGCAGTTCCAGCACCTCGGCATGCGAACCCAGCACGGGCACCCCGCAGGCCTCCAGCCGCGCCCGGCTCTGGTGCCCGCCCTCCAGCAGCACGCAGTCCGCGCCGATCTCGCAGGCGACCTCGTAGTCGTGCGTGGTGTCGCCGACCAGCAGCACCTCATGCGGGGCATGGGGCAGGCTCGCCATGTGGGCACGGCCATTGGCGGCCTTGCTGGCGGCGTAGATGTTGTCGAGGCCGATAAGCTGGGAAAAGTACGCGCTCAACCCGAGCAGGCCGACCAGTTCGGCCAGTGTGCGCTGCTCGTGGGCCGAGAGAATGACCTGTCCGAGGCCGCGAGTGTGGACCGCCTCAACCGTCGCGCGCACCTGCGGAAACAGCTGGCACTCCAGGCGGCGGCGGTTGTACGCGCCGATAAATTCGTGGCTGATCCGGTCAAAGGGGTCGCGCTCCAGGTCGAAGCCGAGCTTACGGTAGTAGTCGATCACCGGAAAGCCGAACTCGCGCTGGTAAAACTCCGCCGTCACCGGCTGCATGGCGCGCCGGTCCATGAGGCCGTTCATCACCTCCAGGCACAGCCAGGCATCGTCCAGCAGCGTGCCGTTCCAGTCCCAGATCACGTGTCGATAGGCCACAACGCTTCTATATAGAACCCGCTCTGCGCCTTTAGCGAGAGCTGAGCGATGGATTTTTTATCCTCGGGACACGCACACAGGAATTTTCAAAAATAGTGAACAAATTAACACATTAGGCTTGCACTCCCGGGCGGTCTGCGCAGGTTAAACGAAAACCCTTCTGACCATGGCAGCACCTAAAAAAAATACTTCCGATACCAAAGACCCCAAGGCCCTCGAATTCGCCATTTCGGCCATCAACAAGCAGTTCGGCGAAGGTTCGATCATGCGCCTGGGTGAGAGCACCAAGCTCCAGGTCGAGACCGTCTCGACCGGCTCGGTCGCCATCGACCTCGCGCTCGGCGTCGGCGGCCTGCCCCGCGGCCGCATCTGCGAAATCTACGGCCCCGAGTCCTCCGGTAAGACCACCCTGTGTCTGTCCATCATCGCCGAGGTCCAGCGCCAGGGCGGTAACGCCGTCTTTATCGACGTCGAGCACGCCCTCGACCCCCGCTACGCCAAGGTCGTCGGCGTGGACCTGGACAACCTCATGGTTTCCCAGCCCGAATCGGGCGAAGACGCGCTCAACATCACCGAGACCCTGATCCGCTCCGGCGCGGTCGATGTCGTCGTGGTGGACTCCGTCGCCGCCCTCGTCTCGCGCACTGAGCTCGACGGCCAGATGGGCGACACCACGGTCGGCCTCCAGGCCCGCATGATGAGCCAGGCCATGCGTCGCCTCACCGGCGCGATCAACAAGTCGAAGTGTATCTGCATCTTTACCAACCAGATACGCGAAAAAATCGGTGTCATGTTCGGCAACCCGGAAACCACCCCCGGCGGCCGCGCGCTCAAGTTTTTCGCCTCCGTGCGCATGGATATCCGCCGTATCGGCGCGATCAAGGACACCTCCGGCGCCGTCAAAGGCAACCGCACCCGCGTTAAAGTGGTCAAGAACAAGGTCGCCCCACCCTTCACCGAGTGCGAGTTCGACATCATGTACAACGAGGGTATCTCCCGCACCGGCTCGCTCCTGGACCTGGGCGTCGAGCACAAGCTTTTGGAAAAGAAGGGGGCCTGGTTCGGCTACAAAGGCGATCTCATCGGCCAGGGCCGCGAAGCCGCCAAGACCTATCTGTCCGAGCACCCCGACGTGATGAAAGACCTGCAGGAAAACATCCTCGAAAAGGTCCAGGTCGTCGGAGGCACCGCGCTGGCCGAGTCCAAGGGCCTGAGCGAAGTCGAGCCCGACGACAGCGAATAGTCACCGCCCATCCGGTCTAATTTGGCCGCAGCACCTTTATTCAGCGCCCTCCATGCCTTGGCATGGAGGGCATTTTCTGCGTGACGCGCGCGCCTGCCGGCCTGACAATTACCGGTACGCATGCCATTCGGAGAAACCATCACCGCCCTGTCCACCCCGGCGGGTGAAGCCGCCCTCGCCGTCATCCGCCTGTCCGGGCCGGATTGCGAAGCGTTGGGCCGCGCCTGCTTCGGCCCGCGCTGGTCGCCTGTCCCGCGCCAGGCAAGCCTGTGTTCATATAAGTCGCTAAATGACAACACTTTGGACAAATGCCTCGCCCTGTATTTTGCTGAAAACGCCAGCTATACGGGCGAGTCGATGCTGGAGCTAAGCCTACACGGCAGCCCGCTCATTGTCCAGCTTGTGCTGGAAGATTTGCTTGCTCGTGGCTGCCGCATGGCTGAGCCGGGCGAGTTTACGAAGACCGCTTTCCTCAATGGCAAGCTCGACCTCAGTCAGGCTGAAGCTGTGGCCGACCTCATCCACGCCCGCAGTACCCGTGCCCTTCAGGTCGCTCACCGTCAGCTCGCCGGAGCCATCGGCCAGCGCATGGATGCCTACACCAAACGCCTGCTGCGCGTACAGGCTGAGTTGGAGGCGTATATCGACTTTCCGGAAGAGGACTTGCCTGAGGAAGACCAGGCCGGTCCCATTAACGCCATCCAAACGCTCGCCGCGGACATTTCCAATCTCATTGATACCCAGCACTATGCCTCGCTCCTGCACGACGGCGTGCAGACGGTCATCCTCGGCGCTCCCAATGCGGGCAAAAGCAGCCTGCTCAACTGGCTGGCCGGACAGGACCGCGTCATCGTAAGCGAAACCCCCGGCACCACCCGCGATGTGGTGGCCGAGCGGGTCGTTGTGGGGGACTTCGTCCTCCAACTCATGGATACCGCTGGGTTGCATGCCTCTGAGGATGCCCTCGAACGCCTGGGGATGGAAAAAACCCTCGCCTGGCTCGACCGGGCGGACTTTTACCTCGTGGTGCTGGACAGCGCGAGTCCCTCCCCCACCCTGCCCGAGGCCGCACTGGAGAAAATCCGCGCCGGAAACGCCCTCGTCATCGAAAACAAGTGCGACCTGCCCGGCAGCACGGATAAAAGCGACTTTCTGCCCGACTGCCCCCACCTGCGGCTCTCGCTGAGGACCGGGCAGGGCTGCGAGGCGCTACGCCAGGGCATCACGAATGCGCTTTCCGCCGGGCACCACATCCCTCATGAGGACGAGTTGGTCGTCAGTGCCCGCCATGCCGCCGCTCTCACCCGTGCCATAGACGCCCTGCAGGCCACTCTGGCCCGCCTCTCCGAGGGTGCGCCGCCCGAACTGGCCGCCTCCGACCTGCGCCTCGCGGTCGAAGCGTTCGGGGATGTCGTCGGGAAAATTGACAATGAGGCCATGCTCGACCAGCTTTTCGCCGCCTTTTGCATAGGAAAATGAAGCCACCGCTCAAATACGGACCCAATCAGCCCTACGATGTCATCGTCTGCGGCGCCGGACACGCGGGCTGCGAAGCCGCCATGGCCGCAGCCCGCATGGGCGCTGACACCCTGCTGCTGACCGGCAATATTGACACGATCGCCCAGATGAGCTGCAATCCGGCCATCGGCGGACAGGCCAAGGGCCATATTGTGCGGGAAATCGACGCCCTCGGCGGTGTCATGGCACTAAACACCGATACCACAGCCATCCAGTTCCGGCTTCTCAACTCTTCCAAGGGCCCGGCGGTGCAGGCTCCGCGCGCCCAGTGCGACAAAAAGGCCTACCAGTTCCGCATGAAGCACCTGATCGAGCTCCAACCGGACCTGACCCTGTTTCAGGCCCTGGTTGAGGGGCTGATCCTGAAAGGAGATGCGGTCGAGGGGGTGAGAACTAACCTCGGCATTGAATTTTACGGCAAAACGGTGGTGGTGACGACCGGAACCTTCCTGCGGGGGCTGATGCACATCGGCAGCAACCGCAACGAGGGTGGGCGGCTGGGCGACTTCACCGCCAAAGGACTGTCCGGCAGCTTTCTGGAGGCCGGGATCAAGCTGGAACGCCTGAAAACCGGCACACCGCCGCGAATTTTGGGGTCGAGTATCGATTTTTCCGTCTGCGAGGAGCAGAAGGGGGATGCCGAGCCCACGTTGTTTGGATTCTACGACACCCACTACGGGGAGGAGGTGTTCCACGTGGAACATTTTCGGGAGAATCCGGAGTGGGACCGCCGATTGTTCCACGTGGAACAATCCGGCCAGCGCCTTCCCGGCTGGCTGCCGGGCTCAGACCAGGTTTCCTGCTGGGAAACGACCACAACCGAAGAGACCGCCCAGGTCATCCGGGACAACCTGCACCTTTCGCCGCTCTACGGGGGCATGATCGAGGGAGTGGGGCCGCGCTACTGCCCAAGCATCGAGGACAAGATCGTCCGCTTCGCCGACAAGCCCACTCACAAGCTCTACCTGGAGCCCGAAGGGCGCAACACCGACGAGTGGTACATTAATGGCCTCTCCAGCAGCCTGCCCTTTGATGTGCAACTCCAGATTCTGCGCAGCGTCCGGGGGCTGGAGCGGGCGGTCATGCTGCGCCCGGCCTACGCCGTGGAGTACGATTTCGCCCCACCAACGCAGCTTTACCCGTCCCTCGAGTCCAAAAAGGTGGAGGGGCTGTTCTTCGCCGGGCAGATCAACGGCACTTCCGGGTACGAGGAGGCGGCAGGGCAGGGGCTCCTGGCCGGAGTCAACGCCACCCAGAAGGTCCGGGGTGGGGAACCGCTTGTCCTCGGCCGCCACGAGGGTTACCTCGGCGTCCTGATCGACGACCTCGTGACCAAGGGCACCAAGGAGCCGTACCGAATGTTCACCAGCCGGGCGGAATACCGCCTGCTGTTTAACCATGGCAGTGCGGAGGTCCGGCTCGGCGGGCACGCCGTCCGCCTTGGGCTAGTAGGGGAGGGCAGGGCAGCCCGCATCACCGACAAGCTGACCCAGATCGCCACTTGGACGGAGAAGCTGGAGACCATGACGACCCGTGGCGGCAGCTACGGAGATCTGCTCCGCCGCAACCGAGAGGAAACAGAGCCGCTTTTGCCAGAGGAATTCCGGGCACTTAGCCGCGCCGTGCGCGAGGAAGTGCTCTACTGCCTTTGCTACAAGGGCTACCGCGAGCGCGAGCTGCGTCACATCGAAAAGCTCAAGGGCATTGCCAACGTCAAGCTCCCCAAGGATTTCAATTTCCTGGAAGTGAAGGGGTTGCGCAAGGAGAGCGCACTCAAGCTGGACGAAATTCGCCCACTGGATCTCGCCCAGGCCAGCCGCATCAGCGGGGTCAACCCCGCCGATATCAGCCTGCTGCTGGTCGCCCTCAAGGCCCGTCGTCAGCAAAGCTGAGGGGCTTGGACAGATGGCGTCGCGGAGTGGAGCCATTGTACGTGGGGCCGCGCAAAGGGAACACCCGGCACTAGCGGCGTGGCCCCAGCGATGAATAGCCCGGATGTCCGCAAGTGCCACCGAGACCAGAGGCTCTATCAGCCCGACCGATTCCGAGCGATTCCGTACAATACGCGCGGGCGACTCTTCGACTCGCTCCATTCGCTCAGGATGCAGCGGGGGAGGAGGGGGTATCTTGCCTCGCCTCTCCTCGAACGTATTCTATTGGGTAAATAAACATTATCCGAATGTCGAAGGTCCTGACCCATATGATCAATACCCCAGCCCAGCGTACCAGTCTTCACCGGGTAGCAGGTGAGCAACGCAAGTGCATGAGTGAGATAGACGTGTGATATTGTCGTAACGGAATGGTCACGACTATGTGACGGGCGCGACCAATCATCACTTAACCAATTGACAAGCAAAAGGATATACAACAGCTTAACAATCAGACGTCTATTTACACTTTATTTACAAAATGTTTTCAATGTTGGCAACGCTTTGATTTTCGGGCACAACGGGAGGCTTACACTTCCCTGCGGTGAACAAAGATAAAAAAATCCTCGTTGTTGACGACGAGCCCGACGTGACCGAGCTGCTGGACTACAAGCTGCGGCAGGAGGGCTATCGCGTTTCGGTGATCAATGACCCGCTCATGATCATGGGGACCGCGCGTTCGTTCCATCCCGACCTCGTCATCCTGGACATCATGATGCCCGACCTCAACGGCATCCAGATCTGCCGCATGCTGCGGGCCGACCCGGTGATGAAGGCCGTTCCCGTCATTTTCCTGACCGCACGCGGCGAGGCCGACGACCGGATCAAGGGCTTCGAGACGGGGGCGGACGACTACATCAGCAAACCCTTTGACACCCGCGAGCTGCTGCTGCGCGTGAAGGCGCTGTTCAAACGCCTGGGCCAGAGCGCCGAGGCCAACGCCGAACGCGAGATCGCCATCGGCAAGGTCGTCATCGACATCGAAAAGCACCGCCTGAGCGTGGAGGGCCGCGACGTGGACCTGACCGCGACCGAGTTCAAGCTCCTGCGCCTGCTAATGGAGCGCAAGGGCCGCGTACAAAGCCGCGAGAACCTCCTCGTGAACGTGTGGAACTACGAGGCGGACATCGAGACGCGCACCGTCGATACGCACATCCGGCGCCTGCGCGAGAAGCTCGAAGACCACGCCGGGATCATCGAGACGGTGCGCGGGGTGGGCTACCGGGCGGTTGACAAGTAGGCCCTTTGCCCGCCAGCATTCCTCCAGCATGGGCGTGATCGTATTCCTTTTGGCGGTATGGGTGCTGTACCTGCTGCTGCGGCTGCACCGCCTGCGCGCCATCCTGCGTAAGTCCTCCGAGGCACTCGAAGGACGTAAGTCAATGCTGCTCAACGAGAAAGGGGCTTGGCCGAAATTTTATCACCTGGACCGGCTGGCCCGCGAGATCAACACCCTGACGGACATCCAGCGCCATACACTACGCCGGGAGGAGGGCTACCTCCAGCAGATCGAGACCGCGCTGGAAAACCTGATCGAGGCCGTCGTCATCGTCAACGACGAGAACCAACTCGTCATGGCCAACCCGGCAGCCCGCCGCCTGCTGCGCATGGAGGGCCGCACCGAGGGCAAGCGCGTCGAGCAGTACTTGCAGAGCCCGCAGTTTCTGGAGCTGATGAAGCGCATCCGCGCCGGGGAGTACAGCGGCTTTCAGGAGATCGAGATGGTGCGCGGGAAGACGTCGCACACCTTCGAGGTGACGGGCGCACCCATCCCCAACGCCGACCCGCAGGCCCCGGACCTGACGCTGTTCGTGCTGCACGACATTACCCGCCTGAAGGTCCTCGAAGGCGTGCGCAAGGAGTTCGTGGCCAACGTCTCGCACGAGCTGCGCACGCCCGTGACCATCATCAAGGGCTACGCCGACACGCTCGTCGAGGATGCCGAGAGCCTCCCGCCCGAGGACCGGGCGCGCTTCCTGGCGAAGATTCAGAAAAACGTGGACCGCCTCCACCTGCTGCTGGAGGACCTGCTCGTGCTCTCGCGGCTGGAGTGGGGGACCGAGTCCGTCTCGAAGGAGCCGTACTCGCTGCCGCAGATCCTGCGTGAGCTTCAGGAGAATATCCAGCCGCGGCTGGAGCAGGGCGGCCAGCGGGTCTTGGTGGACATCGATCCGATGATTGACCGGCTGATGATCGATCCGATCAAGATTTCGCGTGTCTTTCAGAATGTTTGCGACAACATCACCCGCTATGCCAAAGGTTTTACCCGTATTCAGATCCGCGCGCACTTCGAGGACGGGCGCGTCCGGATCTCGATCGAGGACGACGGCTGCGGGATCCCCACCGCCGACGTACCGCACATCTTCGAGCGCTTCTACCGCGTGGACAAAGGCCGCTCGCGGGAACTGGGAGGGACGGGGCTGGGCTTGAGTATCGTGAAGCACATCATCCAGCTCCACGGGGGTCAGGTCTCCGCGCACAGCGTGGAGGGGGAGGGCACCCGGATCGAGTTTACCCTGCCCGACACCAGTGCCGAAGCCGCCGCACGCGGCCTGAACTCCCGCCGCACGCGCCGGGGCACCCAGCCCGTTGACTCCGATGCCTGAGCAAGCGACCTTTACCGAGCTCGACAGCTACGCCGCCGCCCAGGCCCGCTCGCGCCAACGCCGCCGGGAGCTGGCCAACTGGTGCCGCGAGCATCTCGACCCTTCCGAGCCCATCGTGCTGGAGTTCGGCTGCGGGCACGGGCACTTCCTGACGGCCTTCGCCCAGGCGCACCCCGAGCGGCGCTGCGTGGGCGTGGACATCATGACCAAGCGCATTGAGAAGGCCACCGCCAAGGCCGCCAAGCGCGGGCTGGACCGGCTGCACTTCCTCAAGGCCGAGGCGGATGAGTTTCTGGACGCCCTTCAGGGGCATGCCCGGGCCGACCTGGTTTTCATGCTCTTTCCCGACCCCTGGCCGAAAAAGCGCCACTTCAAGCACCGCATGGTCCAGGACGGGTTCCTCCACGAGCTGGCCGCCATCACCGTGCCCGGCGGACGCTTCTGCTACCGTACCGACCACAACGGGTACCACTTCTGGACGGCCGACCACCTCTACCGCCACCCGCGCTGGGAACTCGATCCGGCCGAGCCCGGGCCCTTTGAGCAGGAGACGCACTTCCAAGGCTATATGGAGGCCTACCGTTCCCTGGTGGCTCGGGCGTTGCCCCGGAACCTGAAGCCTTAGGACGAGGCGCGTCCCAAGGGACAGCCGGGCCATTTTCAGAAAAAAACCTGATCGGACAGCGCGCAGCCCGTAACGGGCCGTAGCATGCCCAAGGGTAACCGGGGACGATTGCCAAGGATTAGAAAACGTCAAGGGCGACGAGCATCCCGAGCTGCGCGGCAAGGGCCAGAAAAAGCAACACATAGACCCAGACGCTGAACAGGTCGGGATTGAGGCGGCGTTCCCTGGGGGGAGCAGCACGCCCAACCGGTTGGGGCACAGGGGATTGCGGGACTTCCCGGACGGGTTTCCGCTTCTCCCAGTCGCCGAGGGCGCCGGTAATGTCCTTGGGGCTGGGCATGGGCTCAGTCAGGCAAATGGGCAGCCGCCCGTCAAGCCGGGAGCCGTGCACTCGAAGCATAACGATTCCTAATTAATGCCGCGTGTGGTTGCCCCAGAGCCACTTGACGCCAATAGAGGGTTGACGATAATTCCTCGGGATTCGAGTGTTGACGCCTCTGGAAGGATAGGTAAATGCGTATCCCTTTATTCAGAAATCTCTCTAGCCCTATTAGCACAAGTATCATGTCTGTGCCCATGAAAACGGCGGCTCTCGCCGGCACCTTTTCTCTTTTGACCACCAGCGCCTTCGCCAGCGGCGGCGCGGTCAGCCCCTACGCCTACGAAATCACCGAGATCTTCGGCCTGCCCATCACCAACGCGATGGTCACCGGCTGGGTGCTCTCGCTGCTGGTCATCATCGTCATCCGGCTGATGGTGGGACGCGCGACGCTGATCCCCGGAGCCGGTCAGGCCATGGTAGAAGGGCTCATCGGGTGGGTGTACGACACGATGGCCCCGATCGTAGGCAAGCGCCTGATCAAGAAAGTCTTTCCGCTGCTGCTGTGCCTGTTCACCTATATCCTGCTGATGAACTGGAGCGGGCTGCTGCCGGGCGTCGGCACCTTCGGTCACTTCGTGCCCACCCACGAGATCAGCGCTGAGCAGATCGCCGAGGCCCAGGCCGCGGGCGAGCAGGTCAAACAGGTCGACGGCCACTACTATGAGGGCCACTTCAAGTATTACTTCCGCCCGGTCAACTCCGATCTGAACACTACGCTGGCCCTCTCGATCATTTCGTTCGTCGCCTGGCTCTGGTATGTGTTCCGCTACGTGGGCGTGAAGATGCTCATCTACGACCTCTTCGGTAAC
>JAUTCS010000156.1 GCA_030673825.1 Verrucomicrobiota bacterium JB024 | reverse complement strand
ACTACACCCTCGACCACCGCGAAAAGCTCGACGCCGCCCAGGACAGCATCGTCCAGCGCTTCCGGGGGGGAGGGGGAGCGGCGGCTGGCCGTGTGCTCGTCGGATGCGAACCAAACGCATCACGCCGCCCGTTGTCATCCTGAGCAAGTCCGCCATGCGGACGCGTCGAAGGATCTCCACGTGCGGCGTGTTGAGCGGATTCATTAGAGCATATTCGCTTTATTTTGTCGCACGATGGTATCGTCATGGCTTTCCCGCTGAGCATCGCGTAGCGATGCTGTGTGCATAGCCGTGGGTTTTAACCCACGGCTATGCACGGAGACTGAAGTCACGTCGCGTCAGCGACGTTTCACGGACTGTCCAAGCAGGAAACGTCGCTACGCGACGTCAGGTTTTTGTTTTCGTCCAAACCCGTGGGTTGAAACCCACGGCTAACCATCAACTGTCGCTACGCGACGAATTAACCCGAGGTGCTTAAACAACCAACGCCAACGTATTTTCCTCTATCTGCGACAGATTAAAACGAAGATGCTCTAAAATCCGTACCGGGAGATCCTTCGACTTGCTACGCTCGCTCAGGATGACAACGGCTGTTGTGGCGTTATTGTCAGAGGTGGGGCACGCTCGTTCTTCCCGCCCTTCCTGTTAAGTGATTTCCCTTTTGGCGACGGTCTTGAGGCTGGAGTTGCGCCGTTAGGATTTTTGCCTATGGTGGGGCGCATGCATTGGCTAGACGACGAATGGTTGGGCAATCCGCTTTGGCGGTACATGCTGGTGATGATCGTGATTCTCGGCTCCATCCTGGTCGGGATGGTGCTGCGGTTTGTCCTGCGGCGGATCTCGGCGCACCAGGAGAAAACCGGGCATCCCATCATGGCCTCGGGGGTCAAGGCGATCGCCGAGTCGTGCATTTTCCTGTGCTTCAGTGTGGGGCAAAACGCGGCCTTCGACCTGACGCCGTTCCCCGAGGGCGTGGACAAGTTCCAGAACGTGGCCAGCGACCTGATCACGCTGCTGGCCTTTGCCCGTCTGGCTTGGCAACTGATCCGCGTGCCCGAGGCCTGGATGAAGGGCTTGTCCAGCCGCGAGGGCACCACGCTCAACTCCATGATCGCGCCGATGGTGCGCAACAGCCTGCGCACGCTGGTCGTGCTGCTGACGGTTCTGCAAGGTGTGCAGATCATCAGCAACCAGGACTTTACCACGATCCTGGCCGGGCTCGGGGTGGGGGCGGCGGCGCTTGCGCTGGCTTCGCAGCAGAGCGTCTCGAACTTTTTCGGGGCCATCGTGCTGTTTGTCAACCGGCCCTTCGACATGGGGGACCGCATTGTTTACAGCGGCTCGGACGGCACCATCGAGGAGGTCGGCATCATGTGCACTAAGCAGCGTACGCTGGAGGGGCACCTCGTCACCATCCCCAACGGCAAGCTCTCCGGCGACATGATCCGCAACATCAGTAAGCGGCCCAACCTGCGCCAGATTCACAACATCACCATCACCTACGACACGCCGCCGGACAAGATCCGCCGCGCCGTGCAGATCATTCAAGAGCTGCTGGACAACCACGAGGGCATGAACGAGGCGCTCCCGCCGAAGGTCTTCTTTAACGCGCTCAATGCCGACAGCTTGAACATCTTCTGCATCTTCTGGTATCACCCGGTGGATTGGTGGGCCTTCAACGCCTTTAACCAGCACCTGCTGCTCTCGATCTTCGAAAAGTTCGGGGAAGAGGGGATCGACTTCGCCTTCCCGAGCCAGACGGTGTACCTGGCCGGAGACGAGCGCCGCCCGATCAACATCGGCGACCTTAACGTCAAGGGCCTCCCACCAGAAGTGCAGAAAATGCTGGAAAAGGACGAAGGCGCGGAGCCCCCGGCCTGATCGGCGACCGGTATTCCTTCGGGGAACATCCGGCCCGTTGGCGGACTCTTAATGAGGTAACTGTTTTGCATTGCCCCGGCGCCTGCGGGGGCGGAAAAGTGTTTCTTCCCATGCTAGCGGACAAACCCAGAGTGGCCATTGTGGGCGCGGGTGCGATTGGCGGCTATTACGGCTGCCTGCTCGCCCGTGCCGGTTGCGACGTGCATTTTTTACTACGCGGGGACTACGACGCGGTCATGCAGCGCGGGTTCACCGTGCGCCGGCCCGACGAGTCCTTTACCCTGTACCCGGTGCAGGGTTATCAGAATCCGCAGGACATCGGCCCGTGCGACCTGGTCATTGTCGCGCTCAAGTCCACCGCCAACCGCCACCTGCACAAGCTGGTCGCCCCGCTGGTGGGAGGGCACACCCTCGTGCTCACGCTCCAGAACGGCATGGGCAACGCCGAGGCGCTGGCGGAGTTCGTCCCCGCCGTGCAGATTCTTGGCGGGCTGTGCTTCGTCTGCCTCAATCGGGTGGAGCCGGGCGTGATCGAGTGCTACATGCCGGGCCGGATCTTTATTGGGGAGTTCATGGGCAGCTACCGCCAGCGCACGATTGAGGTGGTGGAGCTGTTCGAGCGCGCCGGGGTCCAGGCGTATTTTTCGCGCTCCCTGGACGAGTCGCTCTGGCGCAAGCTCGTCTGGAACATCCCCTTCAATGGGCTGACCATCGCCGCGGGGGGCGTCGCTACGGACCGGATTGTCCAGAGCGAACACTTTACGCAGCTCGCCCGCCTGCTCATGCGCGAGGTGCAGGCCGCCGCCCGCGCGCACGGCCACTACATCCCGGACGACTTTCTGGAGTCGCAGATCGAGGAGACCCGCGCTATGGACGCCTACAAGCCCTCCAGCATGCTCGACTACGTCGCCGGGCGCGAAGTCGAGGTGGAGTCGATTTTCGGCGAACCGCTGCGCCGGGGGATGTCGAAGAGTGTTGTCATGCCCCGCCTGGAGACCTTGTATTACCTGCTCAAGGGGCTCTGCCCGCCGCCCGCCAAGGACGGCCATGGCAAGTCCAAGCACCGAAAGAAAGCCTGACCCTTTTTCCCATGGACCGCATCGCCGACGCCTTTTCCCGTGCCAAAGCCGAGGAGCGCACGCTCTTCGTCTCCTACCTCTGCGCGGGCGACCCCGACCCGCAGACCTCGTTCGAGGCCTGCCGCACCCTGATCGACAACGGTGTCGGCCTGATGGAGCTGGGCGTGCCCTTTTCCGATCCCTTGGCTGATGGCAAGACCAACCAGCACGCCGCCGAGCGCGCCCTCGCCGCCGGGGTGACGCAGGAGAAGGTATTCGAGCTGGTGCGCCGCATCCGCGAGATCAGCGAGGTGCCGATCGTTTTTTACACGTACTACAACCTCGTCTTCGCCTACGGGGAGGAGAAATACGTCGAGCTGGCCAAAGCCGCCGGGGTGGACGGGATGCTGGTGCTCGACCTGCCGCCCGAAGAGGCGGGCTCGTGGATGCAGGTCTGCGCCGCCGCGGACATGAAGACCGTCTTTATCATCGCCCCGACCACGCCGCCCGAGCGCGTGGAAAAGATCGCCAACGCCGCCACCGGGTTCCTCTACTACGTCTCGCAACTTGGCGTGACGGGGGTGCGCGACTCGCTGGCCGCCGACATGGGCGACAAGGTCCGCGAAATCCGCCGCCACACGGACCTGCCGGTCGTGGTGGGCTTTGGCATCTCCAAGCCCGAGCACGTCAAGGCCGTGGGTGAGGTGGCCGACGGGGCCGTCGTCGGCAGCGCGCTGGTCAACTGCCTCGCCGCCAACCCGGACAACCCCGCCGCCGCGCTCAAGGCCCTCGGCGATGTCGCCCGGGAGCTCGTCGCGGGCTGCTGATTTTTTAAGAGAAACTTTCGCCTGCCCGCCTGTTCAGCGCCTTGGTCGGCCTCACGGACGCACAGGAGTTTATCCTTTTTCTGTGACTGCCATGACTGTCTATTTTTACCGGGACCGGTTTGTCGAATCGGGGCAAAGCGCCGTGCCGATCGAGGAACGCGCCTATAACTACGGCGACGGGATTTACGAGCTCGTGCGCTTCGACCAGGGGCGGCCCGTCGGCCTGGACGAGCACCTGGAGCGCCTGGAAACGAGCGCCGCGGCGGTGCGCCTGCGCCTGCCGTTTCCGCTGGCAAAAATCCGCGCGATCGTGGTCGAGGCGGCTTCGCGGGTGGAGGCCCCGGTCGTCGATGTGTACTTCCAGATCAGCCGTGGGGAGGCCCCGCGCGTGCACGCCTTTCCGGAGGCCGAGCCGGTGCTGGCGCTTTTCGCCAAGCCCGGCAAGACCTATACGGACGAATTTCGCCGGGCGGGCGTCTCCGTCATCACCGTGCCCGACGAGCGCTGGAGCAACTGCTACATCAAGTCGCTCAACCTGTTGCCCAACGTCCTGGCCAAGCAGGCGGCGGTCGAGGCCGGAGTGTATGACGCGGTCTTCGTGCGCGACGGCTTCGTCACCGAAGCCTCCGCGAGCAACGTCTTCGGTTTCCACGCGGGGACCTTTCACACGGCTCCGGCCGAGCGGGGTATCCTCAACGGCATCACGCGCCGTTTCATCATCGCCGCCATCCGTGAGCTGGGGTTGCCGCTGTGCGAGGAGCGCATGAGCGCCAAGTTTTTCGAGCAGGAGGTGGAGGGGGCCTTCATCACCAGCACGACGATGGACATCATGCCCGTCTGCGCCATCAATGGTCGCGTCCTCCCGTCGCTGGCGGAGAATTCGCCTGTGTGGACGGTGCTGAACCGCATGCGCGAGCTCAGCCGCGGAGCAGGGCTGAGTGTCGGTTAAGGGGGCGAATATCGACCGACCCCGCGCTCAGACCAGCTCCGGCACCCGGTCGGCGGGCAGGGGCACTTCGAAGACATTGATTGTCATCGAAATAAGCGTGTAGTAGCCGAGCAGACCGGTCAGATCGACGACGGCCTCCTCCCCGAGCTGGGAGACAGCCTCGCGGTAGAGGGAATCGCCGATGTGACCCTCGGTGTGGAGCGTCTGGGCGAACTCGAAGACCGCCGCCTCGTCGTCGTGCTCGAAGGGCGGAGGCTCGCCCTTGCGGACGGCCTCGATGATGGCTTCGTCCAGCCCTGCCTGAAGGGCGCAGGGTTTGTGCACGGCCCATTCGTATTCGGACCGCCAGCACTTGGCCGTGACGAGGATGGCGAGCTCGGACAGGCGCGGCTCGAGCAGGGTGTCGTACCGGCAATAGCGACCGAGCGCCTGGGCGTGCTTGGCCAGTTCGGGCCGGTGCAACCACAGGCCGAGGGGCGCGGGAACCTCCCCGCGTGGGCCGCTGGCGATGGTGTCATGGATGCGCTGTTGCGCCTCGGACAGGTGTTCGGGTGCGGACAGGCGCGTCATGACGATACCTCCCGCGACGGTTGAGGGCCAGAAAGCCGAACACCGCCTGCGCGGGGCAGGTCTCCATCGAAGGCGGTACGGGCGTTGTCTTTCCGGAGGCGTGTGGGGGTTGAAGCAAGGGGCGTGAATCTTGGGGTGCTGATCACGGCATCAACCCATACAGGCTGCGCCTGCCCGGTTCAAGGCTAGAGCGTTCGTGCTTTCAGCATAGGCCCGGCGGAGAGAGACGCTATTGCATCCCGTTCGCCCGGTTGGCAGCCGTCACTTCCCCAGGGTCTGGCGGACGCGTTCGACGATGCGTGCGGTTGCGCCGCGGTTGGCTGCGTGCCAGTCGCGCCCGGCGGCGGCCATGGCCTCGCGGCGGGCGGGGTCGCGCATCAGCTCCAGCAGGGCGGCCTTGACGGCAGGGGCGTCAGGGCACTTGAGGGCCGCGCCGCATTCCTCTAGCTGGCGGCAGATGTAGCGGAAATTGCTCATGGCCGGGCCATAAACGACCGGCAGCCCGAGGGCGGCGGCTTCGACCGGGGTTTGCCCGCCGTCGTTGGGCGGCAGGCTCTTGCCGACAAAGGCCAGCGTGCCCGCCTGGCTGAGGCGGACCATTTCGCCGGTGGTGTCGGCGACGTAGATTTTCACGGGGCCGGGGGCCTGCTTGTCGCGGCTGCGCAGGTGCCAGGGCAGGGGCTGCTTGTCCAGCAGCTCGGCGATTTCGCCCCGGCGTTCGGCGTGGCGGGGGATGATCAGCAACCGCGCGTCGATCCCGGCGGAGAGGGCGTCGTTGAGTATCTCCACGAGCAGCTTTTCCTCACCCGGCCAGGTGCTGGAGCCCAGCAGTACGAGCGGGGCGGGGGAGCCTTCGCCCGCGACGAATCCCATCTCACGGTGCAGGGCGGCGATCTCGGCGGGGGTGAGGACGGGCTTGACCTCGACGTCGAGCTTCATGCTGCCGGTGACGGCGGTGGTGGCCGGATCGGCCCCGAGCGCGAGGAAGCGTTGCCCGTCGTTGGGCGTGGCGGCGAGCAGGCCGCCGAGGCGCTTCATCAGGCGTCGGCTGACGACGGGGAACTTTTTATACCGGCGAAACGAGCGGTCGGACATGCGCCCGTTGATCAACAGGACGGGCACGCCCCGGCGGTGCGCCTGGTAAAGGTGCTCGGGCCACAGCTCGGCCTCCATGAGGATGGCCAGATCCGGCGAAAGCCGACGCCACGAGTTGCGGGAAAAGGGAAAGAAATCCAGCGGGAAGATACCGACCTTGAGCACTTTAGGGCTGAACTCCTCACGCAGGATGGCGTAGCCGGTACTGGTGGTGGTGGTGATGATCAGCT
>JAUTCS010000155.1 GCA_030673825.1 Verrucomicrobiota bacterium JB024 | reverse complement strand
GTAGTTTTTGGGGGGCACCGCGCCCCAAAACCCGGCGGCCGGCAGTGCCTGCAATTTCGGTCGGGCGTCCGGGCTGCCCACAAACGCCGGACCGACTTTGGAGCTATACTGACGCAGAACTTGCCCAACATAAACGTTTGGGGCTCATGAGAAGTGACTGAGCGATTCCCACGCACGAAATAAAACGTTGCGCGCTTGGGCGAAGGCGTGTTGATTGAGCGGCCTTCACATGCACTTTATTGTCGCCAGCCTCGCCATTGCGCGAATTCGGTAGCCCGGGATCCTTTCCGGGCCAAGGTTGGCATGTGACTTTACGGAAGGGATTTCCGGGCAGGGCAAAAAGCTCACGGCGGGCGGCTTCGGCTGCTCATTGAACGCGTTTTTTCATTACCCTAATACTTTTTCAATGAACCCGAAATCCAACGTTTTTATCTATGACACGACCCTGCGCGACGGCACGCAGGGCGAGGGCGTTTCTTTCTCCGTCTCGGCCAAGCTCCGGGTGGCCGAAAAGCTCGACCAGTTCGGCGTGGACTATATCGAGGGCGGCTGGCCCGGCTCGAACCCGCGCGACGTGGACTTTTTCCAGCAGGCCAAGGAGCTGGAACTGACGCATGCGAAGATCGCCGCCTTTGGCTCGACCCGTCGGGCGAACACCCCCGTGGCCGAAGACGCGCAGGTCAAGCTCCTGCTGGAGGCCGAGACGCCGGTGGTGACTATTTTCGGAAAAACCTGGCTCATGCACGTGACCGAGGTCATCCGCACCACGGCCGAGGAAAACCTCGCCATGATCGAGGACACCGTGCGCCACCTCAAGGCCGCCGGGCGCGAAGTCCACTACGACGCCGAGCACTTTTTCGACGGGTACAAGGACAACCCCGCTTATGCCCTGAGCACGCTGGAGGCGGCGAAGCGGGGCGGGGCGGACTTCCTCACGCTCTGCGACACCAACGGGGGCATGATGGTCCACGAGGTCGCCGAGGTGGTGAAGGCCGTCGTCACGCGCTTCCCGGATGCGAAGATCGGGATGCATTGCCACAACGACTGCGGGCTCGGCGTCGCGCTCAGCCTGGCCGGGGTGCGCGAGGGCGCGTGCATCGTTCAGGGCACGATGAACGGTTTCGGCGAGCGCAACGGTAATGCCAACCTTACCAGCATCATCGCCAACCTTTCGCTCAAGCTCGGCTACGACGTCCATTGCGCCCCGAACCTGCACAAGCTGCGCGATATTTCTCTCTTCGTCGATGAGATGGCGAACCTGCGGCCCGACATCCGCGCCCCCTTCGTCGGGGCGGCCTCCTTCGTCCACAAGGGCGGGGTTCACGCCGACGCCGTTAACAAGGTCAAGCACTCCTACGAGCACATCCGCCCCGAGGCCGTGGGCAACCGCACCCGCGTGCTTGTCTCGGACATGTCCGGGCGCTCCTCGGTCATGATGAAGGCCAACGAGCTGGGCCTGAACGTCGATCCGAAGTCGCCGCAGATGAAGGAGTTTCTCGACGAGTTGAAGGGGCTCGAATACCGCGGTTACGAGTATGAGGCCGCCGATGCCTCGTTCCGGCTCATGCTGGCGCGTTTTCTTAAAAACAAGCCCGACCACTTCGAGGTCATCCACTACCGGGTGATCGATGTGCACGGCGAGTGGAAGGACGAACTCACCTCCGAGGCTTCGGTCAAGCTACGTATCAACGGCGAAGTGTACCACACCGTGGCCGAGGCGACGGGCCCCGTCGGCGCGCTCGACCTGGCGATCCGTCGGGCGTTGGAACAAGTTTACCCGCAGATCAGCAGCGTCAAGCTGACGGACTTCAAGGTCCGCATCCTCGACGGCAAGCAGGGGGCCGAGTCCATCACCCGCGTGCAGATCGAGTCCACCGACGGCAACGAAATCTGGGGCACCGTGGGCGCCTCCGATGACATCATCGAAGCCTCCTGGGAAGCCCTCCTGGACTCCTACGAGTATAAGCTCCTCCTCGACGCCGGTTCGGGCGAGTAGGGGGGGATTTTTAACCACAGAGGACACAGAGAGCACAGAGAGAGATTTGCTCAGTGCGCCTTTGCGCTGCTCTGCGGTTTATTTTATTAACCACAGAGACACGAAGACACAAAGTTGAGGAAGGGATGGTTACGCCTTGATTTAAACCGTCCTAAAAAAAACTCTGTGCTCTCTGTGTCCTTTGTGGTTTAACTATTATTCACGTGCCCTTCATGCGCGGGGAGCGCCAGGCGGCGGCGAAGAAGAGGCTGGCCAGAACCATGAGCGCGGCGCAGGTGAGACTGAGCTGGTAGGGGGTGAAGTTTTTCAGCACCCAGTAGCCGATGAAGGGGGCGGCGGTGCCGCGCACGCCAGTCAGCGCGGTGTGCGCGCTCATGTAGGCGGGGACTTTGTTCGAGGGGGCGAGTTTAGTCACCCAGAGGGCCCAGCCGAGGTTGCCCCCGCCCATGGCCATGCCGATGAAGGCCGTGCCCAGCCCGAGGAAAAAGAGCGAGTGGCTGTTGAAGTAGATGAGAAAGGCCGTGATGAAGCAGGCGTTGATCATCAGGCGCCAGGTAATGAAGTTGATCCGGTCGAAGAGGTAGCCCCAGATTTTCGTGCTGAGCATGCGGGCGGTCATCGGCACGATAAACGTGATGAGCGAGATCTCGAAGTTGCTGGCGTTGATCCCGTATTGCGGGTCGGCCATGTACTCGATGCGCAGGGGGATGGTCATGAGGTTCGTCGCGCCCATCACCATCCAGCAGAACAGCAGCCAGCCGAAGAGCTTGTCCTGCCACATACAGGCGAAGCTGCGCAGCGGGTTGGCGTTGGCCTTGCGGTCGAGGGGGCGCGAGGGGATGCGCCGCACGATCAGCACGCACACCAGGCACGCGGCCGCCATTGCCCCCAGGATGAGCGGAAAGACCGTGATGTCGTGATCGAGCGCCTCGCCTCCGAGCCAGCCCGCGATGATTCCGCCGAGCGAGATGAGGATGAGCACGGTGGAGACTTTTCCTCCGCGTTCGCCGGGCCGGTAGTTGGCCGAGTAGATCTGGATCATCAGCGGCGGATTCTGCACGTAGAGGATGTTTGCCAGGATGAAAAAAACAAGGAAGGGCGTCAGGCTGGGGGCGAGCATGGCCCCGGCGATGGAGAGCCCGCACAGGGCCATGACCAACGCGATCAGCCAGGAGGCGGGCTTGCCCGTGCGCCCGAAGACCGTGACGGTGAAGGTGTTGAAAAACAGCCCGATAAAGGCCGCCGCCGGCAGCAACGCCTTGAGGTAGTCGGGCATGTCATAGTAACGGATCGCGATGATGAGCGAAAACGTCACCCAGCCCGGCTCCAGCAGCCCGTAGAAAAACCCCCGCAAGCGGTCGTAGAAATACGTCCGCTTCGCCACCTCCCGGTCCGCGCCGTCGAGGGGTAGGGGCGGGGTGATGGGCTCGGCGGTCATGGCGGATCGGGTTTACGTGAACCTGCCACCTTGACAGGCGGCAGCGCCCCGGGCAACACGGGAATCTCGCCGTCAGCAAAACGGGAGCCGGGAAAGGCAATCAGGGTTCGCGGGCCTGGGCTCCGGCGGGCACATCTTTCAGATAGCTCCAGTCGCTGACAAAGAGCTCGGCCTTGTCCGGGGCGGAGCTCTGGTCGAGGGAGTCGAGCTGGCCCTTGCCGCAGATGGCCAGGTGTGCGCCGTCCTGCTCCGGCACGACGTAGCGGGCGAACCACGCCTCCAGCTCGCCGCGCAGGGACGCGGCGCGTTCCTGGTGCGCGGGGTCGTCGATCAGGTTGCGGGTCTCGTCGGGGTCGTTGACGAGGTCGTAGAGTTCGTCCGGGTGCTCGGTGAAGCGCTGGACGTACTTCCAGTCGCGCGAGCGGATCATGCGGGTGGGGCCGTACTCGTCGAAGACGACCAGCGGCGCGTCCGCGGGCGCTTCCTCGCCAGTCCACAGGCTCGCCAGCGAGCGACCGGGGAGGGCTTCGGGCGTCTGGTCCGCCAGCCCGGCGTAGTCGAGCAGGCTGGGGAGAAAGTCGTAGTGGCTGAAGGCGACATCCGAAGTCTTGTCGGCGGGGACACGACCGGGCTGGGCGAGGAGGAAGGGCACCTTTACCGAGGTGTCGTACATGTTCTGCGGGTAGGTGCCGTTGCCCTTGCCGTAAACGCCGTGGTGGCCCATGTTCATGCCGTTGTCGCCGGTGAAGACGACGAGCGTGTTTTCCAGCAGGCCGCGCGTTTCCAGCTCGTCGAGAATGCGGCCGATCCCGGCGTCCATCGCGGTGATGGAGGCGTAGTAACCGCTGAGCAACTCGCGCCGGATCTCGGGCGTGCTCCCGCAGGGGGCGGTGCTGATCTGCCAGGGGTGCATGGGGACGACCGGCGTTGACTCAAAGGGACAGTGATCGAAATACGGGTCGAAGTACTCGGCGGGATGCTGGTCGCGGCCCCAAGGGCTGTGCGGGGCGGTGTAGTGCACGCCGAGGTAGAACGGCTTGTCCGCGTCGCGCTTATCAAAGAACTCCAGCGCGTGGTCGGTGATGACGTCGGTCACGTAGCGCGGCTCGGTGTACTCCTCGCCATTGCGGATCATGGGGGCATTGTAGTAGGGGCCGCCGCCGCGGGCGTGGGACTCCCAGAACGTGTGGCCCTTCTGCGGGTGGGGGGCATTGCCGAGGTGCCATTTGCCACTGAGCCCGCAGCAGTAGCCGTTCCCGGCAAGAATGTCCGTGTAGGCGGTGTGCCCGGCCAGGTAATCCACGAGGGCGCGGTCCATGGCCTCGCCGGGGGAGGTTTTCTGCCGGTTCTTCAGGTAGTCGGCGCTGACTTGGTCCCCGGTGTTTTCGCCGTGGGAGTTGCCCCGGCGGATCCAGTCGTGCACGCCGTGCTGCGAGGGAATTTTGCCCGTAATGATCGAGGCGCGGGCGGGGGAGCACACCGGCGAGACACAGTAGGCGTTGCTCAGGCGCAGGCCCTGTGCGGCGAGGCGGTCGAGGTTCGGGGTCTTGACTTCGGGGTTCCCGGCGCAGCCCAGCGCCCAGGCCCCCATGTCGTCAGCGAGGATAAAAAGGATATTCGGACGGCTCATGGCAGAGCCTCTAATGTGAGGCCGTCCGGGCCGTTGACCAAGCTAATAGTGTAGTAACTTTCGGGATCGAAAGAAAAAGGCCGTATTCACTTGCTGCAACTCGCCGTTTTAGCGGGACCAGTCGAGCATGCGCTTGATGGGGGCGTAGGCTTTGGCGCGGACGGCTTCGTCCATGGTGATCTCGGGGGTCATGTCGCGCAGGCAGTTCCTAAGCTTTTCCACCGTGTTCATCTTCATGTAGCGGCAGTCGTTGCAGGCGCAGGTCTCGGTCGGCCCGGCGATGAAGAGCTTGCCGGGGATCTCGCGGCGCAGGCGGTTGAGCATCCCCGTTTCGGTGGCGACGATGATTTCGCGCGAAGGGTGGTTTTTGCAGAAGGCGATCATCTTCTCGGTGCTGCACACCTCGTCGGCCATGTCGCGGACGGCCTCGACGCACTCAGGGTGGGCGACCACGGGCGCGCCCGGGTACTGGGCCTTGACCTTCTCCAGGGCGCGGGCGGTGAAGAGCACATGCGCGTAGCAGCTGCCCGGCCACAGGCGCATCTGACGGCCCGTCTGGCGGGCGACCCACTGGCCGAGGTTCTGGTCGGGCACGAAAAGGATTTCTTTGTCCGCGGGGACCTGCTCGACGATTTTGACGGCGTTGCCGGAGGTGCAGATGACGTCCGAGAGCGCCTTGACCGCGGCGGAGCAGTTGATGTAGGCGACGACGTAAAGGTCGGGGTTGGCTTCGCGGTAGGCGGCGAGCTTGTCCGCCGGGCACGAGTCCGAGAGCGAGCAGCCGGCCTCCAGCTCGGGCAGGAGCACGGTCTTGGCGGGGTTGACGATCTTCGCCGTCTCGGCCATGAAGTGCACGCCGCAGAAAACGATGACGTCCGCGTCGGTCTCGGCGGCGTTATAGGCCAGCCCGAGGGAGTCGCCCACGTAGTCCCCGACGCGCTGGATGGCGTCGATCTGGTAATTGTGGACGAGGATGACGGCGTTGCGCTCCTTCTTGAGCGCGAGGATTTCCTCCTGAATCGCGCTCAGGGGCTCTTCGGGCCCGTTCAGCGAAGGCAGGGTCAGCGGTTCAAAATCAAGCGTCGCGCTCATAAGCAAAGTTTCCTCAGCGCCGGGGCACAGTCAATACTCCGGAGGGATTAAATAAAACGCAGGCCGTGACGTTTACTTGGCGGCGCGCTCACACACGCCGGTCTCGGCGCGGAAGAGGCAGTGCGCGGTGACCTGGAGGCGCTGCGACTCGGGCTTCATATTGAGCTTGTCGCAGACGGTTTTGCCGTACCACTCCATGAAGGGCGCATCCACTTCGAAAATTTTACCACAATCTTCACAAATCACCTGGGCCTGAAATGTGCGGGCCTGTCGGTTGGAATGATAATATTTGTTGTCGTGGCCGACGTCGATCTCGCGGATGAGGCCGCTCTCGGTCAGGATGGGCAGGGAACGGTAAACCGTGGCGCGCGAGACGGAGTCGTCCAACTGGCGGGAACGGTCCAGCAGATCCTCCGCGGTGAAGTGGTCGTTGAGCTCGAAGGCGGCGTCAAAGATCGCCATGCGCTGGTTGGTGACGCGCAAGCCCTTGCTGACCAGGAACTTCTTAAAAGTATCGCGGGGGTTTTCGATTTCGACGGATTGCTCGCTTAACACGGTCATCTTTTTTAAATGAGACTAAATTGACACGAGGGCGGGGGTGGGTCAAACGGTAATTAACGCGGGGGCGGTTTTTTTATCGCGTGTCACATTAAGAGGCGGTCTTCAAGGCCGATCTAGGTGGCTTCAAAAGCAGCTCTCAGGATGCCGCAGACCACTATGCATCATCATTTTGGGAGTTGACAGTCCGGTTTATCACGGGCTTCATTGCTAATTACGTGGCCGTGTGCTACCAATAGTGCTCTGGCTTCATTTAACCTAATCCTAAATCAAACCAAGATCGCGATGAAATTGTCACTCACTCTGCTGAAGTCTCTCTGGGTTCCCGGAGCACTCTCAGCCGCACTTCTCCTCACTGGCTGCGAATCCACCAAGACCGTTGCCGGTCCTGACGCTTCTGCCGGTCCCGAAGGCAATGTCCACGGCTACTCTCAGGTCGAGGGCAAAGCTGTCCAAACCAAGGCCGACAGCACCAAGGCTGCCGACAAGTCCATCATTTACGAGGATGACCTCGTGACTGTCAGCAAGCAGTACCTTTCCGGTTCGATGGCTGGCTCGCCCTTCACCTACAAGATCAATGTGAAGGCCAAGCAGCCCGTCACCAACGTCGAAGTGAGCGAAATGCTCCCGGCGGAAATCAAGTTCCAGAGCTCCGACCCGAAGGCGAGCATGGACCAGTTCGGTATGCCGAGCTGGGATCTGCCCGCGATGAAGGCCGGTGACGAGCAGGCTATCACCGTGACGGTGGTTCCCTCCAAGATCGGTAACTTCGAAGTGTGCAGCGTGGTCCGCGCCGACCCGATGGTCTGCCTGCCGATCTTCGTGGGTAAGCCCGAAATCACCCTGGCTAAGGTTGGTCCCGCCACGGTTGAGCTCGGCAAGGACGCCACTTGGACGATCACCGCCAAGAACACCGGTAACGCTTACGCCGACAATGTCATCATCACCGACAAGCTCCCGGCCGGCTTCACCGCCAAGAGCCCGCTCTCCAAGAACGTCGGCTCCCTCGACCCGGGTCAGACCGCTACGATGACCGTGGTTGCCACCGCTGACAAGGGCGGCAAGTTCGTCAACACCGCGACCTCGACCTTCGCCCAGGGCGAACCCGTCGTCGCGACCGCTCCGATCGTTGTCCAGCAGTCCAGCCTGAAGATCACCAAGACGGGCCCGGCTACCGGCTACATCTTCTCTGATGTGCCCTACACCATCACCGTCACCAACGACGGCGACACGACCCTCAACAACATCGTTGTGGTTGACTCGCTGCCGGACGAATTCGTGATCGAAGGCCAGCTCGCCAACGCCACCGTCAAGGACAAGGATACCGGCGGCAAGACCATCGTTCCCTCGATGGACCCGACCCGCAACGTCTGGGGCTACTGGCGCCCGGGCAGCAGCAATACGCAGACCGACGACACGGCTGACGAGATTGACTGGACCATCGACACCCTGGCCCCCGGCGCTTCCAAGAGCTTCACGGTCAATGGCTATGCCACCCGTCCGATGACCACGACCAACACGGCCACGGCTTCGACCGGCGGCATCCAGGAAACCGCCACCGCCTCCACCGTGTGGAAGGCTGTCCCCGGTATCCACAGCTCCATCCGTGACTCGATCGACCCGGTCCAGGTCGGCCAGGAAACCACCTACACGCTGAACGCGCTCAACCAGTCCTCGTATGAAACCTTCGCTGTCACCAGCCAGAAGGTCTCCATCCCGAGCCAGCTGAAGATCGTGTCGGTCAGCGCCGGCGGTGTCATCTCCGGTCAGACCGTCACCTTCCCGCAGGTCTCCCTGGCCCCGGGTAAGGAAGTCACCCGCTCCATCACGGTCCAGGCCGTCAGCGCCGGCACCGTCACCACCAAGGTGGAAACGATGACGAGCTTCCGTGACGATCCGATCCTCGACCAGGAATCGACCACGATCTACTAAGATCTGAGTTAGATCCGACTTTCGAGAGCCCGCAGAATTTTCTGCGGGCTCTTTTTTTGTCGGTACGCAGGAGCTGCTTGGGACTTTGCTACCGGTACGCGAGCGGCTGCATCGCGTAGCGATGTAAACAGGGTTAGCCGTGGGTTTTAACCCACGGTCATACATGTCGCTGACGCGACGTAACCGTTCTCGGGTTCAGGTTTTCCGTGGGTTGAAACCCACGGCTATTGATGGGGTGTCGCTACGCGACATGAACGGAATCGGTGGGCATCGCCGGATGTGATGTTTGTACCGAAATAGGATTGAAGAGCGGGCCGCCCGACGGCCATGGTTGGGGGATGCCCGAGCTTTCCGCGCACATCGTTGACGTCCTGCCCATCGGCGGGCCGGAAAAGCCGTTGGCTTACGCGGTGCCGCCGAAGCTCAAGGGCTACGTCGGCCCCGGCGCGCTCGTGCGTGTGCCGCTGCTGAACCGTTCCCGGCTCGGGCTGGTCTGCGAGGGCTTGAGCGAAGACATTGACCCGCTGCGCCTGAAGTTCGTCCACGACGCGCTTTACGAGGAGCCGGTGGTCACGCCCGACCTGCTGCGGCTGGCCCAGTGGCTGGCCCGCTACTACGCCGCCAGCCTGGAGAGTGTGCTCGAAACCATCGTGCCCGCGCCGGTACGGGCGATCATGGCCCCGAAGACCACGCGCTTGCTCACGTTGGGCAAGGTGCCCACGCCGGAGGAGATGGACGCGCTGGACCGGCGTGCCCCCCGGCAGGCCGAGCTGGTGCGTTTTCTCCAGCAGCAGCCCGCCCCGGTGGCGCGTGCGCTGCTGATCAGCCGTCTCAAGCTCACCCCCGGCACCTGCGACTCACTGGTGAAAAAGGGCCTGCTGCGCGAAGTCCTCCAGGACGAGGCCCGCGAGGTGTATGCCGACGACCTCGGCGACGAGGAGGCGCTGCCGACGCAGGAGGTCACGCTGACCGAGGAGCAGGCCGCCGCGCTCGTTGATGTGGAGGCGAGTCTGGAGGCGAGCGAATTTCGGACGCACCTGATCCACGGCGTGACCGGCTCCGGCAAGACCGAGGTGTACCTGCGCGCCCTGGAGCGCGTGGTCGATGCGGGCGGAAGCGTGATTTTTCTGGTGCCCGAGGTGGCGTTGACGCCGCAGACGGTGGGGCGGCTGCGTTCACGGCTGAGCAAGCGCGGCGAAAAAGTCGTCGTCTGGCACAGCCACCTGAGCGCGGGCGAGCGGGCCGACGGTTGGATGGCCATGGCCCGCGGCGAGGCGAGGGTAGTCGTGGGGGCGCGGTCGGCGATCTTCGCGCCGTTGAAAAACCTCCGCCTCATCATCGTGGACGAAGAGCACGAGCCCGCCTACAAGCAGGCCGAGTCGCCGCGCTACCACGGGCGCGATGTAGCCGTGTACCGCTCGATGCTCTGCGAAGCAGTTTGCCTGTTGGGTTCGGCAACGCCCGCGCTGGAGTCCCTCTATAATGTCGAGACCAAGAGTTACCGGCTCAACCGCCTGAGCAAGCGTGTGGACGACCGCCAACTGCCGACGGTTCACCTCGTGGACATGAAGCGGGAGAAACTCAACCCGCACGGCGCGGTCACGATCTCCAACCTGCTCGCGGACAAGCTGCTCGACCGCTTCGAAAAGCAGGAGCAGTCGATCCTATTCCTCAATCGCCGGGGCTACTCCACGCGGATGATCTGCCCGGATTGCAGCCACGTGGCCGAGTGCCCGCACTGTAGCGTGACGCTGACCTACCACCGCTCCGACAACCGACTAAAATGCCACGTATGCGGCTATCAGGAGCGGCCCACGCCGCGCTGCCCCAAGTGTGGATCGTCCAAGTACAAGGGAGTGGGCTTCGGCACGCAGCGCATCGAGGAGACCGTGCAGAAAATCATGCCCCGCGCCCGTATCATGCGCCTGGATACGGACACGATGAGCAAGAAGCACCTTTTCAGGAAAATCCTGTCCGACTTCCGCACGGGCAAGCTCGACCTGCTCGTGGGCACGCAGATGCTGGCCAAGGGGCTGGACTTCCCGAACGTCACGCTCGTGGGCATGGTGGACGCGGACATCGCGCTGCACGTGCCGGACTTCCGCGCGGCGGAGCGCACCTTCCAGCTATTGGTGCAGGTGGCCGGGCGTGCCGGACGCGGCGACAAGGCCGGGGAAGTCGTCGTCCAGACCTTTATGCCGCACAGTCCGCCCATTCAGTTCGCCCGCCGGGCGGATTTCGAGGGCTTCCTGCACGAGGAGTTAGAGCAGCGCCGGGAGTTCCACTACCCGCCGTTCCGGCATCTGGTGCGGCACCTCTTCCGCGGACGCAACCCGGAGAAGGTCGCGTTTTTCGCCGAGCAGTGGTCACGTCGTCTGGAGGAGCACCTGGAAAAGCTTGGACACAACGTGGAAATCCGCGGCCCCGTCTCCGCGCCCATGGAAAAGATCAAGGATACCTACCGCTTCCACCTGTGGTACTTCATCGGCAACGTCTCAAAAATCCTCCCAGACATCGTCGCGCTACGGAAAGATTTCCCCATGGATGACGACATCGTCGATGTGCTCGACGTGGACCCGGTGGACCTGGTGTAGCGGGGAGGGAATTCCGGTCATGAAGAAGGCACGAAGCGCACGAAGGGAAAGCCATCGCCTGCTTTTTATCTCTGTGCTCCCCGTGGCCTCTGTGTGAGAAAAAAGTTCACACGGAGCGCACAGAGTGCACAGAGGAAATTCAATCAAAGCCCCTTGGTGCCCTTCGTGTCTTCTTCGTGTCCTTCGTGACCCTCTTATTGATTTTACAGGGCGTTGAGGCGCTGCCGGACCTCGGCTTCACTGAGTCCGTCGATCTGGAAGACCTTGGCGGGGGAGGTGTCGCCGGAGAGCAGGTGTATCGAGTTTTCGGATACACCGAGCCACTGGGCGAGCAGGGCGGTCACGGCTTTGTTGGCCTTGCCGCGTTCGGGCGGGGCCTGGACTTTTATTTTGAATGCCTCGCCCAGCCAGCCCGCGGGCGCGTTGCGGGAGGAGGAGGGGACGACCTTGACCGCGAGGCGTGCGGACTGGGGCGAGTCAGACACAGTCGGATCAGTGGCTGCCGAAGGTGGCCTTGAGCCCGTCGGCGAGTTCCTGCTTTTCTTCGGGGGTGAGCTTGGCCTCGGGGTGCATGGGCAGGTAGCTTTCCAGCGGCATCCAGCCCTCTTCGACGGCTTCGGCAGCTTCCTCGGCGCCGTGGCCGCCGAAGCCCTTTTCATTGATATTGAAGTGCTCGCGGCCTTCGTCCACATGGTGGGCGATCCAGGCGGAGACGGGGTAAACCTTCGAGTACCAGGGCCAAACGGTTTCGTTACTGTGGCAGTCGGCGCAGGCACGGGTAAAAAGTTCCTTCGTGCGGGGGGAGTTCCAGGTCGGCTCCGTCTGGA
>JAUTCS010000154.1 GCA_030673825.1 Verrucomicrobiota bacterium JB024 | reverse complement strand
GCCCGTCCCGGTCATGCCTCCACGCGCCGCCAACGCCCGGCTCATGGCCTCCGAGGCCGAACTCCTCCCGCTCGACCAGATGCCGGGCCGCGTGCTCGGCGTCAGCGCCATCCCGTACCCGCCCGGCATCCCCATCCTCATGCCCGGCGAGAACGCCGGTCCCGCCGACGGCCCCTGGCTAAGCTACCTGCGCTCCCTCGAAAGCTGGGGTACGCTCTTCCCCGGCTTCGAAAAAGTCGTCGAAGGCGCCGTCGTCAAAGACGGCCGCTACCACTTCTGGTGCCTGAAGGGATGACGGAGAGCTGGGGGCTCCGCGCCCCCAGACCCGCGGCAGGTCCGGCTGGACCAGCATTCAGGGCTGCACCCCCGGTCCGGCATCCGTGTTGCGCACAAATGCCGGACCGACTTTGAGGCCTTCACTGACACAGGGCCCACCACCAAAGATGCGTGTACCTTGAGGTTGTTCAAAATGGTGCGACCCCAGTTTTGATGCTTTCGCTCTGCGATTACTGAAAATGAGCGTCGCTCATTTTCAGTAATCGCAGACACGATGCGTAGCATCGAAAGTGCAGGCTCTGCCTGCCGCGGGGTGCGGGGGTGCGGAGCCCCCCCTTACCTACGCTTGCGCTTGCTCAGCGGCGGCGAGGTAGGGCGGGCGTGGTTGGAGGGGGGAGGTTTTGCGCCAGGCTTTGGAGCCGAAGGTAAGGGCCATGGTGGTCAGGCCGAGGGTGAAGCCCCACCACACGCCGGTGACGCCGTGCCCGAGCGGGTAGGCGAACACCCACCCGGCGGGGATGGAGATGAACCAGCAGGCCAGGAAAGACAGCCACGCCGGGAAGCGCACCTCGCCGAGCCCGCGCAGCGCGCCCACGGAGATGATCTGCATCGCGTCGCTGAACTGGAACGCCGCGGCCACGATGAGCAGCGCGGCGGCGGTGGCCTGCGCGGCTGGGTCCTCGATGAACAGCCCGGCGATTTGCTGGTGGAAAATCACAAAGGCGCTCGCGCTGAAGCACGTGAACAGCCCGCCCATCAGCCAGCCGCCGGTCAGCACCGGGCGCAGGCTGTCGAAGCGCCTTGCTCCGTAAGCCTCGCCGATGCGCACGGTCAGCGCCTGGGAGAGGCCGACTGGCACCATGTACACGGTGGCCGCGCAGGTGATAGCGACTTGGTGGGAGGCCAGGGCGGCTTCGCCGAGCGTGCCGATGATCAGCGTGGCCACAACGAAGGAGCTGATCTCGGCCAGCAGTTGCAGGCTGGAGGGCCAGCCCAGCGACCAGAGCTTGCGCAGCTCGGTCCAGTCGGGCCGTTGCAGCCAGCGGGCAGGCACCCATTCACGTAGCTTGCCGTCGAAGCGGCTCCAGGCGATCAGCCCGATCAGCGTGAGCGCTCGTGCCAGCAGCGTGGCCAGGCCCGCACCCTCCAGTCCCCAGGCCGGGCAGCCCCAGTTACCGAAGATGAAGAGCCAGTTCAGGAAGACGTTCACGGCCACCCCGGCGAGCAGGATGAACAGTGGCGGCCAGGGCCGGTTCATGGCGTCGGCGTGGTTCTTGATCACCATCGCGCCCATGGCGGGCGCGAGAGAGACGGCCACGAGCAGGAAGTACCCCGGCGCGGCGGCCACCACATCCGGCGGCTGCCGTAGCCAGGGGAAGACCGGTACGGCCAGCCCCGCGCCGATCACGGTAAGCAGGCCGACGGCGATGGCGATGATCATCCCGTGGCGCAAGGCCGAGCGGGCGACGGGAGGCTCTTTCGCGCCGCGAGCCTGCGAGACCTGGATGGACACGGCCAGCGTGAGCCCTATGCCGAACATCAGCGGCAGGTACAACAGGGTGTTGGCAAAGGTGGCCGAGGCCAGCGGTGTCACCCCGAGCCGACCAATCATCACGGTGTCGGCCAGCGCGGTGAGCATGTAGCTGAGCTGCCCGGCGATGAGGGGGAAGGCCAGGGACAGGGTGGGGCGGGATTCGCGGGTCAGTTGGGAAAAGAAAGTCATGGATGGAAAAAGTCGGAAGGGGAAGTGGTCGGCACCCGCCGGCTTTTCCTGACAAAAGAAAAACCCGCGGACGATGCGCGGGCCTTTGGTAGATCAATCGAAGATGAACGGTTAGTCTAGCTACCTGAGCCCGGCGGCGACGGATACGGAGTCCGAGATATGGCGGTTGGTGGGCTTCATCTTTTTCGAAAGGTTGATTTAACGGCAGCCTGCCCGAAGTTTTTCCGCTGTCAACTCACTTTCCGCGGGCGTACTGAGAAGTCACACCGCTGTTACCTGCGATTAGCAAAGGCTTTGGAGCTCGCCCCGGCTGCAGAGGACGGAGCGGAGCGGGTTACTCGTCACCCGAGGCGCGGCGGGCCCAGTGAATGTCGGTGACGAAGGAAATATCCATCGCCACGAAGGGAAAGTGCTCCTTGAGCGCGCGGTCGATCTCGGCCCGGCACCGGTCGAACTCCTGCACCGTGCCCTCGGCGACGATGAAGTACACATGCACGGAGACGAGGCGGCCGTACTGCTGGATGCGCACTTCGCGCTCGGGCCAACGGCTGGCGGGGGCCGTCTGTTCAAGCAGGGCTTCGATCTCCGCCACCAGCTCATCGGCGGGAGAGCGCGCCACGATCTGGGACCAGTTATCGCGGATGATACGTGCTGGCACCGGCAGGATGAGCACGGCCAGGAACGTCACCACGATGGGGTCCACGTAGTTGAGGTAATGGGTGTGCCCGCCGAGGCTGAGCAGCCAGCTCAGCCCAAAGGCGAAGGCGACGGAAGCGCTCAGCGCCGTGTCGATCAGCCAGTTGCGGGCGTCGGTTTCCACCAGGGCGGAACCCGTCTGCTTTGCCACTCTTCGGAAATACACGCCCATGCTCGCGCAACCCGCCGTCGCCGCCAGCGCATAAAAGAAAGCCAGCTCGGTGTGGATGGGGGTGCCCCCGCTCATCAGCGCGCTGATGGAGCTGAAAAACGCATACACCGCCACGATGAACAGCAGCAGCCCCTTGAACAGATTCACGATGGGCTCGTACAGCACGTACCCGAAGGGATAACGCTCATTGTCCGGGCGCATCACCAGGTCGGCCACCCGCCAGCTCACCACGGCGAACGCCAGCGTGATCAGCGAATAGATCCCGTCCACCAGAATGGCTTCCGACCGGGTGGACAGGGCGAAGCCGAATCCGCCCGCGGCGAACAACCCGTTGGCGGCGATGTTCAGTTTTAGGGCACGTTTTTCCGTCTGCGGCATGGGGGTATTCCTCCGGCGAAACTATACGTTAAATAAGAAGGTTTTCGTGCCCGGTGGCGACAGCTTTTTGAAAATGATAAAAATCTTAATGCAACGCAGTGAGCGGGTTAGAAACTTTAGAGAATGTTATGCCTGCTGTGCAGGATAAGCTCCGCTCAACGTCGGTGCTTGCGGAAGGCGCTGGGGGAAACACCCACGTGCTGCCGGAACTGTTTGGAAAAGGCGAAGGCGTCGCTGTAGCCGAGCCGGTCGGCGATCTCTTGCACGCGGTCGCCAGTCGTCTCCAGCAGCGCGCAGGCCTGCTCGATGCGGACCTGCACGCGGTACTCGCCCGGTCCGGTGCCGTAGGTCTGGCGGAAAAGACTGCGCAGGCGCGAGTAGCTCAGCCCGGTCCCTTTGAGGATCAGCTCCAGTGGCTCACGGGTCGCTGCCTGCTCGCGGATGCGCTCGCGGGCGTGCTTGAGCAGCTCCAGCCTTGGGGCGTCGGGGTGGTGGGTTTCCTGGACGCGTGCGAGCACCCAGCGCATGAGCCCGGCGATGTCGAACTCCACATGGATGTTGTCGGCGGGGTTGTCGGCGCTACGCAGGCGCTTCATCAGGCCGAGGATAAACTCCGGGATGTGTGGCACCTCGCCCAATGTGAAGCAAGCCTGCTGCGCCGGGATCAGCTCCATCGCCCGAAACAGCCCGTACCAGTCGCTGCGCAGCGAGACGAAGGTCTCCCGCCAGCCGCTCTGCGGGTCTGGCCGGGTAGTGTGTCGCCGGTCCGGACAGCGGAAAAACAGGTCGCCCGCTCGCAACTCGACCTCCTGCCCCAGGCTGTCGCTGTACCAACCTCGACCGTTAAGCAAATAAATCATGGCGAAGCGGGTGTACTGCTCGTTCGTGACGTCTTCGGTGAGGCCGCTTTTATTCAAAAACCCGCAGCTTAGGCTTTGTCCAAAGGATTTACCCGGCGATCCCCGGTAAATCGCATCCTCCAGAAACCAGCGTTTGAGCACACTCATAGTTAATCAAATATGACATGAAACTAGGCACTTCGGCTATTCCGGCAAGCCGCGATTTGCGCTATAGTAGAGGGTATGCCACTGAGCCCTATCGACCGCCAAGCCGGTAAAACTTTTCAACAGCCCGGCCTGATCGAAATCAACCGCCTGCCCATGAGCGCTACGCGGGTGTCTTTCCCGGAGCCCGGCCAGGCGCTGCGCGCGCCACGGGAGGAGTCCCCCTGGTGGAGTTCCCTCGTCGGGCAATGGCGTTTCCTCTTCCGCGAGTCGCCCGATGACCTGCCTGCCGGCGTCGAGAGCGATGACGCCAGCGGCCCGGAGTGGGCGGACATCACAGTACCCAGCTGCTGGCAGATGCACGGCTATGGCTACCCGCACTACACCAACGTGAAGATGCCCTTCCCGGACGAGCCGCCCTACGCCCCGTCCTACAACCCGACCGGCGTGTACACCCGCACCTTTTCCGTGGACGAGTCCTGGCGCGGGCGCCGCATCGTACTGCACGTGGGTGGGGCCGAGAGCGTGCTCCAGGTGTACCTCAATGGCGAGTTCGTCGGTTTGGGCAAGGACTCGCGCCTGCCCTCCGAGTTCGATCTCACCGGGCGCGTCCGCTTTGGCGAGGAGAACCGCCTGACTGTAGTGATTATTCAATACAGCGATGCCAGCTTCATAGAGGACCAGGACCACTGGCGTCTTGGTGGCCTGCACCGCGAGGTTTTCCTCTACTCCACGGCGGAGGTCTATCTGGAAGATGTCTTCGCCCGTGCCGACTACGACACCGCCACGGGTGCCGGATTGTTCGACATGGATGTGCGCGTGGCCATGGGGCGGACCACTCAGGAGGGTTGGAGCGTCCGCTGGCAACTCTTTGACCAGGACCTTGCGCCGGTTATGGGCAGTGAGGAAACGGTGCCGGTCGATGTCGAGCGCAAGAACCTCACCTGGTGGCCGCGGGTGGGGGCGAGCATCCATCGTGAATTCGAGCAGGTGAAGCCCTGGTCGGCGGAAGTGCCCACGCGCTATCGTCTCGTAGTGAGCCTGGTCTCGCCCGCCGGCGAAGTGGTCGAAAGCTCGGCGCTGTGGACGGGATTCCGTCGCGTCGAAGTCAAGAACCGCGAAGTCCTTGTCAACGGCAAGGCCGTGCTTTTCAAGGGGGTTAACCGGCACGAGCACTCCGACACCGGCGGCAAGGTCGTGGATCGCGAGCTCATGCGCAAGGACCTTGAAGTTATGAAGGCCTTTAACGTGAACGCCGTGCGTACCTCCCACTATCCGGACGACGCTCACTTCTACGACCTTTGCGACGAGTACGGCTTCTACGTCATCGACGAGGCCAACATCGAGTCGCACGATTTCCATAACCAGATCTGCCATGACAAGCGCTACCTCTCGGCCTTTGTCGAGCGCGGGATGCGCATGGTCATGCGCGACAAGAACCACCCGTGCATTCTCATGTGGTCGCTCGGCAACGAGTCCGGCCACGGAGCCAACCACGACGCCATGGCCGGGTGGATGCGCAAGTACGATCCCTCGCGTCTCATCCACTACGAAGGCGCGATCTCCCGCGGTCAGAGCAAGGCCGATTGGGATCAGGGCCATCTGGCCACGGACATCATCTGCCCGATGTATTCGCAAATTCACGAAATGATCGAGTGGGTCACCACCAGCGACGACCCGCGCCCGCTGATCCTGTGCGAGTATTCCCACGCCATGGGCAACAGCAACGGCTGCCTGCGCGAATATTTTGAAGCCTTTGAAAAGTACCACGGCCTGCAAGGCGGCTACATCTGGGAGTGGGTCGATCACGGCCTGCGCGAGACGACCGAGGATGGCCGCACCTACTGGGCCTACGGCGGCGACTACGGGGATAAGCCCAACGATGCGAACTTCATCGCGGACGGGATGGTCTGGCCGGACCGTACGCCGCACCCGGGCCTGTACGAATTTAAAAAGCTCGCCCAGCCTTTCGCGGCGCGACTGGTGTCGGGAGCGCCGCTCTCGCTCTCCATCCGCTCGAAGCAGGACTTCCGCTCACTCGACTATCTGGAGATGCACTGGAGCCTGCGTGGCGACGGCGTTGAGCTGACCGCTGGGCAGCTCGACCTGGCCGGTGTTGGCCCGGGCGCGGAGAAGGTATTTACCGTGCCGCAGGCCGATGGTCCGGTGGCGGACTTTTCCGGCGAACTGCTGGTGCTGCATATTTCCTTCCGCCTCAAACAGGCAGAGGGGCTGCTGCCCGTCGGCCATGAAGCTGGCTGGGAGCATCTCGTCCTGGCCGAAGCGCCGCTGCCCGCCCTGGAAGTGATCGAGCCCGTCTCGTCCACTGCGAAGACCGCGGACGGCCTGCACTGGCTGGAAGGCGCGGGCTTGCGGGCGGGCTTCAACGCCACTGCTGGCGGGCTGACTCATCTGAGTGTGCCCGGTGGGGACAACCTCTTGGCTGAGCCGCTGCGCTTCACCTGGTGGCGTGCGCCTACCGATAACGACGGCATCAAGCTCTGGGCGGGACAGGATGAAAAACCGCTGGGCAGCTGGCGCATCGCCGGGCTCGACGAGACGCAGGCCTCTCTCTCCAGCGACTCAGTCGAGGGTGATGCCGTGCGTGTGGTTTGGGAGCTGTCGACGCCAGCGCATCCGCAGGCCGGGACCTTCGCGCAGGTCTTTCGCCTGAGCGCGCGCGGGCTGCTGGTGGAGAATGCGCTGCAGGTCAGTGCGGACTTACCCGACCTGCCCCGTATCGGCACGCAGTTTGCGTTGATTCCCGGTTTCGAGACGGTGCGCTACTGCGGGCTCGGCCCGTGGGAAAACTACCGTGACCGTTGCGCCGGGGCGAGCCTGGATCATTTCGAGGCTCGGGTGGACGATTTCTATGTCCCCTATATCATGCCGCAGGAGTCGGGCAGTCGGGCCGGAGTGCGACGCTTCGAGCTGTGTCATGATAAAATGGATACGCGTGTGCGCGTCGATGCGGTGGGCGAGTCGCTTGAGTGCAAGGCGGTCCATTTCTCCGATGCGGACTGGACCGGCGCGACTCACACGCACGAGATCACTCCGCGTGCGGAGACCTGGGTTAGTCTCGATTGCCGCCAGCGCGGACTGGGGACGCGCAGCTGCGGGCCGGATACATTGCCGGAATACTTGATCGAGCCCGGAAGTTGGCGCTGGGCCTTCCTGTTAAGCCTTTCTAAGGCGTAGTTAAATCTGGATACAAAAGCCCCGGCGGAGTGTGTCCAGCCGGGGCTTTTGTATGTAAGCTTGTTGGTGGAGGCGTTTGATGGGCGTCTCGCTTTTGAATTAACCCTGGCCGATGCATTCGCGCAGGGCCAGTAGCGCGTCCTCCAGCGGCGGCATCTCGGGGTGCCAGAGCTTTTCCCACTCCAGGCTGACCGGGCCGGTGAAGCTATCCGCCGCGAGTCGTTCGGTGAGCGCCCGCAGGGGGAACTCCCCCTTGCCGGGTTCGACATAGGTGTAGGGGAGGTGTTCGCCGGGGATGGGCAGGCTGTCCTTGACGTGGATGTGCGTGGTCCAGGGGCGAAGGGTGGTCCAGCTCTCCAGCGGGTCGAGGCCCTTTTTGCGCCAGGTGTGGTGCGAGTCCCAGAGTAGGCCAATGTGCGGGTGACCTTGAGAGAATAGCTTCTCGACCTCCTCGGCGGTGAAGAGCGAGTCATGCGTCTCGATGGAGAGCGAGAAATCCCAGCCGTGGGTGGCGCGGGCTTCTTCCCATGCATCGAGCCAGCGCCAGGCGGCTTCCGGGGTGGCGTGCAGGTCGAGCTCCCCGTCGAAGACCCGTAGCGCCTTCGCGCCAAAGTGCGCCATCAGTGGAGCGAAGCCCGCGATCTCGGGCAGGCACTCCTCAAAAGGTTTGCTGAGGCGGGCGGACGCGTTAAAGGCGACCACCTCGACGGCGTGGCCGCCGAGCAGTTTGGCGGGCGCTTGGGCGAGCCAGTTCTCCTGAGCGGCGAGCGCGGGGATGTCGATCTGTCTGCCGACAGCGCGGAGCTCGACACGGTCGACACCGTGGCGGGTGGCGAGCGCGGCGATCTGCGGCAGGGAAAGTTCGGCGCAGCCCATACTGGAGAAGCACCAGCGCAGGGGCGAGTGAGCGTTGAGGGGGGCGGGTGTCTGTGGCATGACTGGTTAAAGGCTCGCCGAATGGGCGGCGACAGCTCATTCAGGCCACCGGAGGTGGGCGCGTCAAGATTGAGGCGGCAGGGATTTGTTCAACCTGTTGCGTATGTAAGGTTGAGTCACGCGCGATTCGTCGGAGCAGAGTTACTTACGCGCGGCTTCGCGCTGGCGGATGCGCTCGCGCATGTTGTCCAGCGCGCTGAAGGAGAAGTTCGTGATGTGCTCGATGATCTCCTCGCGGACGTAGTTCTGGGCCACGTGCGGGTGCAGGCGGAAGATGACTTCGCGGTGATGGACGTGGAGATAGCACTGCCCCCAGATGCTGATGCCCGCGTAGGTGATTTCTTTTTCTGTGGCACCGGGGCCGAGGATGTCGCGAATGATGCCGTTCATCAGCTCAACACGGGGCTGGATGAGGTCTTCCACCACGGCGTCGAGCGCGGCGGTCGGCTGGGCGAGCTCGTGAGCGACGAGGGTCGTCGTCCAGGTCGGGCGCGAGCGCGTGTACATGTCGTCAATGTGCATCGTGATATACGCGCGCAGGCCCTCCTCCGGGGTTTTGCAGTTGCTGATCACCTCAAAGGTGGAGGCGCAGCCTTGCAGGGCCTCGCGGATGACCGCGGCGTACAGCTCGAACTTGTCGCTGAAGTGGTAGTTGATGGCCGCGCAGTTGACGCCCGCGCGGGTCGTGATGTCCTTGATCGTGGCTGCGTGCAGGCCGCGTTCGGCGAAAATCTCGCCCGCAGCTTCGATCAGCTTGCGGCGAGTTTCCTGGGCGGAAGCGTTGTTTTTGATATTCGGCACAGGTCGATGGGGTAGGAACTCCTTTCCTGTTACGGGAATCCGTAACGGTGTCTAAGGGATTCTGTGTTATTATTCAAATTTATTTTAGGTTAATCGCTTGACATGGCAAGCAATTAATGAAATTCGTATTTGAATAATAGAAAACGCAAGGAGGCTGTTCGCAGCCTGACTGCTCGCCCGCCCGGGTTCCGCTGGGTGGGCGTCCTTGCACTCAGCCCTTTTCTTTTGCCAGATATGAATACACTTTTCAGACGATCACTTCCCGTGTGCGCACTGGGACTAGGCGCTTTACTGGCCGGCTGCGACCGCGCTGAACAACACGCCGCTCCCGCTCAGGCACCGCTGGTGACGACAGTCACGATCAAGCCCGAAGAGGTTGTGCTCAAGACCGAGCTGCCCGGTCGCACAGCGGGCTACCGCGTGGCGGAAATCCGTCCGCAGGTCAGCGGGCTCCTGCTTAAGCGCTTGTTCACTGAGGGGGCGGACGTGCAGGAGGGCGACGTGCTTTACCAGATCGACGCCGCGCCGTTTGAGGCGGACGTGGCGCGCGCGGAGGCGAACCTGGCGGCTGCGGAAAAGGCGGTCGATCAGGCCAAGGCCTCCCTGTCGCTGGCCAAGATCAATCAGGAGCGCTATGGCGCGCTGTTTGAGGAAAAGGCGGTGGCGGCCTCCGAGCGCGACCAGGCCTCGACAGACTTCGACGTCGCGCAGGCGACGCTGGCGGCGGCGGAAGCCTCCGTGCAGCAGGCCCAGGCCGCGCTCAAGACCGCCCAGATCAACCTGGCCTATACACAGATCCGCGCTCCGATTTCGGGGCGCATCGGCCGCTCCAGCGTGACGGACGGCGCGATCGTGACGGCCTACCAAGCCATGGCGTTGGCTACGATCCAGCAGCTGGACCCGATTTACGTGGACGTGCCGCAGTCCACCAGCGACCTGCTCGCGCTCAAGCGCCGGGTGGCCGACGGCCACCTCAACAACGACAGCGACGGGCTGGACGAGGTTGAGCTGATCTTCGAGGACGGCACGCGCTATCCGTACAAGGGCGAGCTTCAGTTTCAGGAGGTGACGGTGGACCCGACCACTGGCTCGGTCATCCTGCGCATGGTCTTTCCGAATCCGGATGGTCTGTTGCTGCCGGGGATGTTCGTCCGCGTGGAGGTGAAGGAAGGCGTCAGCGACAATGCCATCCTCGTGACCCAGCAAGGCGTCACGCGCAACCCCAAGGGTGAGGCGGTTGCGCTGGTTGTGGACCAGTCCGGAACGGTCGCGCAGCGCCTGCTCCAGATTGACCGCTCCGTGGACGGACGCTGGCTGATCAGCTCAGGCCTGAATGCGGGGGATCGCGTCATCGTCGAGGGGTCGCAGAAGGTCCGCCCCGGTGCTCAAGTCAAGACCACCGCCTTTGACCCAAATGCCGGGCCCACGACCGCTCCGGTTGCCGCACAGGCCGCCGCCCATTGATTTTACCATGAGCCTGATCCCGACCGCGCTGCCACAGGTGGCGCGTCCGGATTCCTAAACACACAGAGCCCATATGTTATCGAGATTTTTTCTAGTCCGTCCGGTTTTCGCCTGGGTCATCGCGATCATTCTCATGGTCGCGGGGATGCTCGCCATCCACACGCTGCCGATCTCGCAGTACCCGCCGATCGCGCCGCCCTCCATCGCCATCACGGCTTTTTATCCGGGGGCCTCGGCCGAGACGGTTGAGAACAGCGTGACGCAGATCATCGAGCAGAAGATGACCGGCTTCGATCAGCTGCTGTACATGAGCGCCACGAGCGACTCTTCCGGTAGTTCGCGTATCGAGCTGACCTTTGCGCCGGGAGTGGACCCGGACATGGCCTGGTCGCAGGTGCAGAACAAACTCCAGCTCGCCATGGCCAGCCTGCCCGAAGTGGTGCAGCGCCAGGGCGTGCGCGTGAGTAAGTCCACCCGCAACTACCTCATGATCGTCGGCCTCATCTCAGAGGACGGCAGCATGGACGGTAACGGCCTGCGCGACTACGCACAGTCGAACCTGGAAAAGGTGCTTTCGCGCGTGCCCGGCGTCGGTGAGGTCGAGGTTTTCGGCACGCAGTACTCCATGAGAATTTGGGTGAACCCCGACCGGCTGACCGAGTATCAGATGACGGTGCAGGACGTGATAAACGGTTTGCAGGCCTACAACGTCGAGATCTCGGCCGGTCAGTTCGGGGCCGCCCCCGCTGTTGAAGGCCAACGGCTCAACGCCGCCATCGTTGTGCAGAGCCTGCTGAAGACGCCCGAGGAGTTCGCCGAAATCCCGCTGCGCATCAACCCGGACGGCTCCATCGTGCGCGTCAAGGACGTGGCTCGCACCGAGCTGGGCGCGGAGTCCTACGACATCGAAAACGAATATAACGGCGTCCCCGCCGCCGCCCTGGCCGTCCGCCAGGCCTCCGGTGCGAACGCGCTGGAAACGGCGAACAACATCCGCACCCGCCTGGACGAGATGAGCCAGTACTTCCCCAGCGGGATGAAGGTCGTGTATCCGTACGACACTACACCCTTCGTCGAGGTCGCTATCGAGGAGGTGGTCAAGACGCTCTTCGAGGCGATCATCCTGGTGTTCCTGGTCATGTACCTGTTCATGGGGAACATGCGCGCGACGCTCATCCCGACCATCGCCGTGCCGGTGGTTATTCTGGGGACCTTCGCGGTGCTCGGGCTCTTCGGCTTCTCGATCAACATGCTGACGATGTTCGCCATGGTGCTGGCCATCGGCCTGCTTGTGGACGACGCCATCGTGGTTGTCGAAAACGTCGAGCGCATCATGACCGAGGAGGGGCTCAAGCCCTTCGAGGCCACCCGCAAGTCGATGGACGAGATCACCCCGGCGCTGATCGGGATCGGCCTGGTGCTCTCGGCGGTGTTCGGGCCGATGGCGTTCTTCGCCGGCTCGACCGGGGTCATTTACCGGCAGTTCTCGGTCACGATTATCGCGGCCATGCTGCTGTCGGTCGTGGTCGCCCTCGTGCTGACGCCGGTGCTGTGCGCCACGCTGCTCAAGCCGGTGGAAAAGGGCCATGAGGCGGCCGAGTCGGGCTTCAAGCTCTTCCGTCCGTTCTTCGTCTGGTTCGACCGGATGTTTTTCCGCTCGCGCGAATTTTACCTGTGTGTGGTCGGCCAAGCGCTGGCCAAGCAGCTGCGCTACATTGCGGCCTTTATCCTGATCGCCGTGGGCATGGGTTACCTGTTCATGCGCATGCCGACCGCCTACCTGCCCAACGAGGACCAGGGCGTGCTGATGGTGCAGGCCATGCTGCCGGGTAATGCCACCCTGGAGCAGACGCGGGAAATCATGCGCGAAGTTTCGCGCTACTTCACCGAGGATGAATCCTCCGCGGTGGAATCTGTGATGGCTATCTCCGGGACGAGCTTTTCCGGGC
Organism: Verrucomicrobiota bacterium JB024; assembly: GCA_030673825.1. Lineage (GTDB taxonomy): Bacteria > Verrucomicrobiota > Verrucomicrobiia > Opitutales > Cerasicoccaceae > Ruficoccus. The sequence continues at coordinate 4,342 of JAUTCS010000154.1, read as the reverse complement.
GCGGGCAGAACTCCGGCCTGGCCTTTATCAAGCTGCGCGACTGGAGCGAACGTCAGGACCCGGGACTGGACGTGAACTCAGTGGCAGGTCGTGCGATGGGACATTTTTCCACTATTCGCAACGGGCTCGTGTTTGCTTTCCCGCCGCCAGCGGTGCTTGAGCTGGGCCACGCCAAGGGCTTTGACTTCGAGCTGCTCGACCGTGGCGGTCTCGGCCACGAGAAGTTGATGGAGGCGCGCAACATGCTCCTGGGCATGGCGGCGCAGGACCCGACCCTGATGAAGGTCCGCCCCAACGGTCTTGAAGACGTACCTGAGTACCGTATCGACGTGGACTGGGAAAAGGCGGGCTCGCTCGGTGTGCCCATCGACGCCATCCACGAGACGATCTCGGCCAGCTTCGGCAGCGCGTACGTGAACGACTTCATCCAGGCCGGGCGCGTCAAGCGCGTGTATGTGCAGGCCGATGCGCCCTACCGCATGCAGCCCGAGGACCTCGACAAGCTCTACGTGCGCAACCTGGAAGGGCGGATGGTGCCGTTTTCGTCCTTTGCCACCGGGCACTGGTCCTACGGCTCGCCCAAGCTTGAGCGTTACAACGCCTTCCCCTCGATCAATATCCTGGGCGAACCGGCGGAGGGCGTCAGCTCCGGTCAGGCCATGGCCACGATGGAGAGCTTTATCGAAAAGCTGCCCGAGGGGATCGGCTTCGACTGGAACGGTCTCTCCTACCAGGAACGGCAGGCCGGCTCGCAGTCCGCGCCGCTGTACGCGTTCTCGATTCTCGTCATCTTCCTGTGTCTGGCCGCGCTTTATGAGAGCTGGACCATCCCGATCTCCGTCCTGCTGGCGCTGCCGCTGGGCGTGATCGGGGGCGTCATCGCCACCAGCCTGCGCGGCCTGCCCAACGACGTGTACTTCCAGATCGGCCTGCTGACCACGCTCGGCCTGACGACGAAAAACGCCATCCTCATCGTGCAGTTCGCCAAGCAGCGTCTGGACGAGGGTATGCGCGTGATCGACGCCACGCTGGAGGCGGCGAAGCTGCGCCTGCGCCCGATCCTGATGACCTCGATGGCGTTTGGCTTTGGCGTGCTGCCGCTGGCCATGGCGACGGGCGCCGGTGCCGGTGCGCAGAAGGCCATCGGCACGAGCGTGCTCGGCGGGGTGGTGACCTCGACCTTCCTCGTCACGGTCTTCGCGCCGCTGTTTTACGTGATCATTGAACGCTTTGGGCGGAACTTCAGCAAGAAGAAGCGCGAACAGGCCGCCCGCAACCGACAGGCCGCCGGATGAGCGGCCACCCAACGCGAACTCCCATGAGCAAGCCCACCTTTTTTCTTCTGGCCGGTACGGCCGCCCTGTTGACCGGGTGCAATTTTGCCCCGGACTACACTCGGCCCTCCGCGCCCATCCCTGCGGATTTCCCGGAAGGGGTCGCCTACACCGCCGACGATGCCGTCAACTCCGCGCCCGCGGGCGGACACCTGCCCTGGCGCGAGTTTTACACGGACGACAAACTCCGCGATGTCATTATTCTTTCGCTGGAGAACAACCGCGACCTGCGTATCGCCACGCTAAACATCGAGCGCACCCGCGCCATGTACAACATCGAGCGCTCGGCGTTGCTGCCGACGATCAGCGCCGGGGGTAGCGCGCAGCGCGCCCGCACGCCGGGGGACTTGTCCTACACGGGCTCGGCCAGCACCGGTTCGCAGTATCAGGCGGACATGGGATTCGCCTCGTGGGAGATCGACCTGTTCGGGCGCATCCGCAATATGTCCGAGGCTGCCTTGCAGGAGTACTTTGCCAGTGAGCAGGCCAGCCGCAGCGTGCAGATCATGCTTATCTCTGAAGTGGCCACGACCTACCTGACGCTGGCTGCCGACCAGGCCCGGCTGGAGCTGGCCCGGACAACGCTGAAAACCCGGCAGGACGCGCTCGATCTCGTTCAGCGCCGGTACGACCGGGGGCTGAGCCCGCTGCTCGACGTGCACCGGGCGCAGGCGCAGGTCGATGCCGCGCAGGTCTCGCTCATCACCTTTGTGCAGTTGATCGCGCTGGATAAGAATGCGCTCAACCTGCTCGCCGGTACCACCGTGCCGGAGGACCTTCTGCCGGGCGATCTGGGCTCGGTCGAGGAGCCCGCGCCGATCTCGGCGGGCATCTCCTCGTACGTGCTGCTCAACCGCCCCGACATCATGGAGGCCGAGCACCAGCTGATGGGCGCGTACGCGAACATCGGCGCGGCCCGCGCGGCCTTCTTCCCGCGTATCTCGCTCACCGCCGCCGCCGGGACCGCCAGCAGCGACCTCTCCAGCCTGTTCAAGTCCGGGCAGGGGATGTGGACCTATGGTGCCCAGATCGTGATGCCAATCTTCGATCCACGCACGTGGGCGGCGGTCCGTGTCAGCAAGGCCGACCAGCAGATCGCGCTCGCCCAGTACGAGCAGGTTATCCAGAGCAGTTTCCGCGAAGTGGCCGACACGCTGGCTGTGCGCGGCACTATCCTGCAGCAGCTTCAGGCGCAGCAGGAGTTCGTCAACTCCGAGTCGGAGGTCAATCGCCTCTCGAACGTGCGCTACGTGCGCGGACTGGACAGCTACCTGAGCGTGCTCGACTCCGAACGCGAGCTCTACGCCGCGCAACTCGAGCTGGTTTCACTTCAGCTCACGCGCCTGACCAACCAGGTGCAGCTCTACGCTGTTCTCGGTGGTGGCTGGCAGCCGCTGAAGGAGCCCGATGGTGGAGAGTCCGACGCGATGGTCAACTGACGTTGTCATGGCTTTTTGAATACGTTGCGCCCGTGTGAAGGGCGTGGAGAGCGGGGGCAAGGAAAGACCGACCCACACCACATGCTGCGATTGTAGCATACGCCCCCGCTCTCTACGCTCTTCACACGGGAGGCGGCGGTTTTTTATGCCCTGGAGCGAATGGTTGTCAGTCCTGGCTGAGCGTGTGGGCGAGTTCTTCGTTTTCTATGAGCTCCTGGCGGCCCTCGGGCGTCTTGGCAAAAAGCCGGATGTGCCGGAAGCGGATGCTGACCTCTTGGCCGGGGCGCAGCGCCAGCTCGGCCAGCTCGGCGCGGGAAATTTCCGCCTCAATCAGTTCGCGGTTACTTAGGCGCTCCAGGGTGACACGCCCTGCGCTGCCCGCCGAAAAGATATGCACGACGCGCGCGGCGAGTCCTCCATGCTCGCCGCCCGGGAGGATCTCCACGTCGTGTGGGCGCACATAAAGTCGGTCTCGGGGGCGGTCGTTTGTTGGAGCCAGTCCGGCGTCAAGCCGGTTGACGTTACCCATGAACTCGATCACGAACGGCGAACCGGGGTGGTCGAAGACCTCCTGCGGCGCTCCGACCTGCGCGATCCGGGCGCGGTTCATCACGACAACCTCGTCGGCGAGCTCAAGCGCTTCCTCCTGGTCGTGGGTGACGAAGACCGTGGTTAGCTTGATCTCCTCGTGGAACTGGCGCAGCCAGCGGCGCAGGTCCTTGCGGACCTTGGCGTCGAGCGCGCCGAAGGGCTCGTCGAGTAGGAGGATGCGCGGCTCGATGGCGAGGGCGCGGGCCAGGGCGACGCGCTGGCGCTGCCCGCCGGAGAGCTGCGTGGGCAGGCGCTTGCCCAGCCCGTCGAGCTGCACGAGGTGCAGGAGCTCATCTACTTTCGCGCGGATGGCGGCGCGGGTGGGGCGCTCGCCGCGCTTTTTCACGGAGAGGCCGAAGGCGATGTTCTGCTCGACGCTGAGGTGGCGGAAGAGCGCGTAGTGCTGGAAGACCATGCCGACCTGGCGCTCCTGCACGGGCAGGGCGCTGACGTCCTCGCCGTGGAAGCGTAGCTCGCCGCTGCCGGGGTCGGGGCTCTCCAGCCCGGCGAGAATACGCAGCAGGGTGGTCTTGCCCGAGCCGGAGGGGCCGACCAGCGCGACGAGCTGGCCGCTGGCGACCTCCAGCGTGACGTCCTCCAGCGCCGCGGTGGCGCCGAAGTGTTTGGAGATGTTGGTGGCGAGGATGCTCATGACTTATGGAGTTGGTGAACGGGCGTGTTGTCGGGAAGGCGTTCGCCGGCGCGGGCGCGTTCGGCCCGTTGCGCACGCCACTCGTTGATGGAGTTGGCTGCGAGGGTGACCAGCGCGAGCAGCGCCAGCAGCGAGGCCATGGCAAAGGCCGCGACGAAGTTGTACTCGTTGTAAAGGATCTCGACGTAGAGCGGGATGGTGTTGGTCTCGGTATGTACGGGTTGTACCCATCTATTTACTTAAGAGACCACCCGCCATTTGAATTGAAACCGGCGCTCTCTCTTACAACACAGCTCGTCCATGTGAAACAATTGCCACAAGGTGAA
>JAUTCS010000153.1:5000-7294 GCA_030673825.1 Verrucomicrobiota bacterium JB024 | reverse complement strand
GGCGCACCCCTTCATCGGGCCGGAGGTGCTGGGGCTGGCCTTCGTGGTGGTGGTGATCGGTGGCATGGGGTCCTTCACCGGCGCCCTGGTGGCGGGGCTGATCGTCGGCGTGGTGCAGAGCCCGTGTTCCGCTTTGTGACGAGCGCAGGCAGGGGCCCGTTATCAGGATAAGGATGTGCGATGGATATTAACCCGATGAAAATACCCGCGTTGGACGACGCGATGTTCGCCAGGGGGCTGGTCTCCGCAGGCATGTCCGAGCCATTGGAGCGGTTCCGGGCCAAGCTCGAAAAACGGGAGCCGGTCGTGTACGCTGCTATAGGCGGTTCGATTACAGCGGGGGCGCTGGCGTCAGACGGGGAGCGCACCTCCTACGCCGCCCGCTTCGCCGCCTGGCTGGACGAGCGCGCGCCGTGCACCTTTATCAACGCCGGGCTCGGAGCGACCACCAGCCTGTTCGGGGCGTTCCGGGCGCAGCAGGACATGCTCTGCCGCGAACCGGACATCATCACCATCGAGTTTGCTGTCAACGACAGCATCAACCCGGATGTGGCTGCCTCCTACGAGGCGCTCGTGCGCCAGTGCGTCGATTCCCCGAAGAAACCGCTTGTGATCCTGATCTTTAATCCGCGTCGTGACGGCACGAACCATCAGAACGAGCACATCCCGGTCGGGCGGCACTACGCGCTGCCGATGCTCTCCTTCCGCGATGCGATTTACCCGGAGATCGCGGCGGGGAAGCTCCGTTGGGAAGCGATTTCGCCGGACGAGGTTCACCCCAACGATGACGGCCATGCCTTTATCGCCGCGCTGCTGGAGCGCTTCGTCGGAAGTGTCTCCGCGCCGACGGGTGAAGCGGAATTACCAGACCTGCTCAACCCCGGGGCGGCCAAGTACCTGGGCGGAAAGGTCCTCCACGCGCCGCAGATGGAGGTCGTCGGGAACGACGGTTGGACGCAGTTCACGCACGAGCGCGGTTATGTGGGCTGGGAATCCGAGCGGCCCGGTGCCTGCCTCAAGGTGAAGCTCACGGGTGGCACGCTGCTCATCGGGTACGTCAAGTATGCGGGCGATTATGGGATGGCGGATGTCCGGATCGGTGGCGACACCGTCTGCCGGTTGGACGGGTTTTATGAAAAGCCGGAGATCCAGAAATGGGCGGGCGGGCATACCGTCCCGGTTGTGCTCTGCGACGAAGCACCGGGGAGCTCCCGCGTGGTCGAAATCACTGTGGCGAACGAGCGCCACGCGCAAAGCGGCGGGCACCGTTTCCAGATCAGTTATTTTCTGACTGCTCAATGAGTCGGACTTGGCGTTGATATAGATACTCCGCCTATACGCGGTCTGTTTAGCTTTGCGCCTGCGGGGTATGTTTTTGATGTTAGCCTTTTCTGAAGTATGATCCCGACCGTCGTCATCCGCCACCCGAAGGAACGCCTGAGCAAGTGTTCGCTCGAACCACTGCGCGGGCGGCCGGATGTCGTGTTCTTCAAAGCCACACCCACGCTGCGCTTCGACGCGACGGGTTTTATTTTGCTGCATACGGAGGGCGACCTGCTTTCCCCCGCCGACGCAGTGCTCAGTGATGATGAAAAAAAGCAGGCCGCCGCCCGCGCCGCGACCGCCTGTTCGCAGGGGCCGCTGCCGGGGTGTTTCGCCGAGGCGGGCTCGCGGCCCTTTCTACTGCTGGATTCTACCTGGCGTCTGCTCCCGCAGCTGGAGGCCTGCCTGAGCGGTGCGCCGTTGCGTCGCCGCCTGCCGGATGGTGTCCGCACCGCTTACCCGCGTGTAAGCAAGCTCTCGGAAGATCCCAGTGGCGGCCTGGCCTCGGTGGAGGCCCTGTACCTGGCGCGCCGCCTGATGGGCGATGATGATCCGACTTTGCTGGACGCTTATTACTGGAAAGATGCGTTTCTCGCCGGGCTCGAAGGGCTTGTTTGAGGGCTGGAGCGTGTGCCCGGGGTCGTGTTTTGCCGCGATTTCCGGTGAAAACGGAGGGAAGGGTGGAATTTTCCGCCTCACTGTGGCATCTTAATGCTGTTGCCGCGGACGAAAGTCGAAAAGCGGCGATTACCGCTGAGGTCAGCATTGATGCGGGTTCGGCGTCAGGACGAAAAATCCGTCCGAAAAGAATGTCACTTTTTTGAAAAAAAGAGTTGTCAGCGATCGTTTAGAGCGTAGCTTCCGTCCTCTTTCCCTGAGGGGGTAACCCGCTCGGAACCGTTCTTTTCCAGTCACCCATCCATCTTTTTTCCTTTTTCGATTTATTCGAAAAAAAAAGAAAAAAGGGTGTT
>JAUTCS010000153.1:0-2500 GCA_030673825.1 Verrucomicrobiota bacterium JB024 | reverse complement strand
TTCTTTGACAGTTCAAGCGTTGTGGATTACTACAATGTAACAACATGAGTACAAAATACAAATGTTATTGTGTAATACGCGCATAAGAGAATGCTATTTAAAACGGTGTTTGTACGAATCAAACAACAAAGAGCAATAAGTGAATGCCTTGGCGATATCAGGCGATGAAGGACGTGCCAAGCTGCGATAAGCTCTGGGGAGCGGCATAGACGCTTTGATCCAGAGATTTCCGAATGGGGCAACCCCGCCGTCAGGCGACTCCCTTCTGAACACATAGGAAGGGTAGGGCGATACCTGCTGAATTGAAACATCTTAGTAAGCAGAGGAAAAGAAAGCGAATGCGATTCCGTCAGTAGTGGCGAGCGAAAGCGGAACAGGGCAAACCGGGAGGATTTATCTTCCCGGGGTATGGACTCCAATATGGGACCGTGAATGTGAGGAGAAGCTTCTGGAAAGCTGTACCAAAGAGGGTGAAAGTCCCGTAACCGAAACAGAATCGGCCCTAGGATGTTCCTGAGTAGCACCGGACACGTGAAACCCGGTGTGAATATGGGCGGACCACCGTCTAACCCTAAATACTCGATATCGACCGATAGTGAACTAGTACCGTGAGGGAAAGGTGAAAAGCACCCCTGTTAGGGGAGTGAAAAAGTACCTGAAACTTATTGCTGACAAGCGGTCGGAGCCCTTCGGGGTGACGGCGTACCTCTTGCATAATGGGTCTGGGAGTTCATGTTCGTAGCAAGCTTAAGCCATTACGTGGCGTAGGCGCAGGGAAACCGAGTCTGAATAGGGCGATGAGTTGCGGGCATGATACCCGAAGCGGAGGCGATCTACCCTTGGCCAGGTTGAAGCTTTGGTAACACAAAGTGGAGGACCGAACACACACACCTTGAGAAGTGTGGTGATGAGCTGAGGGTCGGAGTGAAAGGCTAATCAAGCCCCGTGATAGCTGGTTCTCGCCGAAATATATTTAGGTATAGCGTCTTGTGCTGACTCTCGGGGGTAGAGCACTGAAAAGGCTAGGGCCCCATACCGGGGTACCAAACCTTATCAAACTCCGAATACCGAGAGGTGAAACAAGGCAGTCAGACTGCGGGGGATAAGCTTCGTAGTCGAGAGGGAAACAGCCCAGACCGCCGATTAAGGCCCCTAAATAGTAGCTCAGTGGTTTGAAGGATGTGAATCTTCATAGACAATAGGGATGTTGGCTTAGAGGCAGCCACCATTTAAACAGTGCGTAATAGCTGACCTATCGAGAGGATTTGCGCCGAAGATGATCGGGACTAAGCTACTTGCCGAAATCGCGGAAGTATTATACTTGGTAGGCGAGCGTTCCAACAGCGTCGAAGTCATCTGGTAATGGATGGTGGAGCGGTTGGAAGTGAGAATCCAGACATGAGTAACGATAAACACGGTTAGAATCCGTGTCGCCGTAAGGATAAGGTTTCCTGGGCAACGTTCGTCGCCCCAGGGTTAGTCGGCTCCTAACACGAGGCCGTAAGGAGTAGTGGATGGAAAGCAGGTTAATATTCCTGCACCGAGTGGAGAGGACGGATTGTGAATTCCCCCTATCTTATTGAATTGGGAGTTGATGGCTACGGCCTGATACGCAGGGGATGAAGCGGTTCCAAGAAAAGCCTCCACAATTAGGCCGTACCGCAAACCGACACAGGTATCCGGGATGAGTATTCTCAGGCGCGTGGGTTAACCCTCCTTAAGGAACTCGGCAAATTGGCCCCGTATCTTCGGTAGAAGGGGTGCCCGTAAGGGCCGCAGTGAAGAGGTGCAACCAACTGTTTAGCAAAAACACAGCTCTCTGCCAACACGCAAGTGGACGTATAGGGAGTGACACGTGACCAATGCGGAAAGGTGAAACCTTGTTGTTAACGCTTCGAGACTAAGCCCCCGTGAATGTCGGCCGTAACTATAACGGTCCTAAGGTAGCGAAATTCCTTGTCGGGTAAGTTCCGACCTGCACGAATCGTGAAATGAGTTGCACGCTGTCTCGAGGAGGCGCCCAGTGAAATTGTAGTCGCTGTGAAGATGCAGCGTACCCGCAGCAGGACGGAAAGACCCTATGAACCTTAACTGTAAGCAGGTATTGGTATTTGATTTTCGATGCGTAGGATAGGCGGGAGGCTTTGAAGCCGCACTCCAGGGTGTGGTGGAGCCAATGGTGAAATACCGCTCTTCGCTTGTTAGATATCTAACCCCGAACCCATTAGCTGGGCGGGGAACAGTGCTTGCGGGTCAGTTTGACTGGGGCGGTCTCCTCCTAAAAGGTAACGGAGGATTACGAAGGTCTACTCAGGGCGGTTGGCAATCGCCCAAAGAGCACATGGGTATAAGTAGGCTTTACTGTGAGACCTACAAGTCGAGCAGTTGCGAAAGCAGGTCCAAGTGATCCGGCGGTCCAGCGTGGGACGGCCGTCGCTTAAAGGATAAAAGGTACTCTAGGGATAACAGGCTGATTCCACCCAAGCGTTCACAGCGACGG
>JAUTCS010000152.1 GCA_030673825.1 Verrucomicrobiota bacterium JB024 | reverse complement strand
CCTGACGAGGTGCGCGGCGCAATGCTGTTCAACATGGGCAAGTACCAGCGCCGTTACGGCAAGAAGGATGATCACCTGTCAGAGGCAATCAAGATTGCCGACTACGCTAACCGGCTTGTCGAGTATGAGCGCAGACTGGTGCCCTGTGCCTGGATGCCGGGCACTTCCACCCGACCGAGAGCATCGCGGACAAGATTTCCTCCGTCCTCATGTTTGTGCCCGAGCTGCTCCTGCACGTCTCCCGCGGGGTGCGCTGGGACAGCGACCACGTCGTGCTCTTCGACGACCCGACCCAGGCCATCATGCAGGAGCTTGTCCGCTGCGACGCCCTCCCGCGCACGCACATCGGGCTGGACTTCTTCGACGCCTCGATCAACCGCATCGCCGCCTGGGCCATCGGCACCCGCGCCGCCCAGAAGTGCCTCCTGCTGGCGCTGCTCGAGCCGTCCGCGAAACTCCGCGAGGCCGAACTTTCCGGCGACTACACCGCCCGCCTGCTGCTGCTTGAGGCCGCTAAGGCCTTGCCTTGGAGCGTGATCTGGGACGAGTTCTGCCGCCGAAATGACGTTCCGGGAGAGCTTGCCTTGCTCGAATCGATCCGGCAATATGAGCGAACTGTCCTGGCCGCGCGGTCTTGATTTTTTGCATAACTAAGCCTGATCGTGGACTTCGGTGCGCCCTTCTGCTGTGCGTCGGGCGCACCGGAGACCCACTTTCTTCCTCGGCAAGGTTCCGATTTTTAACCACTCTCGGTTTCCCATGCAGTTTTCCCGCGAAGACATCGACCGCATCGTCCGTGAAGTCGTGACGCAGAGCCAGCCCGGCGCCAAGGGCACCCCTGTCGCCACCGCCGCCCGCTTCCCGGCCTCGTCCTCCGCCAAGGTTGCGACCGCCGTCCCGGCCAAGGCACGGGCCGCCGTCCTCGTCGCGCCCAAGCAGTTGGAGATCCGCGACTTTCCCCTGCGGACCATCGGGCCGGACGAGATCCTGGTCAAGGTCGAGGCCTGCGGTATCTGCGGGACCGACATCCACTGTTACAACTCGGACCCCTTCGGCCTGGCTCCCGCCGTGCTCGGCCACGAGGGCACGGGCGTGGTGTTGGAAGTCGGCAAAAACATCAAGATGGACAGCGTGGGCAAGCCCGTCGTCCCTGGCGACCGCATCGTCACCAGCCTGATGGAGACCTCCGACGCTTGCATGATCGCCAAGTACAATCCGCTCAAGGCGAACCTGTGCGACGACATGCGGCTCTACGGCCTGTTGCCCGATGAGCCCGACAACCACTTTAACGGCTACTTTGGCGAGTACCTGATCATCCGCCCCGGCTCTTCCGTTTTCGTCGTCAACGACATGAGCGTCGAGCTGCGCACGCTGATCGAGCCCGCCGCCGTCGTCTGCCACGCCCTCGAACGTGCCAAGACCTGCGGCGTGAAGTTGAGCTTCCGCACCCGCGTGGTCGTGCAGGGCTGCGGCCCCATCGGGCTGATGATGATCGCCGTCCTGCGCACCTACGGGATCAACACCATCATCGCCATCGACGGCAACCCCTCCCGCCTCGAACTGGCCCGTCAGATGGGCGCGGACGAGACGCTCAACTATCGCGACTACGCCGGGATCGACGACCTCGCCGCCGCCGTCAACGCCATGACCAAGGGCGTCGGCGCGCACTTCGGCTTCCAGGTCACGGGCGTCCCCGCCGCCTTCGCCAATCTTTTCAAGTGCATCCGCCGCGGTGGCGGCCTCTGCGAGGTGGGGCACTTCGTGGACGGTGGCCAGTGCGCCATCAACCCGCACTTCGACATCTGCCGCAAGGAAGTCACCGTCACCGGCAGTTGGGCCTACAACAGCTTCGAGTACCCGAACGCGTACCACTTCCTCCAGCGGGCCGAGCGCATCGGCCTGCCCATGACCTCCCTCATCACCCACCGTTTCCCCCTCGACCGCATCGAGGAAGCCTTCGCCACCAACATGCGCCAGGAAGGCGTCAAAATCATGATCGACCACCGCTAAGGTGGGGGAGGGAGCGGGTGGATGGATGATATGGGGGCTCCGCGCCCCCAAACCCTGCGGCAGCCGAGGGCTGCACCCTCGGTCCGTCGTCCGTGCTGCGCACAAACGCCGGACCGACCTTGACGTCTCTTCTGACACACGGCCTGCCCAGCTAAATACGATATGCGGGTGGAGTAAATAAGGTGGCGACCCAGTTTTGATGCCTTCGCTTTGCGATTGTTGAAAGCAGCGTCGCTGCTTTCAACAATCGCAAACACGATGCGCAGCATCGAAAGTGCAGGCTGCGCCTGCCGCGGGGTGTGGGGGTGCGCAGCCCCCACAAAAACCTCAGCCCTTGATGCACTGGTCCATGCTCTGGGCGGGGTCGAGGTCTTTGGTAAAGCCGACGACGACGGCGGGGACGCCGACGACGGTGGCGTGCGGGGGGACGTCCTCGACCACGACCGAGCCGGCCCCGATCTTGGCGCCTTCGCCGATCTCGATGTTGCCGAGGAGTTTAGCCCCGGCGCCGATGAGCACGTTGTGGCGAACTTTCGGGTGGCGGTCCCCGGCGGACTTACCGGTGCCGCCGAGGGTGACTTCGTGAAGGATGGAGACGTGGTTCTCGATCACGCTGGTTTCGCCCGCCACGAAGCTCGTGGCATGGTCGAGCAGGAGGCCGCAGCCGATCTTGGCCGCCGGGTGGATATCCACCGCGAAGACTTCGGAAATCAGGCTCTGCAGGTACAGGGCGAGCTCCTCGCGCCCGTTCGTCCACAGCTCATGGGCGATGCGGTAGCAGGTGATGGCCTGGAAGCCCTTGAAGTAGAGCAGGGGGGCGAGGTAGTTGCGGCAGGCCGGGTCGCGTTCCTTGATCGCGACGATGTCGTGGCGGATGCGTTCGCCGATCTGCGGGTTGTTATGGAAGCACTCGCAGAAGACCTCCTTGAGGTAGCCCTCGGGGGTGGCGTGATAGGCGAGCTTGCGGGACAGGCGCACGGCCAGCGCGCTCTCCAGGCTGTCCTGGGAGAGCACGACCTCGTCGAACAGGCTGGCCAGGGCGCGCTCCTTGCGGGCGGCCTCTTCGGCTTCCTGACGCAGTTGTTCCCAGACCTGATCGTTTTCCATCCCGCCTAGGTAAACCGGGTTTACGGATTGAGCAAGGGATTTGACAGCAAAGTTTTTTGGGGGAACTTTTACCGCTCCCCCGGGAACTAACGGAAAACCTCTCACCCAAGTTCGTTATGAAAATCCTCACCCTCCCTCTCACTCTGATCTGCCTGCTCGGTGCCGCTGTGGCGGCCCAGGGCGCGCCCAAGCCCGGCGACCAGGCCCCGGACTTCACCCTCCAAGGGGCCGACGGCAAGAGCTACACGCTCTCCGACTACGCCGGCCAGTACGTCGTGCTCGAATGGCTCAACCACGGCTGCCCGTACGTGAAAAAGCACTACGGCAGCGGCAACATGCAGGCCACGCAGGCCAAGCAGACCGCTGACGGTGTGGTCTGGCTGAGCATCGTCTCCTCCGCCCCCGGCAAGCAGGGCTACGAGCCCCCGGCGCAGGCGCAGAAGACCGCCCAGGACCACGGCTCGAAGGCGACGGCGGTGCTCCTCGACACCGACGGCAAGGTCGGCAAGGAGTACGGCGCCAAGCGCACGCCGGAGATGTTCATCATCAACCCGGAAGGCGAGATCATCTATCACGGTGCGATCGACAGCAACAGCTCGGCCAACCCGGCGGACATCAAGACCGCGACCAACTACGTCAACGCGGCCATGGCCGAAGCCAAGGCGGGCGAGCCTGTCTCGCAGGCCAGCACCCAGCCCTACGGCTGCGGTGTGAAGTACGCCAACTAGCTGTCGCCGGAATCAGTCGGTGGCGGCGTTTCCGTCCGGCGTCACGCGTTATTTTCCATCAAGCCTCCGGTATTTACCGGGGCTTTTTTTATTTCCAGAGCGGGCGGGGCCGGTATTGTCAAAAAATCATGCCGGGGTGGACAATGGAATTGCTGGCCGGGGAACGCATCACGCGGGCGTTCTGGCTTATCCTGGCGTTGCCGGTGCCGTTCTGGCTGGCGGTGTTGTTCTTCCCGTCGGCGCGGGTGGTGCGGCACATCTGTCACCCGATGGTCGCGCCAACGCTCCTGCTGATTCCGCTCATCTACCTGTACTATCAGGCGTGGGACCTCGGCGGGATCGTCTGGCCCGGCGGGGTCGGCTACACCGAGGCGCAGTCCGTCGTCGTGCACCCAATGGGCTTTCTCATCCTGTGGTGTCAGATCCAGATCATGCACCTGTTTCTCGGGTTCGTGCTTTATCAACACGCCTGCCGGACGGGGCTGCGTATCCCGATCGAGCTGATCGCCTGCTGGGTGCTCGGACCGCTCGGGTTACTTGTCTATCTGGGCCGGTTGCTCGTCCAGCGCGTCATGCGCGGGTAAGTTTTTGTATTGGGAAAATGAATACGTTGAGGCGGCCTCCGTTGCGTGGGAGAACCTTATGCCGCGTTCACGGGCGGCATTGGGCAGTCGAGCGAGACTGCGACGGCGCGGAACAGCTCGGCCTCGTTGGCGTCGATTTTGCCGTCGGCGCGGATGACGTCGGCACAGAGGCGTAGCGCCTGTTTGCGTAGTCCGTAGGAGCCGCGGGCGAGCTGGTCGAGCGCTCGGTCCAGCCCGTCGAAGCCGAGCCGCTCCTTCGCGACAAGCTTGAGCTTGCCCTTGAAGGGCGGAAATATCCCGGCGGCCTCGTCGAAGCGGCGCTTGGCCTCGGCCATGCTCGGGGCGCTCAGGTACACCAGTGCCGAGAGCACCTCGGAGAGCGGTTCGGCCAGGACGGAGGCAGATCGGAAGAGCGTCGT